>JBBQUP010000022.1:0-38359 GCA_038212305.1 Bacteroidales bacterium
GATGAATATCATTTTAGATACAATAGAAGGTCAAATATGGATACAATATTCGATGTGTTACTAAGAAAGATGGTGAATTATAAATAAATATGAATAAAATCAGTACTTAACAAGGGAGGTCTAAGCGCCTATACCTATAAAGTTAATTGTTGCATGATCAAAGTTTTTATCCTGCGTAAGCCTATTTTGCTTTATTGTCACGAACAACTGTATTGATTAGAGAAAATAGCTTGTCCTTGATTTGTGCTGCATGGCATCTATGTCTTGTATCCTTTTCACTGTTTTTATACAAAATGGTAATTAATGACTTACCCCCCCTCAACGGATAGCTTTGCCTCCGTTTTATAATATCATTATTCGTTTTGTTTATCGTAGACTATTCCAACGCTTGGCCAATGGATGCTCGCAGATTGAAGCTCCGTTTTCGCAAAACAAAGTTGTAAAGAATATAACTAAAAAAACAAATTGTAATACAACCCTTAGCTAACTAGGCGTTTAATCTTTGTGATACAATCCAACTAAGGTAAAAACCGACCGCCGAACTTATATAAGTAACCACAACGTAATTTCGTGAAGAACGAGGGTATTACCGCAAAGGGCGCGGAGGTATTTTTGCAAAGAATTACAAAGAGAAATCCCTCATCAAACGTTGCGCTTATTCTCCGGGAACTCTGCGTTACAACTCATAGCAAATGTTGCATTAAGTCAGATATCAAAACTATTCATCCCAATCCGTCTCTTGCTCAACATTATAAAGAAAATCGTTATACGGGAAACGAGTAACATGAATTCGTTTAACCTCCTTATAAATGATATCTTTTAATTCATTGAAATTGGTTTTATTAAATGCCGAAATAAAAACAGATAAATCCGATTGACTCAAATAGGTATTCTTCAAATCATCCAACGATAAATTCGAACGAGTTCCAGGAGTTAAATCATCCTCTTCTTTAACCGTATACGAAAAAGCATCAATTTTATTGAAAATCATTATTACGGGCTTTCCTTCGGGCAAGAGCTCCAAAAGAGTTTTATTCACGACTTCAATCTGATTCTCAAAACCTGGATGTGATATATCCACAACATGAAGCAGCAAATCCGATTCGCGTAATTCATCAAGTGTCGATTTAAATGAATCAACTAAATGGTGAGGTAGCTTTCGTATAAATCCAACCGTGTCGGCTAAAAGAAAAGGTAAATTATCAACAACAACTTTACGAACGGTAGTGTCGAGTGTTGCAAATAGTTTATTCTCGGCAAAAACATCCGATTTACTTAATACATTCATTAAGGTTGACTTGCCTGCATTCGTATATCCAACCAACGAAACACGCACCATCTTTCCTCTATTTTGCCGTTGTGTATTTTTCTGACGATCGATATGTTCCAAATCATCTTTTAGCTTGGCAATTTTATCCCGAATAATTCGTCTGTCAGTTTCAATTTCTTTCTCCCCTGGACCACGCATTCCAATACCTCCGCGCTGACGCTCTAGATGCGTCCACATACGAGTTAATCGTGGTAGTAAATATTGATATTGAGCTAATTCAACTTGAGTTTTCGAATTGGCTGTTCTTGCTCTACGTGCAAAAATATCTAAAATAAGATTGGTTCGATCTAACACCCTGATTTTTAAAACTCGCTCAATATTTCGTAATTGAGCTGGCGATAGTTCGTCATCAAATATAACTGTTTCAATCTCATACAAACCACAATATTCAGCTATTTCATCAAGCTTACCAGTTCCAACATATGTCTTATTATCAGGCGCTTGTAAGTTTTGCACAAATCGCTTAACTGGGGTTGCGCCGGCAGTTTCAGTTAAAAATGCTAACTCATCTAAATACTCAACAATTTGTGCATCTGTTTGCAACTGCGATTTTACAGCGACTAAAACAACCTGCTCAAAATCTCCGCCTAGTGTGTTTTTATCTATCATATTAATAAAAAAACCCGGTTAATAATTTAACCGGGTTACAAAGATATAAAGTAAAATGATTTATCGTAACACAAAATTAATAGGTACAGTATAGGAAACTTTTACTGGTTTACCTCTTTGTTTTCCAGGCTTCCAAATTGGCATATTCATAACAACACGCATCGCTTCTTTATCAAGATTCGAATCTACTCCACGAGCAATTTTCACTTGTTCCACAGTACCTTTAGAACTAACAACAAATGATACATAAACACGTCCTTGAATACCATTTTCTTGAGCAATAACAGGATACTTAACCGATGTTGCCAAATACTTAGTTAAAGCTTCATTTCCGCCAGGAAATTCTGGCATATCTTCAACTATAAAAAATACTGCTGCATCAGCATCATCTTCTTCTTTTACTTCGATATTTCGAACTTGAACTTCTGTTTTGTCGTTCGATTCACTCCGCAAATCTAACTCGTCATCGAGTTGAATATCATCTTTAACAATATTCAAAACATCCGATACACGTGGTGGTGGTGGTGGTGGAGGTGGCTTAACCTCTTCCTGACGAGTGATTGGAACAATCTCTTCTTCAGCATTGACGTCTTCCATCATTTGGAACTGCGATTTCTTCAAATCAGAGCTTGTCCACTCAAAAGCAATCAATACAACTGCTAATGCGGTAACCAACCCTATTTGCATGAAAATTGCTTTCTTGTTCTCGAGGTCGGCTTTGGGCGACTTTTTTACTTCCATAATTACAATTTTCTATTGGTGCCTATAATTTTTTGAAACTTCATTTAGTCGACATCATTTCAACAATTTTATTTTTTGAAATGCGCCCCTAAAAATAGATATAAATTTTAAATCCGAATTATTTTACACCGTTTTTTCTTAAATTGTTTTAAAAATTGTACTTATCAACCGATTTTTTAAAACTGTTTTTTGATTTTTTTACAATAATTGTATCGTTTTAACAATCAAATTGAGTTATTGAAGCATATTTTTTAAAGTGTCTGATTCATTAAATTCTATTTGTAAATATACATCTTCATTTCAAAAAACTCAAGAGATTCGTTCGCTTAAAAGTGTTAAACACTATAAAGACACTAATATAATAAGAGTGAGAAAACATTTTTTTTCAATAAAACTCAACTTTCGAAAAATTAATTATATTTGCATCTCATATTCATGGGGGATTAGCTCAGTTGGCTAGAGCGTTTGACTGGCAGTCAAAAGGTCATCGGTTCGATTCCGATATTCTCCACAAAAGCTGGTTGGTTATATATCAACCAGCTTTTTTTGTCTCACCAAAATCGACTAACTTTAGCTCAATTGATATAACTAATATGGTTGATAATTCTGGTAAACTTCTATATAAAATTCGTCCTGGTAGAATCATTATACCAATTATCATTGGCATAGCGGTTTCTGGTTTTCTGTTACGCGACTTTGATTTCAGTCGTTTATCAAGCTTAAGTTTTACACCTCTTTCCATTTTTTTTATTGCTGCGGCTTTTGGCTTAATGGGTGTTAGAGATTTGGGGTACATATGGCGTCTTCGTATTTTATCGGAGAATGATTTATCATGGCGAAAATGTTTGAATGTCATTATGTTGTGGGAATTTACATCTGCAATAACTCCCTCTGCTGTAGGCGGAACAAGCGTTGCAATATTTTTCATCAACAAAGAAGGAATTAAAATAGGTAAAAGTTCCGCAATAGTTATGATGACCTCATTATTGGATGAACTATACTTTATCCTTACTTTCCCTATTATACTTCTTATAGTAGGATTTACAGATGCCTTTTCCTTTGGGGAATTCGTTCAAAATTCGCCTTGGTATTTAAATCAATTTTTCCTTATCGCAATGGGAGGTTATAGTATTAAGCTAATTTATACATTAATCTTATCGTATGGCATGTTCATTAACCCTCGTGGCTTAAAATGGCTTCTTCTATTTATATTTAAACTTCCTATCATTCGAAAATGGAGACCCCAAGCAAATGATTCTGGTGATGATTTATTAAAAGCATCCATTCAGTTTAAAAATTGGCCTAAAAAAAAATGGGGCAAAGCGATTCTTGCAACCTCTATCAGTTGGACTGCCCGATATTTAGTAGTAAATGCATTGATTTTGTTTTTATTTGACCTTTCATTTTTCTCCATTTCGCAGCATCTCTTAATTTTTTCTAAACAGCTCATCATGTGGGTCATGATGCTAATTACACCTACTCCTGGAGGAAGTGGTTTTGCAGAATATATTTTTAAAGCATTTTTAGCCGGTAACTTACCAATTGGGATGGAGAGTTTTGTTGCATTTCTTTGGCGAATAATAAGCTATTACCCTTATCTTATTATAGGATCTATTCTTATTCCTAAATGGATTAAAAAACACTTCATTCAATCAAAGTAAAATTTGACCAAACTCTCTGAATCTATGATAAAACGCCTGTTTTGAAAATAATAATTTAGTAACTTGTGTCAACATAATAAGTTAAAACATATCAATTGCTAAAACAAACTGGTTATATTGCATTGGTACTCTTTTTCATGAGTATATGGGGATGTAGGAATAATACTTCGCAAAAAGTTGAAACACCTGTTGCAGAGAATTCTTTTAACCAATTGGTAATATATTGCGAAAACTCAATGGTTCCTTATGTGCTATCATTGCAAAGTGGATTTGAAAAAAAACATAAGTGTAAACTGAAAATTATTAATGATTGCTCACAAAACCTTATTGGAGTAATCAATTTCTCTAAACAGGGCGATTTATTTCTTCCTGATACCAGATCTGCTTTTTCTATTTTCCCTAAACGATCGAATGTTTACATAACAGACTCTTTGCTGATTGGGTACAATAAATTAACTTTAATTATACCTAAAGGAAATCCATTGGATTTAAAGGAAGATATAACTTCAATTCTTAGCAAACCCGGTTTGTCCATCGTTTTTGCCAATCCAGAAACAAGTTCCCTCGGCTTTACTACTCGTCAATTCCTAACCACGAAAGGGATTTATTTAAATGTCTTGCAAAATGTAGTTGCCCTTTCGGTTGATTCAAGAGGGCTAATTAAAAGTGTTGTCAACCACCAAGCAGACATTACAATTAGCTGGGAATCTGAATATTATCGACTAAAAACTACCGAAGAAGTCGAATCAATACCAATTGATACAAATGACCTTTCTGATATATATATTGGAGTTTTATCTTGTTCAAAAAATCCCAAATTAGCAAATTACTTTTTAAATTTTGTATCTTCGGATGAAAGTACAGCAAGCTTAAAACAATTTGGAATAATCAAGCGTAAAACACCAATATTCTGATTGCTGCAACAGATCAAGGTCATATGAAAATTAGAAGCAACGAATCATTCTTAAGCGAACCAATTATTCGCAAATTACTATTACTTGTATCGATTTACATCCTTACTCTAGCAGCATTTTTATCCATTGAGAACTATTTCGATAATAGTTACATTCTAAAGTATCGATACAAAATCCATAATCAAGAACAAAAACAGAAGATTGAATCGTTACTAAAAGAAAACCTCCTTCAGCTAAACCTCGCCTTCAACAACTATGCTAACATCACTCATCCGCAAGAACTTGCCAATAATCAAAAAGCAATTCATGATTTAATTTCAACCGGTACAAATCATTTAAAAGTTTTAAAATCGGGCGGAATTGTTCCTATGGTAAAACGAGTTAATCTGCCTTCGTTAGATGAAATAACTGAAATAATTGAGTACAATAAAGATGATTCAGAAGACCCAATTGAAGAAATTAATGAATTACTCCCCAAGCTAGTCGACCTAAATATATTATCTTCAACTATTTCGGCACATGTAAGCAACTATTTATATCAACCCAAAATCGTGCAAACCGACTTGCGAGAATCGGTTAGTTTTTATTTAAAACAAGCTGAATCGGTTTTCGAAAGAATTCTTGAAATAGAAAACATTGTATCGTTTACCATTAATAAACAAATCGTTTACTTAAACAATTCAAACATTAATGTCATAGGCAAATACCACACCTTTAAATACATAAGTCTAGGATTATTTTCAATTATTGTAATTATTATATCGGTCTTATTAATTAGTCAAATTCATAAGGTTATTATACGAAGGTATAAAGCTGAAGAAAACAATACAAAACTACTATTAGCAGTAGAGCAAAGCCCCATATCCATTTTAATAACCGACACAAAAGGAAATCTTCAATATATAAATCAAGGTTTTTCGACAATTACTGGCTATACAAAAAAAGAGGCTTTAGAAAGTCAAACTCCATTTTTTCTTGGACGCAATCAGCCACACCATTTTATGGATACCATTTGGCAAACCTTACAAGAAGGAAGAATTTGGAGTGGCCAAGTTTCTAATTTCCGCAGAGATGGTAGTTTGTATTGGGAAAAAGTAATTATTTCGCCCGTACTAAATGAGTCGAAATCAATTTCGAATTACGTAGCTATTAAAGAAGATATATCGGAAATAAAAACACTTACCGAATCCTTAAGAAATAGTAACGAGACCATGAAAACAATAACTGACAATCTTCCAGTTGGGGTTTTCATTACCAATAAGCAAAATCAAATTATTCAAATTAATAAAACGGCTGCCATTATTATGGGATTCAATTCCATTGACGATGCAAGGGAAATGATTGAAGGCCATATTACAGCTGAGTTTTTCACAACCATAAGTCAAGATCAATACACCGATAAAAATACTGGAGCTGTTGTAATTACTAAAGAAGAGCAACTTGCAGTCACTAAAAACAATATCTACCGACAAGTTCTGAAAAATATAATGCCAATAACATTAAATGATATCCCATTTAATTTGGAGGCTTTCATGGATATTAGTGCTCAAAAAGAGGTTCAAAAACGAGAAACGGAATCAAACAAAGCTAAATCGGAGTTTTTAGCCAATATGAGTCATGAGATTAGAACACCAATGAATGGTATTATTGGAGCGACCGACTTAATTAATAAAACAGCATTATCAAAAGAACAACATAACATCATCTCAATAATTGCTAAATCAGGTCAAACATTACTTAACATTATTAACGACATACTTGATTTCTCGAAAATTGAGGCTGGGAAAATGAAAATCGAATCCTATCCTTTTAACATTTGGTCGACTATTAATTATCTCCAGGATCAAATGGGTTATAAAGCGGAACAAAAAGGAATTCAATTAGTAGCCAATTTGAATGATACGGTTCCCCCATTGTTAATTGGCGATGAGGGTCGATTAATCCAAATACTTATTAACTTAGTTGGTAATTCCATTAAATTCACTTCCGAAGGAGAGGTTGTTGTTAAGGTTGATGTAATTCAACAGATGGGGAATGAAATAAATCTCCATTTTTCTATCGAAGACTCTGGAATTGGAATACCTAAAGAAAAACTAGAAAAAATATTTGAATCATTTACTCAAGCTGATGGGTCAACTACTCGAAAATATGGAGGAACAGGCTTAGGCACGAGCATTTCGAAAATGTTGGTTGGTTTAATGGGAGGCAAAATATGGGCCGAAAGTCCAAATCCTAATTTTAATTGGAGTAAGGAAAATCCAGGGTCAGTATTCCATTTTTCACTTCCTTTTGTGATAGAAAAAAACCAAAATCAATTTATAAGAATAAGCGAGCATTTTAAAGGGATTAATGTTTTACTTGCTACTGACAATAAAACAACGCTTCTATTAGCTAAAAAAATACTAACTAATTGGAGTATTAATCTCGTTGAAGCCACTAACGAAAAAGAGGTGTCTGAAAAAATCTCATCCCATTCTGATGTTAAACTAATTATTATAGAGTCATCCATCATCACAAAATCGCAAGAGGATCTTCTGGCCGACTTAAAGAAATTCAATGCTAATTTAAAGATGATTGTACTTACACCTGAAAACATTAGTGATAACCAACAAAGTAATGACAAGGATTATTTTTACATTCAACTTCCTTTAAAGTACAACAACCTTCAAAACGCGCTTACCCGATTATTCGCACCAAATACTAAAACCGAAGAAATTGATTTAGACACGCTTACCGAGCGAATAAAAGATAAGAGAGTGTTATTGGTTGAAGACAATATAATCAATCAAAAAATTGCGGAAAAAATGCTTTTTCGATATGGTTTAATTATTAAAATTGCCCAAAACGGACAGGAAGCTCTTGATATGGTAGAAAATAGTCCAAATGAATTTAATTTAATATTCATGGATATTCAAATGCCAATATTAAATGGATTAGATACGACAAGGGAATTACGCATTCGGCAAATTAAAATACCTATTGTTGCCATGACTGCAAATGCATTGCACGGCGATAGAGAAATTTGTTTAGAAGCTGGGATGGATGATTACATTGCTAAACCTGTAAAACTTGATATTCTTGAATCGGTATTAGCTAAATGGCTTTAATTATAACCACTTACAGTAATAATTTTTGAACAGCAATTATATCAATCCATCGATTAAATTTGAAACCTACTTTCTCAAAGTACCCACATTGCTTATACCCACATTTCTGAAAAAGTTTTATACTTGAGCTATTTTCGCCTGAAATGATACCTATTATAGTTGAAATACCTACCTCTTTAGCTATTAACTCCATTTTAGCTAAAACAATAGAGCCAATGACTTTCCCTGAGAAAGAATCCTTTAAATAAACTGTAATTTCAGCGGTATGATCATAAGCTTCACGCTTTTATATACTCGAATAGCAATATCCAGCAATTTCGCTATTCGAGTATATAAAATACGATCGATATTTTGGATGTCCAACAATTAGAAACTCTCTTAATTCAGTCTCACTTATAGTTTTGTAATGAAAAGATACAGTCGAATTTTCAACATAGCAATTGTATATCTCTAATACAACATTATAGTCATGAACTCGCATTGGAATTAATTCAATCATCCACTATCCTTTATCCTATTCGTTCTCTAAGTTATAATTTAGATGAATTCCTAAATAAGCCAACCTGAAACAATGGTAATCAGAAGAAAAAGAAAAAATAATATCTCACGCGTATTCGTTTTTTTGACATTCTCAAACAAAATTGTTATTAAAAAAGCTGCACCAATTCCAACTACAGGAATTAACTCCATCGAAAAAAAAGGAGTAATCATTAACCCTATTGAATAAATCACAAGCATAATAATTACCCGATAATACTTTCGGGTAATTATTTTAATAGAATTTAATCGTTGTATTGCAATTAAAACACCTCCGAATAAAATAACTAAAAGCAACGCATTATAAAGATTGGTAAACATATTATGCTCATAAAATGCTACCGGCGAAATAAATGTTTCAATAAAATTACTAAAAAGAAGATCAAAACTACCGCCTAAATAATACCCTGATGCCAGAAAAATAAAGGGAAGAATCATCCCTAACATAGATGCCAACCAATATCGTAAAGAGAAAATATTTAATAATATCATTGCCCACCACATAAAAGGCATAAAAAATAGTCCTTTAGAATAGAAAACTGCTCCTAACGACACCAAAAATGAGGCATTAAATATGGTTGAAGAATGCTCTTTTTTACTGCTGCTATAAAATAAAATACCCAACGCCAACAGCAAAAAAGGAAGAAAAATCCATATTGGCTGAATGTTTTGAACCTGAGAATAACCACTAACAAAAATTAAAAACGAAATACCCGGAATTAATGTATGCCCAGATATCAGCGAAAATCGAGCATTAAAACGATTAACTCCAAAATGAATTACAAAAGCGATAAAAAGAGTTAGAAATTTTCCAGTAAGAGGATGATTGCCAATTAATGAAACTAGGAATTCGTAAAATGGCATAAAAACCTCATGCCCAGCTGTTTCTCCATTTGCTAACAGAGCATTCCCCCATAGCAGCAGAATAATTATTGGAACCAGTAACAGACCAACAAACGTATTATCTTTAAATGACCGATAAAGCATAATTTAATCCAAATCAAATCCAATATCTGAGCGATAGTTATAATCGTCGAAATGGATATTTAATAAATTTCGGTATGATGATTCTAGCGCCTCTTCCATATCTCTACCAAATGAACTAACAGCTAATACGCGGCCGCCATTGGTTAGCACCTGATCATTTTTCAATACTGTTCCTGCATGAAACACCAAACTTCCTTTAACCCTATTTAATCCAGTTATAGGGAAGCCTTTTTCATACTCTTCAGGGTAGCCACCCGATACCATCATAACAGTGGCACAGGGATTAGGATCAATGTCAATGGTGTGTTTTTTTAATTCACCTTCGGCGCATGCCATAAATAAATCCAATACATCGTTTTTAATCCTAGGGAAAACAACTTCTGTTTCAGGATCACCCATACGAGCATTGTATTCTATCACCATTGGATTTCCATCCACATTAATCAACCCAAAGAATATAAAACCTTTGTAGAGTATGTCATCCTTTTTCAACCCTTCAACGGTAGGAATAATGATGCGTTGCTCTACCTTTTTCATAAACTCTTTAGTAGCAAAAGGCACAGGCGAAATAGCTCCCATGCCACCAGTATTTAAACCGGTATCACCTTCGCCAATACGCTTATAATCTTTTGCCTCAGGAAGAATAAGATAACTATGACCATCGGTTAAAATAAATACCGACAATTCGATACCTGATAAAAACTCCTCAATTACAACCGTATTGCTTGCTGCACCAAACTTTCCTTCAAGCATTGAGTTTAATTCTGCTACGGCTTCATCGAGTGAATCAAGAATGACAACACCTTTTCCTGCAGCCAACCCATCTGCTTTTAACACATAAGGAGCAGTTAGCGATTGGAGAAACGAAATGCCATCGTTAATATTAGTTGTGTTGACTGATTTGTATTTGGCCGTAGGAATTTTATGACGACGCATAAAGTCTTTTGCAAAATCCTTCGACCCTTCAAGTCTTGCTCCTTCAGCGGTAGGTCCAATAACAGGTATTGAAGCAATTTGTTGATCGTTTAAAAAATAGTCCTTTATCCCTTTCACAAGAGCTTCCTCTGGTCCAACCACTACCAAATTAATGTCGTTTTCGAGAACTGCTCTCTTAATTTTATCGAAATTATTAAGATCTAGATCCAAATTCGTTCCTAAATCAGCAGTTCCAGCATTTCCAGGAGCAATAAACAGTTTACTTAATGATCTGCTCTGGTTGATTTTCCATGCAAAAGCATGCTCTCGTCCTCCTGCTCCTAATATTAAAACGTTCATTTTGATATCTATTTTAAATAATTTTAAATTCAAACCCTTTTGCTTTCAACTGGGCTATTAGTTCGGGCAATGCAATTTTCAATCGATCGAAGGCTTTAACCGAATCATGAAAAACAATAATTGAGCCGTTTCGCACATTTTTCATTACATTTTCAATAATCTCAAAAGGGTTAAGTGAATTGTCATAATCATAGGACAATACATCCCACAAAACAATTTTCCGAAACATTTTCCGGAGTTTCCATGCTTGCCACGGAGTTAGTTTTCCATGAGGAGGCCTAAATAAATCTGAATCGATATAAATTCTTGCTTTTATCAAATTCTCAACATATTCATTCCAACTACACTGTGTTGCAACTATATGGTTATATGAGTGATTGCCAACCTGATGCTCTTTTGTTATTAATTGTTTATACAATTCGGAGTTTTTTAATACATTTTCTCCTACACAAAAAAAAGTAGCTTTAATTCCAGCATCATCCAACACTTGCATTACCCATGGTGTCACCTCCGGAACAGGCCCATCATCGAAAGTTAAATAAACAAAAGCTTTATCTTTTACCCCTCGCCATAGAACAGAGGGGTAAAAAATTTTAATCCAAAAAGGGGGTCTTACCAATCTCAATTTTCATAGAACTTTAATCGTTGCAAAGAACTTTGATAGGCAGTATCAAATTCCTTTAAAGCCTCTTTCCGGTTGTATTTATCAGCCATTTTTGCAATTTCCATGTAAATAGCCATATTTCTATTCATCTCCTCTGTATAGTAATTTGCAGAACCTCGAGAAGAGTAAAACTTAAGCTCCTTTAAATTATCTGATGCCAACTCTTGAAGAATTTTATCTCCACTTGCATTACTTCCTAACTTGTAATAAGCTTCAGCCAAAAATATTGAAAAATAATTATGTGGTATTCGTGATGGTGGCAATTGATCCATCGTTAAATTCAATATCTCAAGTGCTTTGTCGTTCTTTCCTTCATCAACCAACGCTGAAGCTAAACGGCCAAGGTTGTTTCGAACACTAGTAGCCATTCGGATGTGATTCTCATCTAAATATACTTTCGGATTGTTAAATCCTCCCCATCGAAATTTCTTGACATTATCATACATACGATCTGCATCTACTCTACCAGCGCTCATTTCATCGCTTTTTGTTTTAATAGGTACAACTTGGTATGCAAATCCTTCTAATTGAAAATAATCCTGAAGACCAAGATAATTTTCGGAGCCAACGGTAACTGCAAAATAAACCGGTCGTTTCCAGTTATTTGTTGCTAACAGATCAAGGATCATAACCTCATTCTTAAGAATATACTCCTTTTTTATATCAATATCAACTTCCTTTTCAATTAAATTAGAGTTCTTAGGAGATACGATTCCATTTTTTATAACCAATGCACTATCGACTGGAATTAAGAATGATTTTGAAGGCAAATGCTCAACCTTTCCTTGATAATTTGGTATTTGTTTTGTTTTTGGATTATCGCTAGCAAGAAACTCCATCCCTTTTTTCAAATCAACTCGTCCTTCGATCCGTTCAAATAGATAAACCAAATCTCTTGTTCCTGTTACATACTGATCGTGGGTGAGTGAAAATGGCAAAGGATCGGACTTGTAGGCTTTGCGCTTCATTTGATCAATATACCAATCCGTTTGCAAGTAACTAAGGTTACAAACTCGAACATCTGTTCTTACCCCTTCAACTTCTTGAATGTACCAAAGAGGGAAAGTATCATTATCGCCATTGGTGAAAATAACAGCATTTTCTTGACATGAGTTCAAATAATTATACGCTAAATCGCGTGCAACATAACGTTCACTGCGATCATGATCGTCCCAGTTTTGTGATGCAAGAATTCCTGGAACAAGCACCAAGCAAGCCGAAGTTACAATTGCAGCACTTGTTGTTCCATTTATATATTTTTTGAGCCATTCGGTTAATCCCAGCACCCCTAAGCCGATCCAAATTGCAAATGCATAAAATGAACCTGCAAAAGCATAATCTCGTTCACGAGGTTGAAGCGGAGTTTGATTTAAATAAATTACAATTGCCAATCCAGTTAAGAAAAAAAGCAACACTACAATCCAAAAGCCTCTTCGCCCTTCAATTCCTTTACTAAATTGAAAAAACAATCCTATTAAACCCAGTATTAGAGGTAGCATAAAATAGGTATTATGCGCCTTGTTTTTTGTGTATATTTCAGGCAGCATGGATTGATCGCCATACATTGCTTTATCAACAAATGGGATGCCTGTAATCCAATTTCCTTTATTAATTTCTCCATTGCCCTGCATATCGTTTTGCCGCCCCGAGAAATTCCACATGAAATATCTAAAATACATATGCATGATCTGATACCGAACGAAGAAAACAATGTTTTCACCCAAAGTAGGAATATTCAACAACTTGGGTCGTCCATAATCATCTTCGACTGAAACATCTCTTCCTTTAATATTTGCCCATGATTTATACTCTTGAATGTGACGAGGTTCACGACTGTACATCCGTGGGAAAATAGTCGTTGTTTTAGAGTCAAACACATATTCAGGTTTATACTCAACAATTTCGTATTTGTCACCTTTTTTTACTCTAATAGGATCACCTTTTTTTGCTTCACTAGCATTACGATCAATAGGCGAACTATAATTTTGTCCAAAAAATAAAGGACGATCGCCATATTGTTCACGATTTAAATAACCCATTAAAGAAAAAACATCATCAGGTGAGTTTTGATCCATAGTAGGTTCGGAAGCTGAACGAATTACTATCATTGCGAACGATGAGTAGCCGATCATGATAACCGTTACGATGGTAATAACCGTATTCAAAATTACCTTGCCTTTAATATAAGTATACCAAATTCCAGCAATTAATGCACTTACTAATAAAAAAGCATAAAAAATAACACCCGAATTAAAGCCTAATCCAAAACCATTTACAAACATCAACTCAAACCATGTGGCAACTTTAATAACTCCTGGAATGATTACATACAGAATTGAGACTAAAATAGCTCCGGATAAAGCAAGCGCTTTAAGGGTGTTTGTGCGGTTAACTTCGAATTTTTTATAATAATATACCATTACTATTGCAGGTATAGTAAGCAAATTCAGCAAGTGAACGCCAATAGATAAACCCATCAAATAACCAATAAGAATGAGATATCGGTTGGCATGAGGCTCATCGGCCACATTCTCCCATTTTAATATTGCCCAAAAAACCATTGCTGTAAACATCGAAGACATGGCATATACTTCTCCTTCGACTGCAGAAAACCAAAATGTATCCGAAAATGTATAGGCTAAGGCTCCAACTAACCCACTGCCTAAAACGCCCCATATTTGCCATTCTTCCATTGAATTATCCTTAGAAACCAACTTTCGGGCTAAATGGGTAATTGTCCAAAATAAAAATAAAATAGTAAATGCACTAGCTAATGCCGACATGATATTGACCATCGCTGCAACAGAGCCAGCATCAGGAGCAAAGAGAATAAACAATCGACCAAGAATCATAAAAAAAGGTGCTCCAGGAGGATGGCCTACTAAAAGCTTGTCGCTGGTTGAAATAAACTCACCACAATCCCAAAAACTGGCTGAAGGCTCAATTGTTGAAATATATACAATTGCAGCCACTATAAATACCAACCAACCTATTAGATTATTGTAAAAATAATACCTTTTCATTTTTATTTTTTTTGATCAGATGCGAATGATTTTTTCAATTTTTTTGTTTTTATGCCAAAATCAAATTCAAGAGAACGATATTGACTTTGCATGCCAAAAATACAATAATTTTACAATCGAACATGTTAAAAACAATTACTTTGGTTAAATATTATAAAAATGGCTTTCTAGAAAAATTATCCCAGAAAGCCATTTGTTATTTTAAGTCTATCAATCTACTTAGCGTTAACAAAAAAACTACACTATTTCGCTGTCTTTGACAAGAAAGCTTCAAAGACAAAACTTTCGAAGTTTTGAAAATCAAGGAATTCCCTTTTGTGAATGACTGTTTTCAAAATGAAATTAACGCAGTATTTGGAGTTTTCTTGCAAAGACTACTTAGTAAATTAATTCCAGCATCTCTTCTTTCATAACCATTCCATAAAAATCCATCACTTCTTCGCGACGTTTTTGCGTCATACGGTTCCACGGAATTCCTTGAATAACTTCTTCTATTTGTACTAGAATATCTTTATCAGCTTCCTGAAAGTAGGATTTGATCTTCAAAAAACCATATTCAGTTCCTAATAATCGAAGCTGCTCAACACTGGTTATTTCAACTATTGCTAGTTGTTGTACCAATGATTGGTTGGAATAAGAATTTGTTGCCATTGGATAATGATTTAAAAGTTATGGTATCATTTTTTTATTTTTTCATCCATTAAATTCTCGGTAACTTCAACAGCCATATTGTGTTTTAGTTTCCTCGAGATAGCACTATAAGGCCCGCTTGCAACCTCCTCATCTAAATTTAACCCTTCTGTAATTTGAATAAATTGAGTGTTCTGAATTCCTGTTTCTACATTTCGCTGCAATGCTTTACCATTCTTCACAATAAAAACCACTTCGTGTTTTTCACTTGCACTTAGTTGTTTTATTTTTACTGAATCGGTAACTAAAGTATCGTTTCTTAATGTCACTGATTGAATTGGAACTGTCAGACAATCAATTACCGTATTAGTTTGTATTTCAACCGTTGCCGACATTCCAGGCCTCAACGGATAATTAATTCCTTTCTCATTTAAAAGTTTGGCATACGATTCGGGTAACACAAGTATTTTCACCTCAAAATTAGTTACTTGGTCAGCACTAACTCCTTCCACATTGGCCGAATTGGCTATTTCAGTAACCACTCCTTTAAATTTATTTTTCAAATAGGCATCCACTTCAATTACGCAGGTATCACCTTTTTTAACCCTAATGATATCGTTTTCATTCACATCAACAACAACCTCCATTATCGTTAGGTTCGCAATCGTCATTAATGAAGTCCCTTCAAACTGTGCTGTTCCTACAACGCGTTCACCTTTTTCAACATTTAATTTGGATACAATTCCATCCATTGGGGCATAAATGTTTGTTTTACTCAAATTATCACGAGCCTCGTTTTGCGAAGCCAATGCATTTCGCATGCTTGCTTTGGCCGATGACAAATTGGCTTTGGCGACCTGATAATCAGCCTCCGATTTTTCGAACTCTTGTTGAGCAATTGCTTTTTGATCAAATAACCCTTTACTGCGTTGGTAACCCAAACGTGCTTGAGTAAACAATGCCTCCATTTGAGCCAAATTAGCTTCTGTATTTCGGACTGATGCCTCTGTTTTCTCCAGATTACGCTCGTAAATATCGGGCTGAATGCGTGCAAGCTTTTCGCCCAGTTTTACTTTATCTCCTTCAGCTACGTATAGTTCAATAATCTCGCCCGACACATCTGAACTTATTTTAACTTCCGTTTCAGGTTTGATTTTACCATTTGCAGTAATAATCTCGGTAATACTTCTTAAAGCAACTTTTTCAACGGTAACTTTTTCTTTAAATTCTTTGCCTATCCACCCTAGTTTTTTGCTAACAATTAACATCGCCAGAAGAACGCCAAAAACAATTAAGCCAAATATTACAGGGTGCTTTTTCATTATTTTATAAAACAATATTCCATTTAGGAGTTAAAACAAATTTATCTTTTTATTTTATACATTAAAAATATGTTACACCAATGTATCTAAATAGTTATTAACACACTCCGTTATGATTATCTTGAACAATGCTTCTGATAAGCATTTTGAAGATTCTAAGTTGTTGATAAATGTTTGACTAATACAAAAAAAACACACTCCTCAACTAAGAGAAATGTGTTTTTTTAAAAACAAACTTGATGAACTAGTTACAACACAATTGGATTGCCGTTATAAAAGTCTAAAATTTTATTGCGAAGTATGTATTCGTACTTGGCTTGCAATAGACTTGACTTTGCTTTTAACAACTCTGTTTTGGCTAAATTATAATCAACCGAACTCACAACTCCAACATTAAATTTTTGCTCTGTATATCGAAACGATTCTTCGTAGGAAACAACTGCTTCGTTGCTGCTTAAATATTTCTTATAAGATGCAATGGCATCGGCATAAGCCTGTTGTATGTCTTTCTGCAATTGCAGTTTCTCGCTTTGCAATTGATATTCAGAATCTAAAACCCTAATTTTTGCATTTTTCGCATTCAAATGCGAATTATGTCCATTAAAAATTGGAATGTTTAGGGTTAATCCTACAGAACTGTAAGTATTATTTTTTAATTGAGATCCTAATCCTGCACCTTCTAAATTTGCCTGAGTATTCCATCCTCCACCAGCACTTAAACTGGGCATCATGTATCCTTTTGCTATTTTTTCTTTAAACACATTACTTTGAAGTTGATACTCCGAACTTTTTATTTGAGGCATCAAAGTCAATGAGTTTTGATAAACATTGTCGGCATTAACTGTAACTTGGGCATCGATAACAGGCAATTCGGGAATTGAAATTTCAAATGCTCCAGCATCGGGCAAATCCAACAATTGACCAAGGTTAAGTTTCGATAACACTAAACTATTCTCTTGCGTTGTCACACTCAAAGCTTCTTTTGCTAATTGAGATTTTAACTCTAAAAAATTTCCCCTGGCAACACTTCCAGCATCCACTAATTTTTTAGTTCTATCTGCTTGCAATTGTGTAAGCTGATACTGTTCTTTGGCAACATTTAATAACTCCTGATCAAATAAAATCTGGAGAAATTGCGAAGTAATAGCCAGTGTAATATCATTCTCAACTTTTTTAACATCTTCGAGCGATGCCAACAAGTCGTATTTAGTTTGTTGTAATGCGTTTTGCTTAATTAAACCTTTAAAAATAACCACATCAGCTCCAATACCTCCATTAATGGATTGAGTTGTTTGATTAAGATAAACGTTATCAACTCGATCTAAATATCTTCCAAATCCAGCATTATATGATGATTGGGCATTTACACTTGGAATCATATCGAACTTACTGCGATTCACTTCATTCCTTTTATACTCAACATCTAATTGCTGACGTTTAACTGATAAATTATTGGTTTGCGAATAACTGATACATTCCTGCAAAGTCCATTTTTTCGACTCCTGAGCCGACATGAAACTGACTGACAGGCTAATGACTAAACCTACTATAAGATTTTTTTGCATGGTTTTTAAATTTCTCCTCTTCTATTTAAGAGGGATGGTTATTAATGGGTTAAGCAACTGTATTAATTTAATTTTTAATGAATACACAGATAAAAAGAATATTAGATTTTAGAAGGATAGATAAGATATTTTAGATTTTCCAGATGAAGAACATTCTATTTTCATCTTTTTTATATTCTTATCTTTTTATCTATTTATCTTTCACTAATCTAAAAATCTAGACTTCTATAAAATTCAAACAGCTTCAAATGAAGTCTCTAATTTAGACAATGATTTTAAAATTCATCAGATTTAAAATAGTCATTATCTTAAATCTGAGGCACTTTAATTTTTTCATCTTTCGAAAGCCCTTCAATTACTTCAATAGAAATACCATCAGACAATCCGGTTTTAATTTGTTTCTTCTCGAAAACCTGAGGCGTTTTTTCAATCTCGATAAATGCAGAATCGTTGCTAAAGGTGATTAATTTCTCCTTGATATTCATCACACTATCGCGTCGATCAAGAACAATATCAGCCGTAGCACTGTATCCTGATCGAATAAATTGCCCCTCTTTTAGCTTAACAGCAGCTTTTATCTCAAACTGAATGGCTCCGTTTTCCTCTGTCCCTTTAGGTGAAATAAACTCTAAATCAGCTTCGTATTTTTCTTCATCGATAGCGCCAATGGACAATAGCAGTTTCATTCCCGATTTAATTTTCCCAACCTCAGTTTCATCAACCTTACCTCTGAAAATCATTTCACCCATATCAGCCACCACAGCAACGGTTGTTCCATCGTTAAATGCATTACTTTTTATCACCGAATTACCTTCTTTTACTGGTACGTCTAACACCATCCCGTTAATAGTTGATCGAATAAGCGTATTGGTTTGAGCTCCCGCTTTTTTCAACACACCTTCTTTAATCAGCTGAAGATTATCAGATGCTGAACTAAGGTCTTCCCTAGCAGTTTCATACCTCAACTTTTCAGTTAAATACTCTGCTTCAGGAACTACTTTACTCTCATACAGCTCTTTTTTACGCTTGTACTCAATTTCGGCGTTTTTAAAATTCATGTCGGCCTTTTTCACATTCGACTCAGCATTGTTTACCTGTAACATTTCGGGTATAATCTGAATCTTAGCAATTAAATCGCCTTTTTTAACCTCATCACCCGGTTCAACATAAATTTCGTTAATAATTCCCGATTCTTGAGGTTTTATCTGAATCTCTTTTCGAGGAATAATCGAACCTGTTGCAACTGTTTTTTTTATAATATCGCTAAATTCAGGTGTTTCAGTTAAATAAACAACTGGATCTTTTTTAGTTTGTTTGTATAGGTAAAAGGTTACCCATCCAACTAATCCGACTATAACTAACACTAATAATAATTTGGCTGCTCGTTTCATATGTTTTTAATTTAGTATTTAGATTTAAGATTCAAGACACAAGATTTAAGTATCAAGATTCAAGACTTTCATTACAAAAAATTATTCATGACGTAAAGCATCAATTGGCTTAACTTTTACCGCTTTTAAAGCAGGAACCAACCCTGCAATAAGACCAACAATAATCAGTAATGCCAATGCGGATAGCGCTAACGACAATCCTATTTCGGGATTTAAAAAGAAAGTAGGCTCATCGGTTCCCGAAGCCAAAGTTGCAGCTCTGGAGGCATCAATGGCAATATCGGCAACATATAGTGCAAACGTACCCACTGCTAATCCCAAAAATCCTGCGATGGTGGTAAGAAACACCGATTCTGTTAGTATTTGGCTCACTACTATAAATGGTCGGGCACCAATGGCACGTTGAATGCCAATTTCTTTGGTTCGCTCTTTAACTACTACGAGCATAATATTACTAATCCCCACAGCTCCAGCAATTAACGTCCCTAAACCAACCACCCAAATTAAAATGTTAATTCCTAAAAAAACATAAGTACGAGTTTTTACCTCATTTTCAATATCAACCTTACCAATGGCTTCGGTATCAGATGGATCTAACTTATGACGCTTTTGAAGGATGGGGTTGATTTTTTCGATAACACTTTTCACTTCAGCACCCTTCTTAACCGTTAATCCAAAATAATGGACTTCATCGCCATAATTAAATGTTTGCTGCATTGAAGTAAAGGGAATATACACCGTTTCCTTTTTATTAGGTCCAATATTTATGCTGGGGTTATTGGATATAAAAACACCCACTACCATAAAATAAACCCCATTCACCCGTAAATATTTTCCAACAGGGTCTTCATTTTTATCGAACATCACCTCATATACTTTCTCGCCAATAATGCATACTTTACGTCGTTGTTTAATATCTTCATCGTTAATAAAACGCCCCCATGGCAATGTGCAAGGATCAATTTTTCGATAACTGGGATAATCGCCCATAACACTATAGGCAGCCGATTTTTTCCCTCGAACCACATTTTCTCCTCCTCGTAGTTTCCCCCCATCAATTCGAGGAGAAATCACATCAACTTCAGGCACTTGATCGCGAATAGCATCAATATCGCCATTAGATAAGTCCCAATTACGTCCACGCTTATATCCTTCATAAGATTTTGTTGTTTGCTGAGCCCACATAAAAGCACTATTAGTGGCAAAATCTTTCATCCCTTCGCTAATTCCATTTCGTAAACCATTACCTGAGCCAGTCATGACAACTAGCATGAGAATGGCCCAAAAAACGCCAAAAGCTGTAAGAATACTTCGAACCTTATTTTTTTTGATAGCTTGGAAAATCTCCTGCCAACGATCTAAATCAAACACGGTAAATAAGTTTTAAGTTTATATTGTTGAGACAATGATATTGAATAGAAAAATATACAAAATCATTCATCATGCAATGCTTCAATGGGTTTAATGGCTGCGGCTTTGCGCGCAGGAATATATCCAGCAACAATTCCAGCAACAACTAAAATTATAACTGCTGAGAGAGCCACCCCTAAATCGGCTGAAGGATTAATAAATGCTCGCTCCAGCCCTTGGTTTTGAGTGGCAATATTTTGCAGAACAGAAGAAACAATGGCTAATAATCCCATTCCTAGTACCAATCCAAAAAAACCAGCTAGTGTGGTAATAAAAATCGATTCGCTTAATACTAACCGAATAATCGACCAGGGAGTAGCACCTATGGCTTTGCGTATTCCAATTTCTTTGGTTCGTTCTTTAACCAGTATGAACATGATATTGCTCACACCAACTATGCCTGCAATGATTGTCATTATGCCAATTACCCAAATAAATATTCTGATTCCGGTAAATATTCCTTTGGCTTGCTTAAAATGCTCCAGAGTATTCCAAATGCCAATGGCCTGCTTATCGTCGGGCGAAACCCTATGATGTTTCGCAAGTGTTAGGCGTATTCCCTCTTCTATTTGTTTGTTTTGCTCAACAGTTAAGGCATTGGTTGAAACTGCCAACTCGCTCAATCGATTTGCTCCATTGAATACTTTTTGAGACGTAGTGAGTGGCAAAAAAACCTTTTTATCATCTCTGTTTTCAGCATCTTCATAAGTGCCAACCACTAAAAAAGGTACTCCTCCAATCTTTATATATTTTCCAATTGGTTCTTCATCTTTAAAAAATATTTTTTGTATTGGAACAGAAATCACCACTACTTTTCGGAATTGATCCAAATCGGGCTGATTGATAAATCGACCCAATTTATGGTTCATGATTTGAATTTTATTAAACTCGGGCATAACCGATTCAACCCGATAATTGCCGTACTCGTTTTTATAAGTTATTGCTGCCTCGTTGCGAATATGAAATCGTCCAGATATGTTATCAATATCATCTGAAAATCGATTTTTTATGTTATCGAAATCCTCATTGGTGTATTGAATTCGTCGACCAGCTTTTAACCCATCGTAAGCTACTTGAGTTCTTCTGCTCCAAATCCATAAGGCATTTTTGGAAGTTGATTTAAAATTATTCTCCATGCCATTCTCAAGTCCCTTGCCCGATCCTAACAACAGAATAAGCATAAAAATTCCCCAAGCCACACTAAAGCCAGTCATGATTGCTCGCATGCGATTTTTTTTGAGCGTTGACATTAGCTCTTGGAAATAATCGATCATGATAGTTTTATTTAGTTATTGGTTAAAATATTTTCAGCTGACTTTTTATGATTTCCATTGCTAATGTTGGATCCTATAACACCATCGTTTAATCGAATGATCCTATGAGTGCGTTGGGCAATATCCTGTTCGTGTGTAACAATAACAACGGTAATTCCAGAATCATTAACTTGTTGCAAAATATCCATTACCTCAAACGATGTTTGACTATCTAAAGCACCTGTTGGCTCATCGGCTAAAATAACTTTAGGTTTCGATATTAAAGCTCTGGCAATTGCAACACGCTGTTTTTGTCCTCCCGACATTTCACTGGGTGTGTGCTCAGCCCATTCTAATAAGCCTAACCGATCCAAATATTCAAGGGCTGTTTTATTTCGAGCTTTACGACTTACCCCTTGATAATACAATGGAAGAGCAACGTTTTCCATGGCATTTTTAAATGATATTAAATTAAACGACTGGAATATAAATCCAATGTATTGATTTCGAAATTGAGCTGCTTTACGTTCGCTCCATTGTTGAACCAAAATTTCATCCAAGTAAAAACCGCCTTTATCGTAGTTATCTAATATCCCCAAAATATTTAGCAAGGTTGATTTACCACTTCCCGAGGAGCCCATTATCGACACCATTTCTCCTTCTTTAATATCCATATCGATACCTTTTAACACATGTAATGAGTTATGTCCCATGACATATGATTTATGTAGTTGCTCGACTTTAATTATGCTCTTGCTCATATTTTGAGTTTTAAAATTTCTGATTCTTACGTTTAACAAGTGCTATGCCACACACGCTAATCATCTATTTTTTTGCTATTTAACTAATTTTACATTCCGATCATTCAGAAGTTTTATGATTGATTATTAAACAGTACTGTACGATATCGCACAACATAGTTGGGACGAAATGACAAATCTAAAAGTTACATCACCGAATAAAATTAAGTCTCTGTTTAAATTTAAATGAAAAATAGATAGAAAGAATAATAGATTTTAGAAGGATGGATGAGATATTTTAAATTTTCCATATGAGAACAATCTATTTTCATCTATTCATTTTTTCATTTTTTTCTCTTCTTCTCTTCTTCTCTAATCTAGACTTCTATAAAATTTAAACAGCTTCTAAGTGATGAAATAGCAAGATGCAATCCTTACTGCTTGTTGTTTTCATCAAGCCAACTTTGTATTTGCGGACTAACCACTACTTTTACACTGTCAGGAAATTGCAATGTTAGCGTAACTTTTTGATTACGAATTGGGGTTTTGTCCTTGAGAATAAACTGTCGATTCAATCGAATAATCGAATCGGTTTGAATAACTGAATATTCGATGTTTTGAGCAACTTCCGATGCCTCATCCATATTATTACCCGATGCTTTTTTCTCAACAATGATTTTTGCAGATTTTCCCTTCTCAATCGTACCTGACACATCTCCACCAATCACTAATTTGTCATTTCCTGTGCTTATTCTCAAATGATTAATAGTAAATCCATCTTCATTGTATGGCAATATCGTTTCATCTAAATTTGGTTCAATATAATAGGTTGAGTAATTACCATCGATAGCTATTTCGGTTTTTGTAGTTGATTTAATTGCAAATTTCCCAAACGTTTTTAATAACGTAAAAGGTAAAAACAAGATGGCACCTAACCATACTAAAAATAGGACTAACGAAACTACGCCTAGTGATTTTCGAATATTAAATAACAAACTAATTCCAAAATAAAATAGAACTACTAATGGTATAAGAATCACAAGAATAAGTGCGATCGAGGGAAATGTTAGCTCATTCAACTGTAATATTTGTTCCGGCAATTGTGCCCACAAATGACCCGATTCTATTAATCGAGCGGTAATTAAACTAAAAAACAAAATCAATAAAATAAAGGATGATAAAAGAACAAATCCTACAATCGTAAATACAATACCAACTAATATGGCTACTCCACGAGCAATTTTGCTTATTACATCACCCAAGCCCGCTCCAAATGGAGGCGATGATACATAATCAGGGTTAATTGATGAATAACTCTCTTTACGAGCTTTCATATCAATTAATTGCTCAATAGATGACGCTTTCGGCATTGCAATCCAAAATGCAACATATACTAAAGGTGTTATACCGGTAAAAACTGAAACAACAAAAATAATTCGTAAAATAACCGGATCGATGTTAAAATAGATACCTAACCCACTACAAACCCCTCCAAAAACTCGGTTTGATGTATCTCGATACATACGTCGAGCAGGCTCCTGTGAGCTTCCTTCGAAAGAAGTTGACTTTTGAAAGGTGGAATCAGTATTGGTATCACCAAAATCCTCAGGACGCCCCAATTGAGTTATGGCCTCTTCCACCAAATCCATATTAACAACAAAAAAAAACGAAGGACATTTTTTTCGAAACAATTCGTTGATTCGATTTTCGATATCTTCCATTATTTCACTCGTACTCTCTTCGCTTGAGAATTTTTTTTGCAAAAATGCAAGATAATTATTCAATTTTTGATAGGCATCTTCATCTATTTGAAATGCAGATCCGCCTAAATTTATGTGTGTGGTTTGTTTCATTTTTTTGAGATTAAAATTGTAAATAAGTTTTTTGGAATAGGTAGCGTTAGATCTTTTACATAAATGTTCCTGAATAACTCATAGCAGCAACCATCCAAAACAAAAATCGAATAATTATTCCTACTCCAAATATCACAACTCCAGCAATTACAAGTCCTCTGTTTTTTAGTACTAGGCCTAGAATCAATAGAATAATCATCAGTGGAAAAAATAAGCCCATGGGAAACCAACCTCTCATGATCCCATGCATACCATGAACCATTGTAGAATTAAAGTGTATAAATGGGAAATGAGCAAATCCGTTCATTAACATGATAAAAACAATTACGCCAACCACTATTAATATGGTTTGATCGCGTTTTGAAAATCGATCCCAAAAATTCTTTGTATTCTTATAGATCTCAGAATTCTTCATGTTTTTAAAACTATCCTTAACCCCTTCAAACTCATTACGAATGGTTTTTTCGATGTTAATGATGGTAACATTTTCGCCTTTCATTTCAAGTTTCTGAGAAGTTGTAGTGGCTGCAGGAACAACAATCCACAATATAAAATAAGCCAGAATTCCACTACCAGCACCGCCTAAAGAAATGAATGCAAACAAAACACGAATCCAAACCACATCAATATTAAAATAGGCCGATAATCCAGAACAGACTCCACCAAATACTCTGCTGTCATTATCGCGATATAATTTTTTTGATGTCTTTCTCCATGTTGTTGCAGTTGGTGCAGGCTCTTCTCCATCGATCTCTTCGGGCTCACCCATTGTTTTAATGGCATTTTGAACCATTAATAAGGTTATCACCCCTGTTTCGGAACTAAACTGGTTTGCAAAAATCTCCGACAGGCGATCTTCGATATCTTTAATTATTTCACTCCCACCCTCTTTGCCTCTAAACCAACTCTCCAAACGGTCCATGTAATTTTTTAAACTATCGTAGGCATCGGTATCAATAAAGAAACTCCGCCCAGCTAGATTTATGGTTATTGCTTGTTTCATTGTTATTTGTTTTTATTAATAATCAAAATTAGATTTGTTCAAATTCTTTATGCTATCTATTTTTCAGCTATCGTTTGATTGTATATTGTTGCAACAGCTTCAACCAGTTCATTCCATGAAACATGAAGCGATTTTAAAAATTGACTGCCTTCATCTGTCAATGAGTAGTATTTTCGAGGAGGTCCCTGAGTCGACTCCTCCCAACGATAAGTCAACAACCCACCATTTTTCAATCGGGTTAATAATGGGTACAAGGTTCCTTCCACAACAATCATTTGAGCTTCTTTTAACCGATCAATAATGTCGGATACATAAGCTTCATGATCATTTAGTGTGGCCAAGATGCAATATTCCAGAACTCCTTTTCGCATTTGTGCTTTTGCATTCTCTATATTCATAACAACTCTAATTAACTGATACTTAAAATTCAATTGTTATACAAAGATATGATATTATTATGGTACTATGCAATACATGATACTATATTTTTTAATTTATTTTTTTACAAGCTTTGTTTTATCTTAGCAGAGTAATTCAAAAAACAGTTTAATCATGGAAGAAAAAAGCCTAATAGGGACTCAAACAGAGAAGAATTTATTGAAAGCATTTGCTGGAGAATCGCAAGCTCGCAATCGCTACGAGTTTTTTGCAAAAGAGGCTAAAAAAGAAGGTTACGAACAAATTGCAGCCATATTTGAAGAAACAGCACTTCAAGAACAAGCGCACGCCAAACGTTTCTTTAAGTTTTTAGAAGGCGGGTCAGCCGAAATTACAGTAACCTACCCAACCGGAAAAATTGGAACAACCATTGAAAACTTAACTGCTGCCGCAGAAGGTGAAAACGAAGAGTGGACCGAGTTGTACCCACATTTTGCAGAAGTTGCAAAAAGCGAAGGTTTTACCAAAGTAGCAGTGGCCTTTAATATTATTGCTAAAGTAGAAGCTGAACACGAAAAACGCTACCGCAAACTTCTTGACAACATACTTAACGATAAAGTATTCCGGAAAGACGAAAAAGTAAAATGGGTTTGTCGCAAATGCGGATTCGTTTACGAATCGGAAAAAGCGTTGGAAAACTGTCCAGCTTGCTTACATCCCAAAGCATACATGGAAGAATATAGTGAAAACTATTAAATAAAGATTACTAAGTGCTTCATAGGAAATAGTGACGTATTTCATTTAGCTAATTATCTTATACACAGCATAAACGAAAACCAATAAATAGGTCTTAGACCTTAAATAGCCACGAATTCACGAATTAAATTATTCGTGAATTCGTGGCTATACTTTTCAAATACTTTTACCCACCACAAAAGCTATAAAGCCAAAAATGGCTGCCTTAAATCGAGCGTAAAACAGATCTATTATATTACTTTTGCAAAAAAAAGTTGTGAAAATTGGATCAATTGATTTAGGGGAAACACCGCTGCTTTTAGCTCCGATGGAAGATGTGACTGATTTGTCGTTCCGACGACTTTGCAAATCGTTTGGTGCCGATTTAATGTATACCGAATTTGTTTCGAGTGATGCTTTGGTTCGGAACATCGAAAAAACAATGCGAAAAATGACCATTGAAGATTCGGAACGACCTGTTGGTATTCAGATTTATGGGCATGAAATTGAGCCAATGGTTGAAGCAGCTAAGATAGCACGAGAAGCCAATCCCGAATTGATTGATATTAATTTTGGCTGTCCGGTTAAAAAAATAGCACACCGAGGTGCAGGTGCAGGCATGTTGCGCGATATTCCTAAGATGATTGAGATGACCCGACAAATTGTTCAGGCAATTGATATTCCTGTGACAGTTAAAACACGTTTAGGCTGGGATGACTCATCGAAACAAATAGTTGAAGTAGCTGAACGATTGCAAGATACAGGCATTGCCGCATTAACCATACATGGAAGAACTCGTGCTCAAATGTACACTGGCGAAGCCGATTGGACGCTCATTGGTGCAGTAAAAAACAATGCCCGTATGCACATTCCAATTATTGGCAATGGCGACATTATTTCTCCCAAACGAGCAAAGGAAAACTTAGATAGATATGGTGTTGATGCACTCATGATTGGACGTCCAAGCATTGGACGTCCGTGGATATTTAAGGAGATAAAACATTACTTAAATACCAACGAATTACTTCCACCGTTAAGCATTGAAGAGCATGTTAATATTGTTAAGCATCAATTAAATCAATCGGTTGAATGGCTCGATGAGCGAAGAGGAATATTGCATTTACGTCGCCACTTGGCTGTTACATTCAAAGGACTGCCGCATTTTAGACCACTCAAAATCAAACTCTTGCGATCAGAAAACTTAGTGGAGCTTTTAAGCTTACTCGATGAAGTAGCTGTTCAATATGCAGGTCATTTTTCGTCCGAACCTGAATAAAGTTTGCCAACAATAGCATGTACAGGATACCATGAGGCTAACATGCCAATTATCGATACCGTAGCAAACACAATTAACATATCATCTAATTGAAGAATAATGGGATATGCATCAACAACAAACGAATCGCCTCCCTGAAATTTTATTATCCCAAATTGTTGTTGCAACAAAATTAACCCTGAACCTATAATTAGGCCTGATAATATTCCAGTTAATGAAACTAACCATCCTTCAAATAAAAAAATCCGAATGGTCATTTTCCTATCCGCTCCCATACTTTTGAGTGTTTGAATAGAGTCTTTCTTTTCATAAATAAGCATCGACAGCGTGCCAATGATATTAAATGTGGCAATAATCATTATAAAAGTCAGAATTAAAAAGGCCATCAGTTTTTCGACTTTCATCATCTTATAAAAGGATGCATGTTGCTCTTCTTTGTTTAAAACATGATAGTTTTTGCCCAATAAGGCTGTTAATCTTTCCTTTGTTTTTGATATCTCAACCTGACTTTTAACCTTAACATACAACGATGAAACAGCTAGCGAATCCTGCTCAAATAGCGATCGAGCTCTTGAAATATCTGATAATAAATACTGCGAATCGTATTCAACTTGTTTAACTGCAAAAATACCTGAAGGCATTAAATAATCGGATCGAAAACCTGATTCAGGATTCATCATGTTGAACGTTCCCTCGCGACGGGGCGCGTAAATGCCCATGGGCGTTACAAAATTTATCCCTACCGACAATTGCTCAGCTAAAATATATCCCAACACTCCAACTCGACTATTTTTATTCGATAAATCGAATTTCCCATCAACCATTATTGAATCTACTCCACTTACTTTCGCAAAATTAGAATCAACTCCCATAAGCAAAGCAGGCATCTGGCGCCTATCGTATTTTAACAATACCTGATCTGACAGAACCTGAGATACACTTGACACACCAATATCGTGTATAAGGTTTTGATAAGGTATCGAATCTAAATGAAATATTTTACCTGAAACAGGCTCAATTTTTAAGTCCGGATCAAACGATCCATAGAGCGTTCCTATTAACGCGTGCAATCCATTGAAAACCGATAGAACAATTAGCAAAGCCAAAGTTCCAGTAAATACGCCTGCCACAGATATCATTGAAATTACATTAATGATATTCTGCGATTTTTTAGCAAATAAGTACCTTAGAGCAATGGATAGAGATAACCTCATAAATCGAATTATTTGATTGCGACTACCATTAATCCAGTTCCAGTGGAGTGTTTAATTCTAGTATCAAACCAATTTAATATGTAACAAATCGGATAAACAGGTAAATAATAAAATGGCAACAAAACAAAAAATAGTTTTGAGAAATTAACCATTAAAATAGGATATTTCATGGATAATTTCCAAGCCAAACTTCCAGGACAGCCATAGGTATAATTTGTTTTTATGTTTGAGAATCCAGCTCTTTTAAGCTTTGCAAGCATATCATCCACGCCATATCCATCCCGAACATGTTCATCAATAAATCCAGAAACTTCACCTTCGTGATGATCATGCGTATCAGATCCACCTTGATCAGAAGGAGTTGATATTAACAACATACCTCCTTTTTTAAGACTTTGGAAAAAATTGAAAAAAACGGCTTCATCCTCTTCGATATGCTCCATCACATCCACCGAAAGTATTAAATCATAATCGGCATATGCCGAATATTGAGTAAGATCAGCCAATTTAAATGATACCTTTGAAGACAACTTTAGTTTATCGAAAAACTGAGTACAATCCTCCATTTGCTCAGGTTTTACATCTACTCCCGAAACATGTGCAACCTGCTTTTTGCGCGACAAAAAATAAACGTACTGGCCAAAACCCGATCCCGCATCTAATACATTTAAATGCTCCTTCCCTTTTAAATACTTATTTAGCTCTCTTCGAATATGCCACGAACGCAAAAGCAAGAGATTAAGCAACTTATAAAACAGTATTCGTAATTGAGGTGAGGCATTGAAAAAGCGCCCCAAGGTTTTTTTAATAGGATCGTATTGCATAAATAATCTATTATTCTTTTAATAAGCGGTCGATATTATCCAAGTAGTCAAGCGAATCATCAATAAAAAATTGTAAATCAGGTATCACCCTAAGTTGCTTTCCTACACGCTGACCAAGTAAATGTCGAATGCGTGATTGATGAGTTTGAATATTTTTAAAAACCTCATCCTTAGTTTTACCTGGAAATATGCTTAAATAAACTTTTGCCACACCTAAATCGGGCGAAACTCGAGTAGTTGTTACACTCACCATTACACCCGGTGTTAAATCATTCACTTCGCGTTGGAAAATCTCACTCATCTCCTTTAATACCAATCGCGAAATTTTTTTCTGTCTTGTCGAATCCATAAAATACTATCAATTTTTAGAACCACGAAATTACTCCTTTACCTTCAAAGAAAAAACTATTTACCATTATTTCGAATTAGATACAACTTGCTTTACAAAATATCCAATTTTTATTTGGAATAAATTGAATATTTTAGAAAAGAACTTTGTTTGTAATTAGATATTGATTGGCATTAAAAACACAACTTTTTTATCTTTTTTAGTATATTGATTGTTATTTTGGACTAAAAACCATTGCTTTTAATCGAAACAATTTGCAAATTAGGCAAAAAGACTGCGATGAATGAAACCTTTTCACTAAAATCTCATAAAACCCTGAACCGAACATAAAACAAAATGTGGAACTATAATAAAATATACACATTAAAAATAACAATTGCTCTCAATTTTCTGCTATTGAGTTCATTCGCATGGGGTCAAGTTGAATCCTATTCAAAAACACTGAATAAAGAGTTAACCAAAATAATTTCACAACTCGAAAATCATAATTTTAGAGAAGCAATAAACGAAGGTGAAATATTATTAAAACGATATCCTAAAAATCCCGATATCTGTTTAATGCTTGGATTAAGTCACATTAATTTGGCTGCTGCGCCCGACTCTGCGATATACTATTTGCAATTAGGAATTGATGCTCTGGATGCCAACGAAATAACGACCATTACAGGTATCAATCTCCAGCTCTCGATGGGTAAAGCTTATCAGATTAATTTAAAACCCGAAAAATCAATTGAGATTTACAACAAATTGTTAAAAATATTACCTCCAAACAACGATGATTTGGTTTTAGAGATAAAAAAAGAAATTGATGTAAGTGAAAATTCATTTATTCTTTTACAAAATCCTGTTGCCATAAAAATCACTAACCTGGGGCCATTAGTCAACTCAAAATACGACGATCACTCGCCGTTAGTTAATCTCGCTGGGAAGAAAATGTATTTCACTTCTCGCCGATCTCAACCAGGGTTAACCCTATTAAGCGATGGTCAATACCCCGAAAAAATATGCGTTTCAACGCTCTCAAACAACGGATGGAGTCAAGCCGAAATGCTCAAAACATTTTTCAAGAAGAATGATCATGAATCGGCTGTATCAATCTCTCCTGATGGCAAATCAATGTTTTTATTTAAAAACGATTTTGATGGCAAAAACCTCTATTTGTCTGAATTTAGAGATAATATTTGGGGCGATCCAAGTCGCATGCCCGATCCAATTAATAGCTTATCCGATGAAACCCATTGTTCCTTATCAGCCGATGAAAGCACATTGTTTTTCACCAGTGATCGCCCAGGAGGTTTTGGAGGACTCGACATTTATCTTTCGAAAAAGAAACTAGATGGCACATGGGGAACTCCTAAAAACCTTGGCCCTCAAATCAACACCTCATACGATGAGGAAACTCCTTTTATTTATTTAGATGGTAAAACCCTTTACTTTTCATCGGAAGGACACAATTCGATGGGTATGTTTGATGTATTTTACAGTGTTATGAATCCCGATAGCTCTTGGATTGAACCAATAAATCTAGGCTATCCAATTAATTCACCTGGCGATGATTTCTTTTTTGTGCCTACATTAAATCGAAATCAAGCTTATTATGCCTCATCGCAATTCGAAGATAATATTGGAGGTACTGACATTTACTTGGTCGAGTTCGAAAAAGAATTTGAAGGGAAATTAGCTATTATAGAAGGTAAGGTTGAAAATAAAGAGGGAGGTAAAGTATTACGGATTCTTGTATCGAGAGTTTATGATCAACAATTGGTTGGTGATTATCGACCGGACCCAATTACGGGCGAATACGTTCTGTTTTTAGAAACAGGTCAGCGCTATCAAATAAAAGAAGTCCGAAAAGTAACCGAGGAGGTAGTGGTTGGCGAAATTGAAGTACCATTAGAATTAGGTTTCAATGTAACCAATGAAATGATTGATTTGAAAAAAATTAACATTGAGCCTCCATTATCACCCGAGCAGCGCATAAAATTAGTTCAATCGATGGAAATGCCCGACAAGGCTACTCGTTACAACGACGATTATACCATTCAATTATTGGCTCTCAAGCAACAACCGGTTAAAGATCTATCCTTTTTTACAGGGCTTGATTCAAAGCGAATTAAAATATATAAATGCATTGATGGCTACACTCGCTATTCTTATGATATTGTTAGAGGATTTGACAAAGCACTTTTACTTCGTGAAGAGGTATTAAAAACAGGGAAATATAAAGATGCATTTATTAGACCAACAAAAACCCTCGACATTCTTAAACCTTAACAATTACAAACTTACAAAAAAGACTCAATTGCTCAGGAGAGTTTTCGAGATAAATAGGGGTTGTCCATCTCCTTATTTTCAGAAAAGTGGAGATGAAATGTAATTTGTCTTAGTAAAATGGCGATCTTTGTTAACTGTTAAATTTAGCAGTTGGATGGATAAAAACAGTTTGTTCGTCAACTCCTGATTAAAAATAGTAGCATAATAGTGGATTTTTAAAATTATGCTTCTGATCTTTGTAAATAATCTTTTTCACTCATTCGAGAAATTATGCTTAATTCATCTGTTTCCATAAAGGAGAATAGTTTTAATAATAAAATACAATCTATTATTGTCAACAAAGAGGTGATTGATCTCATATCACATGCAATACAAGTACCTATTGATGAAGCTTTTATCGAAGTATTAAAAAAATCAGTTCATTTATTGGATCAATCGGTTAATCCTTTAGGTCAACCCGAGTTGGTAGAATCGTTAATTTCTTTGACTCACAAAGCATATGGTTATTTGTACGAAAGCAAGGATGAAGTATTAATTACCGCTGGTCTACCTCAAGCATTTTTCACATCAATTAATGCGTTTGTGAAAGAAGGAGATCAGGTTGTTGTATTAGAACCTGCTAATCCCATTCTACATCAAATTATTGAGATGAATGGTGGTATTGCAGTACCTGTGCGGTTAAACGAATCGGACGAAGAGATTAAATGGGATGAGATTCAGAAAAATATCTCCCCGCAAACCCGAATGATTATAATGAGTAATCCTGGTTTTGGCGTAGGTCGTTTGTTCACCGATTTGGATTTGATTCGTCTTCAGCGCATTATAAACGGGACTAAAATTATACTATTATGCGATGAAACCTTTCAGCATTTTATTTACGATGGTGAAACCCATCAAAGTCTTTCATTATTTCCAAAACTTGCAGAGCAAAGCATATTAGTGGCATCACTATCTGAACCATGTTTTGCTTCGGGGATTCGTTTGGCTTACTGCTTGGCACCTGTTAATTTAATGAAAGAGTTGCATCGAGTTCATTTGCTTATTCAAGATGGAGTGAGTGGTCCAGGCCAATTTGCTGTAGCCAAATGGTTGTTGGAGGGAAATTATAAAATAATTGCTTCCGAATTTCAAAGGAAACGTGATATATTTAATGAAGCAATTAAGGATTCACTTTTTAAACCTTCAGTAACTCCAGGCGGTATTTTTGAAGTACTTTCGTTTACAGGTCAGTCGCGATGGGAAAACGATAAAGAGTTTGCTTTGTTTTTAGCTGAAGAATTAAGCATTGCAACACTCCCAATGAGTTTGATTAATTTTGATAAAGGGAAACAACTGTCTATTCGCATCAACTTTGCTCGTCCCGATGATGTTTTAATAAAAGCTGCGGAAGCACTTTGTAGGGTGAGCTAAAATTTCTTTATGTCGACTCCACTTAAAATTGGTTCAAACTTATGATGCTATAATTGATTTACCCTATCTTCCTCACAATAGGATTAAAGGCTTTCGAAACCACCAGTACTTTATCTCCGGGTTGATACGTCGTTTCATCTTTGCAAACTGCTACTTTCATGGGCGTATTACCAGCTAATACGGTTAGGATCACAATCACATCTTCGATTTCAACAGCCACTACTTCGGCCATAAGTTGAACCTTTCCACTTATGCGTGCATCGCCAAATACATCAAAAGGAGAGCCTGTTTTTTGAATTTTACCACTCTCTAAAATAAGTACCCGCTGAGCCATCCGAAATACTTCGGGCAAATCGTGAGTAACCAAAAGGGTAGTAAGTGCTTGCGATTTTTGAAGCGTAAGCAGTTCATCTTGTAAGCGATGTCGGATGGTTGGATCGACGGCTGAGAGTGGTTCATCGAGTAATAGTAGCTGAGGCTTTTTAGCCAATGTGCGGGCGAGTGCTAGTCGCTGACGTTGTCCTCCAGAGAGTTGAAGCGGTTTGTGATGTTGTAACGCTCCCAAATCGAACAGCTCTAATAAATAGTCTAACTCGTTTTTATTTCGTTTGGGTTGAGCAAATTCTATGTTTTCGCGTAAAGTCATGTTCGGGAAAAGTGCATAATCCTGAAACATGAATCCGATGGGTCGGTTTTGAGGTTTTTGAAATAAGCGCGTTTTGGTGCAAGATAAAAGCTCGTTTTCCAGTGTGATTTTTCCTTTGGAGGGTTTTGTTAATCCGGCTAAAATTCGCAGAATAGTTGATTTACCCGAGCCAGATGGGCCGTATAGTGCAACCATCTCACCTTTGTTAATTGTAAATTGAGCATCTAACAACATTGGACCCGATGCTGTATTAAGCTCTTTTTGAATCGTTGCAATTAAAAAGGCTTCCATACGCTCTGTTTACGGTTGATGAGGTTAATTGCAATCAGCAATGTAAAAGTGACTGCAAATAAAATAAGTGCATATCTGTTGGCAATTTCGGGATGTAAATCTTGTAGCTCGTCGTAAATGGCAATACTAGCCACGCGGGTTTTACCTTGGAGGTTGCCACCTATCATTAGCACCACCCCAAATTCGCCAATTGTGTGAGCAAAAGTTAGCACTCCAGCCGTTAAAAGCGAGGGTTTAATGTTGGGTAAAAGCACCTTATAAAGAGTTGTCCATTTATTTTTGCCAAGTGTTGCACAGGCTTCGGAGAGCGAAGGAGGTAGATTTTGCAACCCACTTTGTATGGGTGAAATCATAAATGGGAGACTAAAAATTATCGATCCAATCACAATTCCCTCGTACGAAAAAGCCAACTGTACATCGAACCATTCTTTAAGGATGTTTCCGGGGAAATTATCGGGACTGTAGGCAACCAATAAATAATAACCAAGTACCGAAGGTGGAAGCACTAATGGCATACTAATGAGTGCGTCTAATATGGGTTTGCCTCTGAATTGATTCGTGCCAAGCAAAGCGGCAATGGGAATGCCTATCACAAATAATATACAAGTTGTGGTAATGGCTAGCTTAAATGTTAACCAAAGTGTTTCCCAAAATAGCGGATCAATCATGGTCGGGTAGCATTAATAATACTTCGTTGGCTTTAATAAAAGCAGTTACAATATCACCTGGTTCAATGGATAATCGTTGGGCTGAACGGGTGGTGATGAGCGATGTGAGCAGGTTGCCATTTGAGTTGAGACTAATTTTCGAGAAGATGATGCCTCGCTCAATGGTTAACACGTTGCATTCGAGTTGATTTCGCAGACTGATTAAGCCACTTACATTTTTGCCTAAACTCACCTCCGATTCTTTAAAAACGGCTACAATCGACTGGTTTTCTTTTAGATAAGGCAATGTTTGAGGTGTTCCAATTACAATGGCTGATAAATTACCCGAAGCACTCGAAATATCTACCAACGAAATATTTTCAGAAGAGGTAATTGAAACGATATGACCTTCAATTTTATTCACTTGTCAGTTGTTAAGTAGCCGTATTTTTGAAAGATGTTTTTACCTGTTTCGCTCAAAACAAATTTGGCAAAATTTTCTGATAATTGTAGGTTGGCATTCTTTTTAATAATCACAAAGGCTTGATGAATGGGTGAATGCCAATCGGAAGGTATTAAATAACTGGTTCCAACATTTGCAAATATGGGTGAAATTAATTGCGATTTGGCAATTACAGCCACATCAACATTGCCTGAGTAAGCAAATTGAGCCGTTTGAGCAATGTTTTCAGCCAAAACTAATTTTGCTTTTACATGATCGTATAAATTTTGCTTCGTCAGGCATTCGACTGCGGCATTTCCATACGGAGCTAATTTGGGGTTAGCTATGGCAATTTTATTTATTTTGTTGGATTGAAGCACTGATAACCCTTTGGAAACATCCATCGATTTACTCCATAAAACCAATAACCCAGTTGCATAATAAGAAGGTTTGCTCAGTGCCAATCCCGATTCCCATAATTTTTGAGGATGGGAAACATCGGCTGAAAAATAGAGATCGAATGGGGCGTTTTGCGATAGCTGGTGATACAAACTTCCCGATGAACCAAAAACGGTATGTATTGATGTTTCTTTATTCGATTCGCAAAACGCTTTGATCAGTTCCGTTAGGGGTTCCCTAAAGTTAGATGCTGCCGCAATGGTAATGGTTTGCGAATATAAAAAGCTCGAATTGGATAGCCCTAAGGCTAGTATTATAAGAAATTTAAAATAGTTTTTCATGACATTTAAGTTGTTGTAAAATACATATTCTAATGTTGACAAGCAAGATTTCAATTGTTGTGCTAGAGATTGAATTGTCGAGTTTTATTGTATTAATTAATTTTTTATTGACGTTAAATAATTATAATCCAGATAAATATAGTTTTGATGTTTTCGAGATTTAGAAGTTCATGATCTAATATTTTCTACCGTTTTGTGAAAACATCAAAAATAATCGACAAAAAAGTAGAAATTATTTTGAAACTAAAAATTTAGTTGTAACTTTGAACTAATAAAATAGTTGAACAATAAAGTTGATGGATCATGGAACAGAAAAAAGAGCTGACCAAAGCCGAAGAGCAGGTAATGCAAATCATGTGGAAGTTGAATAAAAAAGTGGCTGTAAAAGAGTTACTCGATGAAATGGATGAGCCAATACCTGCGTATAATACGGTATCAACCATTGTTCGCATTTTGGAAACAAAAGGGTTTGTCGATCACGAACCATTTGGAAAAGGTTATCTCTATTTTCCCATCATTGCAAAAAGCGATTACACAAAATCGACATTTAAAACAATGGTTTCGGGCTATTTCAATGGGTCGTTTAAAGAGATGGTATCGTTTATGGTACGCGAAGAAAAAATTAGTTTAAGTGACGTGGAAGAGTTATTGAATGAATTAAAAGAGACTAAAACCAAATAATTATGGAATGGTTAATTGTATTTATTGTCAAGTCGCTTTTTGTTGGTTTATTATTATTGGGAATCGCCGAATGGCTGGTTCTTAAAGGAAACAATTATTCGTTTCAGCGTTTTTATCTGCTATTTTCACTAGTTATTTGTTTGATACTTCCTTTTATTCAAATATCTACATTAGGCAATAGTAAAATCATTTTATTACCGGAGGTGACTGTTTTTGGGCAACGAACCTTGTTTGATGGGTTTACAATTGTTAGTCAAGGAGCCAAAAATATAGCTCAAATATCCTCTCAATTTATATCATTGCTTTTTTGGATGTATTGGGTTGGAGTAGGAATGTTTTCGGTTCGCATGATGCAAAGTTTATTGGTGATTACTAAAATGATGCATGAGGGAGAGAAGCAGATTCATGAATCTCATGTTTTTGTAAAGCCTCGAATC
>JBBQUP010000023.1:0-37698 GCA_038212305.1 Bacteroidales bacterium
TCAAGCAAAATTCTCTGCAATACAATTTATTTTGAGGGGGGCTTACTTTTAAAAAACAAAATACTGGATTTTTAATACATTAATAATCAGCAATGTTTTTTATTGAAAAATGGTTTTTGTACTTTTATCGGACATTAATGATTGTTTATAAAAAGCAATTGTTTTTTTTAATGCTACAATATTTCTGTTTATCATCAATTAAGTCTTTTCGAAGTAAGTGCGTGTACTACCTGAATCCCAGATAGTACACGCCTTCTTATAAACCCTACTTGTAAACTGCAGTGCTATATTATCCTAAAGATAATACAGCAACAATCTATTTATACACTTATCTTACTATCAGTTTAACCGTTTCAACAGTTCCTTCTTCCTGCACAACCATAAAGTAAACCCCTGATTTTAGGTTTAGTGTTGTTTGTAATTGTTCCTGAGAAACTTCAAATTTTGACTCAATTGCACCGCTCGGACTATACACAATGATATTGCTTCCATTGACTCCCTCAATTGTTATTGTTCCATTGGCAGTAACAGGGTTTGGATAAATCCTGAACTTGCTTTCTGGTGCTGATGACAATGGGCTGTCAATGCTTACTTCTAGATCTGGACCTGATCTAAGCGAACCAGTAAGCGTCACATTGTCAAAAGTGACCGTACTTAAGTTTCCGTCGGAATGTGAAGTAACGCACAAGCCAATTTTAACCGCAGATGCCATGCTAATATTTACTGTGCTAATGGTTGTCCAACTGCTGCCATTAGCCGATAGCGATGAGGTAAATGTATTACCCAACCGTTCTACTTTTAACACGCCTATGTGCGCCAATCCTTTGGCACCACCACCACTTAAAGTCAAGCCAATTTTAGGGCGTTGAGCGTTTATTGAAATAGCTATAAAACCAAGTAATGCAAACAAAACCAATCTATTGCAAGTTTTCCATTTTACCATATCATTCAAGATATTTACGTTCTTAATCATTTCGAACGAAACAATTTCATCAAAGCGATTCTATTTTAGCCACTTATAAATTACGATAAGGTTTTTGTAATAGAATTATTTTTCTTTGATTTATAGTAACGTATGGTTCCGATTGCTAACAAGAAATAAAAAACTGCCTGTCCCCACAATATCAATATCTCCTCCGATACATGCGAAATATCAACCCCCATAGTTCTGAGACGAAGATAGGGCTCAGCAACAAAGGTACTAGGAAAAATGTAAGAGAAAATGCGAGGAAATAGAGGCAAAAGCTGCTCAGGCCAACTCACCCCACTTAAAAACAATACAATGGGAGATAAAAACACCAAGAATATAATTGAATGTTCGCGGTGTTTAAAAAATTGAGCCATTGATATGCCTAAAAATATGGTTGCCAACAAAAAGGGAATTAAGAGTGCAAAAACATCCAACATACTTCCATTATCAGGATAACCAAACCAACTATGAACTAAAACAATAGCAAACAAAACATTAAACAACGAAATCAAAAAATAGGCAAGTGCTTTTCCTATGATAATTGCACCAATGCCACTCCATGTTTTAATCTGAGAAACAGGGCCTTTAGCCTTTCCAATTTCACGCTGAGCACCTCCCATCATACCAATTGCAATTAGGAGTGTTTGTTGCAGAATTATTAGAATTAATGCTGGCATTATATAAAAAGCGTAAGCCCCTTGAGGATTATAAAGTATTGTAAAACTTGAAGGAATTGGATCTCTAGCAATCATCGACTGCTCGGCACGAATACCTTTTGCCAACATACGTTTAATCTCCACACCCGCTGAAAGCGTTCCCAAGGTACTCCAAACTCCGCTTAACGTTTCTTTGTATAGAAGGAATGAAGATCCATCGCAATACAGACTAACTTTTGCACGATTACCTGTATATATTGATTTCTCAAATCCATTTTCAAGCACAATAATACCTTTTACAATGCCCTTATCTAAGAAGTCAAAAGCCTCTTGAAGATTACTTGTTTGTTTGGTAATTTCTATTTTAGATGAAGCATCTAGCATACGAATCGCTTGTCGACTCAAAGGAGAATGATCTGAGTCGACAACAACCATATTTATATCTCGCAAAACATTATTATAATACGCTATCGAATAAACCAATGGATAAATTATCATTGCTCCAATAAGTATAAGTAAAACACCTTTGTCGCGAAATATTTTATGCCATTCGGCTTTAATCGAAAACGATAATAAACGTTTAAAATTTAATACTACTTGTTTCATTTGTTTAAGAGATAATTTGATAATGTGCTAATGGGTTAATGGGTTAATGTGCTAATGGGATGATGAGATAATGTGCTAATTTGCTAATGGGATAATGTGCTAATGGGATGATGGGATAATTTGCTAATGGGTTAATGTGCTAATGGGATGATGGGATGATGGGATAATTTTAAACTATAAACTTTAAACCCTAAACCCAAACTCACATCTAGATACTAAACTCATGATTTTCCCCAATGTTTTTCGTCTGCAAACTTTTTCTTTAATAAAGGAAGCCCCAATACTCCAACCAAACAATAAATCATTAATATCCACATCCATTTTAAGGAAAGCATAACAGGAATTCCTTTGAGTGATTGCTCCACAAAACCCTTAAGCCAAGGTGTATATGGAAAAATCCAGCTGAAAAGTCTTGCAATTAATGGCATTCCGTCTTGTGGAAAAGTTAATCCCGAAAATGTGAGAGCCATCATGGTAAAAGCACTTCCTAACGAAAGCGATAAGCGCAAATTACTCGTCAAGGCAAGTACCAATAAAGCAATCATTTGATAGGCAAGAACAAGCAACCCTTCCATTAATAATATATATCCCCAATGCCCATTTAATGGTAAACCCATCGATGAAAACATTAAGATGTTTAGAATACTAATAATTAAAACATAAAAACCTAAGTAAGGAATAAGTTTACCAATCACAACAACCGAAATTTTGCCTTGCGCAGTCTCTAATAAATCATGACCAGATCTTTCTTTAAGCTCAATCCCAAATGCATATAATGTACCCATAAAAACAAAAACGGTTAGCATCATGGGCATTAATCCCATTGCTAAAAACCACGCATAATTACCATACGAATTGTATAACAAATGGGTTGAAATATTAAGAGGTAATGCTTTGTCGATGGCTCCTTCTAGTGGAACTCCCTTTTTCATTTGAGTTGCAACTTTTGCTTTTACCGAAAATGATGATAAGGTTTTATATAAGGCCGAATTGATTATTCCTCCTTTTACCACATTGGTATTGTTAATGTATACTTCAACTTTTTTGGGGTTTGAGGAATAGACTCCTCGCTCAAAATCGGTTGGAATAACAACAATTGCATCTGCATTACCATCATACATAATACTCTGAGCCTCAGAAATATTGGCAACATACTCGTTGATAGTTACAATGGGCGAAGCATCAATCATTCTTGTTAGCGATGATGACAATCGACTTTGATCCTGATCGACGACAACAATAGGCAAATCACGTATTACTTGTTTATTAAAAATGTTATAAACCAGTAAAAATGTAAAAACAGGTCCAATAAGCATGATGAAAATTAACACCTTGCGTTCGAAAATCCGTTTAATTTCTCGATAAGCAACTGCCTTTATTGCATCAAACCATTTTAATAAGCTCATTTAGATTTATTTATGGTATTCCATCTTACAATTGCACTCATTCCTGGTCGCATTCCCTTCTCGGGTGTCACTGGCCGAGCCTGTACCTCGAAAGTTCGTAAATCAAAATCGCCGCTGCTTTTAGTCGCACTCCATGTTGCATAATCGCCTAAGGCACGGATATAAAAAATCTCTAGTTCTATTGATTTCATATTTAATGCAGGAAAACGAGCAGTTAATCTATCACCCTTTTTTACATCAGACAATAAATCTTCGCGTAAATTAAAAGTTACCCACACATCATCCATGTTTAAAAGCGTAACAACAGGATAGCCAGCCGGTACAATCTCTCCGGGTTCAGCCATAACAATCGCTACTTCGCCTTTGCATGGAGCTAGCGAGCGCATTTCGTTCATGTACGAAGTTACCTCTTGAACAACCCCATCAGCTTGTTTTAAAAGAGCACCTGCGGCTTGTTTATCTTCCATTCGAGCACCATTTAAGGCTTTATCGTAAACTGCACGAGCTGCTTTTTCTGTTTCAACTGCCGCTTTCATCTGGGTTTCAGATTCATCGTATTTTTGAGCAGCCACTACCCCATCGGCATACAAATTATTCACTCGTGCGAATGTTTTCTGCATAAAATCAGAGGCAGCCTTTGCTTTTTGCCACATATTAAATGCAGCTTGAATATCTTCGACTTGAGCACCTTTATAAGCTTTATTTTTTTGTGCCTGGGCAGCTTCTTGAACGGCTGATGCTTGATAAAACTTAGCTTCTACTTCAGGACTTTTAAGGGTAAACAATAGAGTACCCACCTCAATATCATCGCCTTTTCGTACAAATATTGAGTCAATTCGTCCGGTTAATTTCGATGCCACCTTAATTTCAGTTGCATCCACCATTCCTTGAATCTCAATAGGTTTAGGTTTAACCATAATATATACCGAGTAAGAAGCCACTAAGCAAATCACTATCAGTATCACAGATAATAAAAAAAATCGAATTTTCGACATAATAGTATGTTTAAGAAGATTTATTACTTTTTTGTGTCACTCATACTTAGAAGATACTACCTTCTGACTATCAGGCAATAACAAAAACTGATTACTCATGCCAGCATAAAAATACAAGTTGGATAAAGCCATTTGAAACTGATATATTGCTTGAATACGCTCGATTTTAACTTTTGCAAGTGATAAAGCAGCATTCCCTACTTCCGACACTGTTGCTAATCCTTCATTAAAAGCTAAGTTACGAACACGAACATATTCGTTGGCAAAAACCAAAGCTTGATCTAACTCACTTATTTGCTCCAATTGCATGTTGGCTTGTTGATAATAATTAGTCACAGCTAAATCTATATCTGTTAACCCTTTATCGTATATATAGTTAACTTGCTGCTCTTGAAACTGAGCTGCTTTATACTTATTTATCCGCGAAAATCCTTCGAACAAATTCCATTTCATACCAACACCTACCATATAATCAGGCATATATGGCGAGAGATCTTTATTTGCAATATCGTATGTTCCCATTAAAGCAATGGTTGGTAAAAAATCCGATTTCTCGCTTTTAATTTTAGTTTTAACCAAATCTAATTTGTGTTCAATTTTTTTTAATTGAAGATTATTTTCATGTGCTTGAGTTAAAAACACTTCGAGGTTCTCTATTGAGTTTAAATAAAAAAGAGGCGAAACAGTAATAACATCCACGCTATCAGGCAAATCTAATGTATTGATCAAACTTTGATTAACAATTTTCACATTTCGAATGGCTTTTTTAAGCTCTCTATCAGCCTCTGCATGAAATACTTGAATATGTAAATATTCGGCATTTGCAATCATTCCCTCCTCTTTCATTCGTTTTGCATCATACAAATGTCTCTCCATGGTTTCAAAAACCTCCTGACGGACTTGCTGTGCTGCTATAGCTAAACTCTTAGCATAGTATCTTTCGGTAAGTTGCCCCAATAACATTGAACTTTTAATCTCTTTTTCGTTAAGTGCTTCATCTACTTCAACTTTAGCAGCATGGTTTGCTAAATGAATTTTACCACCTGCATACAGTGGATACGATATTTGTGCTGTTATTACACCAAACTGCTTTTTCTGAATCAATTTATTCCATTCGGCACTTTCAATTTTATCCAACCCATCGAGCAATTGAGTGCGAACGGCACCGGTTGAAATATCCTGTGGAAGTATTGGCAATACCGAATTCGTTGCAGGATCGGGATTGGGAACTCCTGAAAACACGCCATAATGCCCTAATGCACTATACAACGGAGTAATGGCATCGCGAACAGGCGTTAAATCTAAATGAATATCATCGGACATCATAGCATACGAAGCTCCCAATGAAACACTTGGAAGATAGAGACTTTTCTTAGCCTTCATTTCACTGTTTTTCATTTGAACAATACTTTCCGATTCTTTTAAACCTTTATTATTTAATAATGTCAACTGCCATGCATCCGAAAAAGTAACCGATATGCTTTGCGAAAATCCTACAAATGGTAAGATAAAGAAGGCTGATAAATAAATTAAGTTAGTTTTCATATGGTTAATATTATCAAGATTGTTATTATCAAGATGTGAGTTTAAGGGTTCGTGTTTAGTTTAGGGTTGAGGGTTGAGGAGTTTATGGTTTAGTGTTAAAATTATCCCATTAGCAAATTAGCACATTATCCCATTAGCACATTATTGTTTATTTAAACGAATTGGAACTAAACTGCACCATTTTTTGCAAATCGTTCTCATCCCAGCCACTTTGTGAAAAGAAATTTTTCATTCTCATATTTAAAAATGCAATAGGGTAAACCACAATCATAAAATAAACCTCTTCCTCACTAATTTTATTATCAACTACACCTTCATTGGTTCCAATTTTAAGCAGATTAGAGCACAATTCACGAATTTTAATGCGTTGATCATCTGACACTTGAAAATTGTAATCGTGCATGAGTACATAAATAAACTTCACATCTAAAGGTTGCTTTGATGCCATCTCAAATAAAGTCTCAAACATACTTCTCACTATTTGTTCAAGATTAACACCTTGACTCAATAAATCGCTAAGTTTTTCAATTAAAACACTGATTTTAGATCTCAACAAATCCTCAACCAGCAATTGTTTCGATGAATAAAATCGATATAAATACCCATCGGCTACTTCGGCTTTTTTTGCAATGGAAGCGATGGATGCCCCGCCATATCCCATATTTACTACAAGTTCAATAGCTGCTTGTTTTATTCGTTCAAGTTTTCCTTGATCAATTGGTCGTGCCATATTTTAATTGGATGAACGTTCATTCATTAATTAGATTGCAAATATAATCATTGAATTGTAAATCGTTGATAATTTAACTATTTTTAATATAGACTAGAAGAAGTACTCTCTAGTCAAACTTTAATTAACATTTTTTCAAAAAATAATCAAAAAACAAAACCTATTGAAAATATATTCGTTTTACTTATTTAGTATGTTTTCAATAAAAACAGCCAGAAAATTTCAATTGGCGATAATTATTAATTTATAGGATTATGAAAAAACTAATTTACCTTATTGCAATATTGTCTTTAATTATAGTCTCATCTTGTAAAAAAACTAAGATAGAACCGGTTCAATTAATAGCTACAACAACAATAACTGATGTTCTCAATAATGGCGAAAACAATGGTAAAATAGTCGTTAATGTAACCAGTGGAACACCACCCTATCAATACAAAATCGATGATGGCATAAATCAATCATCCAATGAATTTACCAGTTTAGTTGCTAAAACGTACACTATTTATGTGACTGATAAAACAAATGCGATTCTTACCTTATCTGATATCACCGTAAATCAGCCACTACCAATTTCTATTACGCCAACAGTTACTCACAATACCGAAAATCCTGGTAATTCAGGTTTAATAGTGCTAAATGCCACAGGAGGAACTCCACCTTATGAGTATAAACTTAATACCGGAAGCTACCAAAGTTTAAATACCTACAGCGGATTAACTGCTGGTAGTTATAATGTTTCAGTGAAAGATGCCAATGGTGGGATAAAAACGAGCACCGTCGAAGTTTATGATGGACTAATTATAACTGGTATTGAAAAAACGGATACCACTTTACCTGATCCTGCAAATGGAACCATCACAATAACTGTTTCTGGCGGAGCTCAACCCTACGATTATAGCATAAATGGGACTAACTATCAATCATCAAACTTATTTACAGGTTTATCTTCAGGAACTTACACCGTGACTTGCAGAGATTCTCAGGAACCTAAAAAATCAGTATCTGAAACAATTACAGTGAATTATGTTCCTCCTGTGGTAGATTAGTTAATTTAATAGTACTTTTTAATCACTTATAGCATCCATTTAATAAATCCTCCCATCATGAAAAAAAACAGTTTCTTTAATAAGGCTACCACTCTAATAGCTTTATTGTTTTTAACTAGCGGCTTTTATTTTCAAGCATCAGCACAAACATCAAGCGCTGACAAAAAAGCTGCAGCAATAGCCAAACTTGAAGCTTCGGTTAATACGGCTGAAGCGAATGTAATAAAAGCTGAAAAAGCAATTGCCAAAGCCGACTCTCTATTTGAAAGTGGAGCTGCGATGCTTTCTGAATCAAAATCAGAAATTAAAGCAAATAGTACAGCTCGAAAAACACTAGATAAAACTCATGCTACCGAATTAAAAGTATTAAACAAACAATTAAAATCGAAAGATAAAGCTACTGTAACGCAAGCAAAAGCAGACATCAAAGAATTAGAGACAAAGTACAAAGCGGAAGTTAAAATAAATGATACTGAATTAAAAGCTATAAATAAAAAGATTGTTGCTGGCAATGCAAATATTACAAAAGGAAAAGCAGCTCAAAAAACAACTGAAGTTGGTTTAAAAAATGCAGAAATAGCTCTTGAAACTGCTGAGAATAAAAGAGATATGGCAACTGGTTCCGTAGATCCTAAAGGAAAGAAAAAGAAATAGATCTCAAAGCTTTAATAGTAAATCCTAAACCGGGAATTTCAATAATAGAGTATTGATTCCCGGTTATTTATTTTAGCCCGTACAATCATTTTGATTGAAAAAAGACAAATATTTATTGGTAAGTGATAGTAACGTTTTGCTCCTTGACTTAAAACCCTTTTCACACCTGTATCTCCATTATGCAATACAACTACGAGATTAATGATTGCCAATCCTAAACAAGTACTTTTTTTTACCATCAGTTGGACGAATACATGTTGTTTGAAAATAATTAAATCGCTTTTGTTGCTCATATTCAGGCATGCCTTTCCAATTACCAATCGCCACTATAAATTTTGAAGCACAACAAGGACGTTTTTCTCATTTACCTTAGCAAGCATAACATCACTAATTACTCTTTGCAAGAAAACGCTGAATACTGCATTACACTCGTTTTTTTCTTGCCGACATTCGTATTTTTCATCGATCGATACGCTAATTTAAAATAATTTTAAATTAATACACTAGTTCACTTTTAACCTCTTTTTTGAACATCATATTTTATACGGCTTGTAAGTGTATTAAATACAATTTGACATTGAAATAATATCATTCAATTAAATCATTGTGTTTGAATATAAAATAAACAATTGTAATTTAGCAAAACAATTACTTAGTGTACAAACAACACATAATATCATGTCTGTAAAAGTTCCAATCATTAATTCATATATCTCGGTAGATTGCGTCGTATTTGGATTTGATGGTGAAAAACTAAATGTATTGCTGGTTGATCGAACCTTATTAGATAAATCAACCGGTGAATTACAATTTACAGATTTGACTCTTACGGGAAATCACATTTTCGAAAAAGAAGATATTAGTGAAGCAGCCAATCGAATACTTTTTGATTTAACAGGCTTAACAGGTATCTATCTTAATCAATTCAGCGTTTTTGCGCATCCCGACAGGCTTAAACACCCCAATGATACAAAATGGTTATTAGCTAATAATAGGGATCCTGATTCGAGAATTATTTCAATTGGATACTATTCACTACTCGCAAGCCAAAAAGTTAATTTAGAATGGAAGGGTCGTAATGTAAAATGGTATCCTGTATCCGAAATTGGAACTTTAGCATTCGACCATAATAAGATACTACTTGACGCACTGACATCTCTTAGATATAATCTTAAAAATGAACCTATTGGCTTTGAGCTGTTGCCCACTAAATTCACATTATCTCAACTTCAAAAAGTTTACGAAGTTATTTTAGGAACTACCCTTGATAAGCGTAATTTCAGAAAAAAAATTTCCCGAATGACCTACTTAATTCCTTTAGAAGAGAAGCAAAAAAGTGTTGCACATAAGCCTGCTAAACTTTTTTTATTTAGTAAGGATGTTTATGAAAAAACAAAAAAAGAACTATTCGATTTTTCAATCTAATTTTAATACAACGTGGAAAGAATAAAGCTTAAAGAAAAGATTGGTTATGCACTAGGTGATGGAGCAGCGAATATAGCATGGCGAGGTGTTTCAACTTTCCTATTCATATTTTATACTGATGTATTTGGAATAAATCCAGCAGCAGTGGGATTGCTTATGTTAATTACTCGATCGAGCGATGGAGTAAGTGATGTGCTTATGGGAATTATTGGCGATCGAACAAATACTAGATATGGTAAATTCCGTCCTTGGATTTTATGGTCTGCTATTCCTCTTGGTGTAATATTATCACTCTTATTTTTTGCTCCAGACCTCAGTTATTCAGGCAAAGTTATATACGCTTACACAACTTACATTTTATTCACACTAATTTATACTGCTAACAATATTGCTTATGGTGCATTAATGGCTGTAATGACAGGCGACGACAAAGAACGAACCAGTATAGGCTCTTACCGCATGGTAGGTGCATTTACTGGAGGTATGCTGGTTCAGGGTGCTTTATTATTTTTAGTTGCCTACTATGGGAATATTAAACCAACTATTCAAGTTAATAAGTTAGATACTTCAAAATATGAAATTACTGTATCTAGTGCAAAAGATGTAGAAAATGTAAACATCAAAACCGAAAATGGCATTGCCCTTTTCTCATGGGCTGACAGAACAATTGCCGATAGTTTGAACACGCCAACTCCAAGTAAAAGTTTTTCTATGAAAGCTGATACGCATTATTCCTTTCTTATTGAGGGAGAACCTAATATTGAAGCCACAAGTATTTCTATCATCGATCAAAAACGTGGTTATAGCCATTCGATATATTTGATGTCGGTAGTATTAGCAATAATAATGTTAATAACCTTTTATTCAACCAAGGAACGAATAAAACCCCCTAAAGCTCAACAACCCAATCTAAAACAAGATTTTAAAGACTTAATAGATAACCGTCCTTGGTTAATCTTATTGATAGTTGGACTGTTGTTTAATATATACAACGCCATTAAACAGGGTATTGTAGTAATATACTTTACACATTACTTACATAATCAATTGTTGGCCGGTTCGTTTATGGTTGGACTCATGTTAGCCTCCATTGCAGGTGCTATGATTACTGCTCCTTTAGGCAAACGATTAGGCAAACGCAAATTATTTATGTATGCACTCATATTCTCGGGTGTAGTAAATGCCCTATTTATTTTTTGCAAGCCCGACAATATCGGAGCTATATACTCTATTGGTATAATTTCGGAGTTTGGAGCGGCCATATTCCCTACCCTATTCTTTGCCATGTTAGGTGATGTGGCAGATTATTCCGAATTTAAAAATGGTCGTCGGGCAACAGGATTAATTTACTCAGCAGGATCTTTTGTCACCAAGTTTGGAGGCGGAGTGGCTGGTGCTATTATTGGTTTAGTTTTAGCCTCGTTTCACTATAACGGACAGGATGCTATTGCAATAAAAGGATCACTGCCAGGAATCGTGATGTTAATGAGCTGGATACCAGCCTTAATTGCTATTGCAGCTGCGGGAATAATGACTTTATATCCACTTAATCAACACAAATTGGATGTTATAACAATTGAATTAAACAACCGAAGAATAAACGAAGCTGCAATTTCGTAACCATCTGACTCGTGATTAATACAATGAAACTGTAAAAAATAAACAATTAAATATTTTGACTTATGAAATTTGGATATTTTGATGATTTAAAGAGAGAATATGTGATAACAAATCCATCCACACCGTGGCCATGGATAAATTATTTGGGGAATCAAGATTTCTTTTCATTAATATCAAATACTGCAGGCGGATATTCATTTTATAAAGACGCGAAATTTCGTCGTCTCACCAGGTATCGATATAACAACGTTCCTATTGATATGGGTGGAAGATATTTTTATATCAAAGAAGGAAATACGATATGGAATCCGGGTTTTAAACCTACTCAAACATCGCTTGATAAATATGAATGTCGGCATGGCATGAGTTACACCCGAATTTTAAGCGAAAAAGATGGATTAGCAGCTGAAGTACTATTTTTTGTGCCAAATGATTTTTGGGGAGAAGTTCAAAAATTGAGTTTGAAAAACAATACAGACCAACCCAAGTCATTTAAACTATTCTCCTTTGCCGAATGGGCTTTATGGAATGCTGAAGATGACATGACTAATTTTCAACGAAATTTCTCAACAGGTGAAGTTGAAGTTGAAGGATCGGTCATCTACCATAAAACCGAATACAAAGAGAGACGAAATCATTTCGCATTTTACTCGGTTAATCAGCCCATTCAAGGATTTGATACCGATAGAGAATCATTTATTGGACTACACAATGGATTTCAAAATCCAGAAGCTGTTATTGATGGACAACCCAAGAATAGCGAAGCTCATGGATGGTCTCCTATTGCATCTCACTATTTTGAGATTGAATTAAATCCAGGCGAGGAAAAAGAACTGGTTTTTGTTCTTGGATATGTCGAAAACGATGAGGATAAAAAATGGCAATCAAAAGGCATTATCAATAAAGAGAAAGCCTATGGCATGATTGAAAAATTCAATACGCCGGAAAAAGTAAATAATTCGCTACTCGAATTGAAACATTTTTGGGATAAACTACTAAATGTTTACAACCTCAAAAGCGGTGATGAAAAGCTCGACCGTATGGTAAATGTTTGGAATCAATATCAATGCATGGTCACATTTAATATGTCCCGAAGTGCTAGTTTTTTTGAGAGTGGTATTGGTCGTGGTATGGGCTTTAGGGATTCCAATCAAGATATAATTGGTTTTGTGCATCAAATACCCCAAAAAGCAAAAGAACGAATTTTAGATATTGCTGCTACTCAGTTCGAAGATGGAGGGTGTTATCATCAATATCAGCCTTTAACAAAAAAAGGAAATAATGTTGTTGGAGGAAATTTTAATGATGATCCTCTTTGGCTAATTCTCTCAACCACAACCTATATCAAAGAGACTGGTGACTTCTCTATTTTAGATGAGCAAGTGCCATTTGACAATGATGAAACCAAGGCCAAGAGTTTATTTGAACATTTAAAAGTATCGTTTTATCATGTGGTTAATAATTTAGGTCCTCATGGTCTTCCTCTGATAGGCCGCGCAGATTGGAATGATTGCTTAAACTTAAATTGTTTTTCGTCTAATCCAAACGAATCATTTCAAACAACTGAAAATAAAAAAGGTGGAACAGCAGAATCACTGATGATTGCAGGATTATTTGTTGTTTATGGCCGTGAATTCGCCAAACTCTGCTTGCGTATAAAAAAGAATCATGAAGCTGGGCAAATCCACGATCATGTTGAAAAAATGGTTACTATTATTAAGCAACATGGCTGGGATGGCAATTGGTTCTTAAGAGCGTATGATTTTTATGGGAAAAAAGTTGGATCGAAGGAAAATGATGAAGGTAAAATATTTATTGAATCACAAGGCTGGTGTTCAATGGCCGAAATTGGACTAGAAGAGGGCATGGTGAAGAAGTCGCTCGATTCAGTAAAAGAACACTTAGATTGCAAATATGGTATAGTACTAAATAATCCAGCATTTACAAAATACTATATCGAATATGGTGAAATATCAACTTATCCTGCTGGATATAAAGAAAATGCAGGGATTTTCACTCACAATAATCCTTGGATAATTATTGGAGAAACTATCCTTGGACGTGGCAATGAAGCTTGGGATTATTATCAAAAGATCTGCCCTGCTTATTTGGAAGAAATTAGTGATTTACATAAAGTTGAACCTTATGTGTACTGTCAAATGATAGCCGGAAAGGATGCTTTTAAACCCGGAGAAGGCAAAAATAGTTGGTTAACTGGTACTGCAGCATGGAATTACTATGCAATAACACAGTATATTCTTGGTATTAAACCCGATTATGATGGATTAATAATCGATCCTTGTATTCCAAATACCATGGGTAATTATACTGTTACTCGCCAATTTAGGGGTGCTACATATATAATCGAGATTAATAATCCCAACAAAATATCAAAAGGAATTAAATCTATTAAAGTCAATGGAGAAGAAATAAAAGGTAATATAATTCCCATCCTTGCATCGGGGAACCATTCAATAATTGTAGAGATGGGACTTTAAATCAACTTTATTAATAATATCAAAAGACATTATTATGATGACTTTGACTAATACAATGATCTGAAATGCCATTTTGAAAATAATGATGACCTTGCTCATATAGCCAATTCTATGCATTTTGCAATAATGGAAGTTGGGTGTGCTGATACAAACCCAATTGCGACACATAGTGATATAATTCTCATTAATCAACTAGTGTTGTGTTAACTTGAAATTGACGGATAAAGTCTTTTAAGCAAACACAACACTAGGTGATGGACAGCGAATAAAGCATAGCGAGGTGTTTTCGACTTTCCTATTTATATTAGACACTGATGTATCTGGAATAAATCCAGCAGCAGTGGAATTGCTTATGCTATTTTGTCGATCGAACGACGGAGTAAGTGATGTGCTTATGGGAATTATTGGCGATCGAACAAATACTAAATTATCTAAATTGGCACTATTCATTTTCTCTTGTTCGTATTTTCACTATTTTTGATTTCCAACTAAAAAAATCTGGCGTGCTTTTACATTCTTTCAGGGTAAGAAATATAAAAATCATTCTCATTGAGATTTTTTGCTTTTTTTCATTTTATGCTCCAGCGCAAAACGCTATTCGCTTCGATCGGTTTTCAACCCTTGATGGTTTAGGGAGCAATACGATATTTGACATTGTTCAAGATGACAAAGGGTTCTTGTGGTTTGCCACTTACGATGGCCTATCGAGGTACAGTGGTTATGACTTTGAAAATTTCAAGCCTGACCAGAATAATCATGGTCTAATTGGTTCCAATATCATTAATGTGCTTGAACTTGATTCGTTGGGACAAATATGGTATGGCACTATTGGTACAGGCTTATCAGTTTTTAATCCTGTTACAGGTTATTTTAAAAATTATCAAGCCAAAATTGATAACTCAAATGGCTTATCCGACAATAACGTGTTTGCCATTTGTCATATTGGTAAAAAAGTATGGATAGGCACAACCGTTGGACTCGATATTCTGGATTTGGAAACAGATTCAATTTCATCCTATTCACTAATTGATTATGGTGTTTCAAACAATATAAAAGCAATTATAAAAGATACAGGTAATTGCGTTTGGGTAGGTACTACTCGAGGTGCAGTACTATTAAAAGGTAATGATACCGGATTATCTATAGGGCACTCTTTTTTGCTTAATCAATCTATATTTAGCGGAAACATCAACAAGCTTCATATCGATGGGTTAGGCAATTTATGGACGGTGACTGCCAATAAAATTAGATCTATCCATTATGAGCCAGCATCTGGTTTTAAGGAAATAATTTCATTGGATGTCGAAGAAGTCTTTAAGAAAACAGGTATTCGAACCATTTTTAATACACTAAATAGCTACACAACAAATAACTTCTGGGTGGGTACTGAAAATGGATTATTTAATTTTGATACGGAAAATAATTCAATTATTTGGTCGCAGAACGAACGCTTTAATAGTGAAAGCTTGTCGGGGAACCGTGTTTTGAGTTTATTAAAAGACAGGGAAGGTCTTTTATGGGTTGGAACGCGCTTGAATGGAGTCAATAAGATTGATCCATACACACAGCCTTTTGCTAGGTTCATGGAGCATTTGAGTGATTCATTGGGTATGATGAGTAACGATGTGCGGACCATTGCCAAAGATAGCAAGGGAAACCTTTGGATAGGTTATCGAAATGAGGGACTGGATTGCTATAAAATTAACCAGAATAAATATGTTCATTTTAAGCATATCACCGAAAAGAAGGAAAGCTTGCCGTCAAACATTGTGAGATGCGTTTATGAGGATCGAAAAGGACGTTTATGGTTGGGGACTTCAGCTGGTTTATCACAAATTATTCCGAATGGAACTTCCTTTCGATTTAAGAGTTATTCCGAAAAATTAGCCCAGCATATAGAGGATCTTGGAGTGGTTTATGAAATTATGCAGGATTCCAAAGATTGTTTGTGGCTAGGTACCACAAGAGGTTTAATTCATTACGACATTGATAGAAACTCAGCCACAGCTTACCTTCAGGAAAATAGCAAGATGATTGGGAATAGGAATTTTATTCGTTCGATAGCAGAAGATCAAAAAGGCCATTTATGGGTAGCCACCGATGGAGGTGGTATTGCAAAGCTTAATCCTGAATCGGAACAATTTATAAATTACCAATCCTGTCTGACAGATGAAGGTAGCTTATCTCACAATAAAGTGTATTGCCTATTGTTCGATTCTCAAAACCATTTATGGGCTGGCACTCACAGTGGTTTAAACCGGATGAATGAAGATGGTAGTTTTACGGTTTTTGATGAAACAATGGGTTTGGCCAATAATTTGGTGTACAGCATTCTGGAAGATGAAAAAGGAGATTTTTGGATCTCTACAGCCAATGGTCTTTCGCGTTTTAATCCCAAGAAAGGCGTGTTTAATAATTACTTGCAAGGTTTCGAATTTTCAGACGATGCATGGTGGCAGAGCACTAACGGAGAGATTTATATGGGGGGATTGAATGGCTTTTTTAAATTCTATCCCAATCAAATAAAGGACAACCTTGTGCCACCAATCGTATCAATAGTTGGAATGAGCTTGCAGAACAAAAAATTAAATGTTGGTGAGGATATTGATGGGGGTGGCATCATTTTAAGTAAGCCAATTTCTGAAACTAAGCAATTGGATTTGGCCCATAATCAAAACTTTTTTTCTTTCGATTTATTGGCCATATCATTATCAAAGCCTAATCAAGTAAAGTATCAATATCAATTAGAGGGTTTTAATGCTAGTTGGGTCGATGTGGATCCGAGTGTAAGATCGGCCGTGTTTACGAATGTGCCATATGGAAAATACCGTTTCAAGGTACATGCCGCAAATGCCGATGGTATTTGGAGTGATGAGAAATATTTAACCATTTTCATTCGCCCAGCCTATTACCAAACGGCCTTGTTTAAGCTGGCTACGGCTTTCATAATTATTTTGCTCATTTTTATTGGTTATCGGTTGAGATTAAGGAATTTAATGTTGCAGAAAAAACGATTAATTGTAGAGGTTGAGGAGAAAACAAAAGCATTACGTCTTAAAAAAGAAGCCATAGAAAAGCAAAACCTACTTTTAAAGACTCAAAAAATAGAGATTGAAAACCAGCGCGATAAAGTGTTGGAAATGACAGGTAAGATACATGCTGCTGACGAACAGAAAATGTGGTTTTTCACGAATATATCCCACGAAATACGAACTCCTCTGACTCTAATCGCTGGTCCGGTTGAGCAAATTATGGAATCGATGACCGAAGCAGATAGCCATTTTGAAAAGCTACTATTGGTAAAGAAAAATACACAACGGCTATTGAAATTGGTTAATCAGTTATTGGATTTTCGTAAAATTGATACCGGTCACATGCCAGTTCAAAAGTCAATAGGCGATTTGAAGAGTTTTATTGTAGAGCTGTTTAAAGCCTTTGTTAACCAAGCTCAAAGTAAGAAGATAAACTATTTATTGGAGATTGAAGACGTGGATTTTATGACTTTTTTTGATGCGGATGTATTGGAGAAAATTGTGACCAACCTCTTGAGTAATGCCATAAAATATACGCCTATCGAAGGCGAGGTGCGACTGGTTTTGAAAAAGGGACTCGATAAGTCAGTACTTATTCAAATAAAAGATACAGGACCAGGTATCAATCCAGATCAGCGTCAAAAAGTGTTCGAAAGGTTTTATCGCGATAAAAAGCTGCAAAATGGAGTGCCTGGGGTTGGAATTGGATTGTCGTTGGTTAAAGAATTAGTTGAATTACATGGTGGCAGTATTAGTGTAGAGAATAATCATGAAGGTGGAAGCTGTTTCTGCGTTCAATTTACTTTTGTGGATGCAGACATTTTATTGAATCATTCTGCTTTAGAAGTTGTTTTACCTGATCAGATTGATAATCAGATGCCTATTGTTTCGAATGACTATACGGTTCTTATCATTGAAGATAATGACGATTTGAGAAGCTTTATCAAAAATTCCATCACGGCCGAAGAAATATTCGAAGCCAAAGAAGGTGATGAAGGCATCCGTTTGGCTTTGGATAAGCTACCTGATATAATCATCTCAGATGTGCTGATGCCAGGCAAAAATGGATTCGATGTTTGCCGTTTCCTCAAAGCGAATTCGTTAACCAATCACATTCCTATTTTTTTATTAACAGCTTTAGCAAACGAAGAAAATCAAGAAGAAGGAATTGGTTGCGGAGCCGATGATTACATCTTCAAACCTTTTAATCATCGAATTTTAAATGGTAAAATTCGAAATGTTATGTTGGCTCGTCACCGATTTAAGCTACTACTTGAAAAAGAACTGACAAATGTGTCCAGTTATGCATCTCAGGAATGGAAGGGGAATTTTTCACCTTTTATTTGCAAAATAATAGAGGCAATAGAAGTGCAAATGGCAAATAGTTCTTTTGGTGTTGAGGAACTTGGAAAGCAAATGGGTATGAGCCGAACTACACTGTACCGTAAACTAAAGGCCGTGACCGATAAAAATGCGGTGGAGTTTATTCGGGAAGTCCGTATACGAAAATCATTAGAGTTACTACAAGTCGAACCACATTTGTTAGTAGCCGAATTAGCTTTTAAAGTCGGTTTTGAAGATGTTGATTATTTTCGCCAGTGCTTTAAAAAGCAGTTTGGGAAAACCCCTAAAGAAATAGTACATAATTAGTCAATCAACCATATTTAGGGTATGATTTATTTTTTTCTGAGGATTCGTTTTTGGAGTCATTTCTTAAAACAAAGCAAATTATACAGATTAGTTTATTTATAAGACCATATGGGAATTTAACCAGTCAATTCTGATAAATTTGGTGCAAATGAATAATCTATCGGGTAACTATGCAACAATTGTCGCGTACCTTATCTTTTAATATCCTTTATCTTGCAAAACATTAAATCTAAAAAACACAAATCAATGAAACAATTATTTATTGGGAGTATTTTCATGAGTTTTACTTTTATGATGTGTGCTCAGTCAGAAGCGAAATGGACAAAACTTTTTAACGGAAAAAATCTTGAGGGCTGGAGTGTAATTAATGGCGCAGCCGAATACAAAGTGGTTGATGGGGTGATTATCGGAACTAGCAAAACCAATACGCCCAATACATTTCTTCGAACCAATGAAAACTATGGTGATTTCATATTGGAGTACGATATGAAAATGGATAATGATATTAATTCAGGAGTTCAGATACGCAGTCACAGTAGGCCTGAGTACCAATCGGGAAGGGTTCATGGATATCAGATAGAATGTGACGATTCAGAAAGAGCTTGGTCGGCAGGTATTTATGATGAAGGGCGTAATGGTTGGTTATACAGCTTGGAATACAATCCATCAGCTAAAAAAGCATATAAAAGAGCCGATTGGAATAATTATCGTGTGGAGGCTTTGGGCAATCGTATCCGTACATTTTTAAATGGCATTCCAGTTACTGACCTTCTGGTTGATTACGATTCAGAGGGTTTCATTGGACTTCAGGTACATTCCATCGGTAGCGATGAACAACATTCTGGTAAAAATATTAGTTGGAAAAACATCCGGATCCTAACAAATGCAGTGGCGAAAAATATATTGCCCGAAACAGGTATTCGGCAGGTAAACTATTTATTAAATACTCTATCAGCCAGCGAAAAAGCCGATGGTTGGCAGTTACTTTGGGATGGCAAAACCAAAGATGGATGGAAATCGGCCAAAGGTGAGGCTTTTCCCGAAAAGGGTTGGGCTATTAAAGATGGTATCCTCTCTGTTGAAAAATCAAATGGCGGAGAGTCAGCCAATGGCGGCGATATTATTACCGCTAAGAAATATCGTAATTTTATTCTCGAAGCGGATTTTAACCTAACCGAAGGTGCTAATTCGGGCATAAAGTATTTTGTAAACCCCGAACTCAATAAAGGCGAAGGATCGGCCATTGGTTGCGAGTTTCAAATATTAGATGATAAAGTTCATCCTGACGCAAAGTTGGGAGTGAATGGGAATCGAACACTGGCCTCATTGTATGATTTGATACCGGCTAACGGACAGGATTTTAATCTCAACTTGCAAAAGAAGCGATTTAATGGTATTGGCTCATGGAATAGAGCGCGCATTGAAGTAAGAGGTTCAACTGTGACTCATTTTCTTAATGGCACTAAGGTTGTTGAATACGACAGAGGGACACAAATTTGGAGAGCATTAGTTGCGTGTAGTAAATATGCTAATTGGCCTAATTTTGGAGAATTCGAAGAGGGAAACATTCTTCTGCAAGATCATGGTGATGCGGTTTCTTTTCGCAATATAAAAATCAAATCACTTTAATTAAATCTCTATGGATAATACAACGCATAATAATAGTCGAAGAGATTTCTTGAGGAAAGCCGGTTTGGGTGTGGCAGGTGTGGCACTCGCAAGTAAAGTAAATGCCATGTCGGCTAAAAGCTATTCAAAAATAATGGGGGCTAACGATCGTATTCATGTGGCCATACAAGGTTTGGGACGGCGTTATTCAGCATTCATAGATCCGATTGTGAATAAAAAAAATAATGTAGAGTTGGTTTATTTGTGCGATGTACATAAAGGTCAACTTACCAGTGCTGCTTCAAAATTTGCAGAGCTTACAAGCGATAAATTTTCTCTCGAAGAAGATATTCGCAAGATTTTGGCTGATAAAAAAGTAGATGCTATTTTTATAGCCACGCCTGATCATTGGCATGCACCTGGTGCGTGTATGGCTATGACAGCAGACAAGCATGTATACCTCGAAAAACCTTGTAGTCATAATCCTTATGAAGGTGAATTACTTGTTGCATTTCAGCAGAAATACAACAAAGTTGTTCAAATGGGTAATCAGCAACGTTCCTCTCGCGAGTCCATCGAAATAATTAATGATATACACAATGGCATAATTGGAACAGCATTTAAGGCAGTGGCCTTTTATATTAATTCCAGAGGTGCTGTGCCTATGCCAACCAGAGCAAATCCACCCGAAGGACTAAATTGGGAGCTTTTTCAAGGACCCGCACCTCGTAAAGATTACATGGACGATACATGGAATTACAATTGGCATTGGTATGGATGGGATTATGGAACGGCTGAAATGGGTAATAATGCAACGCATGAATTGGATATTGCCCGTTGGGCACTGGATGTAAAATATCCAGAGCATGTAAATGTATGGTCAGATAAGTGCCAGTTTAAAAACGATGGCTGGGAAATGTACGATACCATGGAGGCCACTTTTCGATTTTCTGGTAACCGCAGCATTCAATGGGATGGTAAAAGCAGAAACAATTACAATACATACGGAGCTGGTAGAGGGACAATTATTTATGGCTCCGAAGGATCTGTTTTTGTGGATCGAGGAGGCTATCGTTTATATGATTTAAAAGGTAAGTTAATTCGAGAATCCAAATCTAAGGGTGATGAAGGTGGCGTTGGACTTGGTGGAGGTGGCGATATAACCAGTAAGCATGCTATCAACTTTTTTGATACTATTAGAGGTGTCGGTAAATTAACGTCACCCATCGAACAGGGTGCGATTAGTCAAATGCTAACCCATTATGCCAATATTTCCTCACGCATAGGTAAGTCGTTTGATGTAGACGATGTAACTGGTCGTATTTTTGATCGTGAGGCAATGAAACTTTGGAGTCGCACCTACGAACCTGGGTGGGAACCAAAACTGTAAAAGTATCATCTAACAAAGTGTTAAAGGTCTGCTTGAAAAATACAGACCTTTAATTCAACTTCTATCCAATTAATATGCAAGTTTATTCTCACAGCTTTTTTGCCATGAATACTCGTTTTGTTTTGGTAATTCCAGAATTGGAAAAATCAAAGGGAGATGAGCTGAGCCATGGTATTGAAAGTGTGGTTAATGAGTTGGAAAATTGTTTTTCGCGCTTTATTGTCGAAAGTGAATTAAGCCGTATTAATACAGTGGCGTTTAATTATAAGATAGGTGTTTCAGAAAGAATGACTAGTATTTTAAATGCTTGTAGTTATTATCACGAGCTTACCAATGGATTATTCGATCCTGCTCTTTCGCCACTTTATGATTGTACCAATAAGGGTGTTTCCTTGCACAAGGATATAGAAAAATCAAGAGCAAATTGTGGCTGGTCACAGGTAAGATGGAACCCAATAGAGAAAACCATTCAATTTGCCAATAAAAATGCGAAACTCGATTTTGGCGGTTTAGGTAAAGGGATGGCGCTAAAAGAAGTGGTCAATCATCTTAAATTAAACCAAGTGGATAACGCTTTTTTGAGTTTTGGTGAGAGTTCTATTGCAGGAATGGGTAAGCATCCTTTTGGCAAAGGATGGCCTATAGGCTTTCAGGAAGTAGATGGAGCGTCTTTTTGTACTCCGGAATTTATGCTTACCGATGAGTTTATTTCAGTTTCGGGCTTGCATTCGGTAAATGGGTTTGATAAATACACAAAGGAAGGACATATTTACCATCCTGGAAAAAATAAAATGATCGAAACCAATAAGAAAGTAATGGTGAAGTGCCAGTGCCCGGTTGAAGCCGAAGTCCTTTCTACGGCAGGTTATCTGGCTTCTGAATTGGAATTAGCGCAATTAAAAGAACGATTTTTAAAAGCTGAATGGTGTATTGTTAATGAGTAATTAAGAAAAACAAAAGATATATCAAACATGGAAAGTAATTCGAGGCGACAGTTTATAAAGAATAGTGCCTTTGTAGGAGGCGGTTTAATGCTTACAATGCCATTTATAAAGGCTTTGAACACACTGCCTGAATCAGGAAGAAAAGTTAGGTTAGGTGTAGTTGGTGTTGGTTCTCGGGGCAGTTTACTTGTGAAAACTATTAATGCCTTTAAAGATAATAATCCTTTTGATATAGTGGCTGTTTGCGACAATTACGCCCCAAATTATCAACATGCTTTGGAGTTGACGGAAGGAAAAGCCAAAGGATTTAGTGACTATAGGAAATTATTGGAGTTTCCAGGTTTGGATGCTATCATTGTGGCTACTCCTTTGCATCAGCATGCCGCCATTGTGGTGGATGCCTTAGAGGCCGGAATACATGTGTTTTGCGAAAAAGCCATGGCACGCACCCTTGTCGACACAAAAAAAATGGCACAGACACACTACAAAACAGGAAAAATATTGCACATTGGTCACCAGCGATTATTCGATCCCAAATATCAAAAAGGGATAGCCATGGTTCACAACGGTGATCTTGGTAAAATTGGCCAGATAAAAGCTTACTGGCATCGCAATAACGACTGGCGTAGACCGGTACCTGCCGATCACCCCGAATTAGAGCGAATAATAAACTGGCGTTTGTATTCTGAATATTCCTGTGGTTTAATGACTGAATTGGCCTGTCACCAAATTCAGGTGGCGAATTGGGCAAAAAATGCTTACCCCGTTTCGGTGCGTGGAGCTGGTGGTCTTACATATTGGAAAGATGGAAGGGACGTTTATGATAATGTGGCGCTTATTTATTCATATGCCGATGGAACGCAGTTGGTTTACGATTCGATGATTAGCAATAAACATTATGGGTTGGAAGAGCAGATTATGGGCCACAAGGGGACTTTGGAGTTAGAAACCAATAGGTTTTTCTCGGAGAATCCACTTAAAATAAAAAAGCCAGCAGCCATCTTGCAACTCATTTCCGATATTGAAAATAATCTTTTTGAATCGGTGTCCATAGGAGGTGCTTCGTGGAAACCCGAAACAGCCAACCAATACAAAGGTGAGGAGATCGACCCTGGCAATAAAACCGATGGCACACCCGAGCAGCTTTTGGCATTCGCAGCATCGGTTATAGAGGGTAAACCCATTAAAGGTTTGTTTGAGCATGGATTCCATACTTCAATTTGGACTCTTTTGGGACATCAAGCCATAGAAACCGGTGAAACGCTTTATTTACCCGATTTTTTAAAAATATAAATATTAATTCTATTTGTCTAAGCAATGAGAACACTCTATATAACGCCCAGTCATTTAAAACGGGAAATCTTCTATTTCTTGGCTGCATTATTGGTGGCCATAATCATGAATGTTTATGCCATAGTCATATATAAAACGCCCTGGAGTGAATTAATAACATCCCTTCCGATTTTGTTAATCTTCTCGGCAATTCTTTTTTTAATATCGGTTCTTTTTAGAGGTATGATTTGGTTGATGGTAAGATTTATTAAGTTGTTGCGGCACTAATAGACTATTTTTCAGAAATAGGGCCAAATGTAATTTGATGCGAAGTATAGTCACATTACAGATTGAGGAGCGGTATAAATTTCCCTTCATGGAAAACTGATATTGGCAAGAAAATACGTTAATCCGCTCCTGTTTTGCCCCATCTGGGACAAAAATTTGACTTGTTTTACTCTTGTCCTTCATATTCCTAGAGGAACTTAATAACAAAACCTATACAAATTCTTCGTGGCAAAGTCTATGCAGTATTGAAGCCGATTATAAGAGAAAGTATTAATTTACTCAAAATATTTCTAAATCAAATCGTTCGCTTTTTTCACAGCAGCATCAAAACTTTGAAAAATCATTCCTTTTCCTATTAAAAATGTAATTCGACTTTGGTTTAATTCACTCATTACCTGATCATTAACACCTGATAGGATTATTTTTGTTCCTGTTGTTTTTAAATTGTTTAGCGCATCATGAAAATTGTGTATTCCTGTGGAATCAATAAAGGGAACATGGCGCATTCGTATGATCAGTATATCCTTTTTAGAGCCAATACTTTTTAAAACTTCGCTGTAATGCTTTGCAGATGCAAAAAAGAAAGGACCACTAATTTCATATACTCCGATTAAAGGCGATATATTTGAGTAATCTTCAATAAGATCTGTGTCTATTTTCGCAATATCTATTGGTTTGATATCTGCCATTCGTTTCATAAAAAGTAACGCTGAGAGTACAATGCCAACCTCAATTGCCACTGTTAAATCGACCAAAACAGTTAATAAAAAGGTGGTTACTAATACAATAACATCAAAAAATGAGCCTTTGAAAATAGAGATGAACGATCGCCATTCACTCATATTATAGGCTATAACAATTAGTATTCCAGCCAAACACGACATAGGAATAAGCTTTGCCCACTTCCCAAAAAATATCATAATTAGTAAAAGCGTAATAGCATGAGCTATTCCAGCAATGGGAGTGCGACCGCCATTCTTAACATTGGTTGCAGTTCGTGCAATGGCTCCTGTTGCTGGTATACCGCCAAAAAATGGTGTTACAATATTGGCAATTCCTTGTGCAATAAGTTCGGTATTGCTTCGATGGTTAGTACCTATCATTCCATCAGAAACAACTGCCGATAGAAGCGATTCGATACTACCCAGCAACGCAATCGTTAAAGCTGGTGCAAAATATACACTAAGCGTATTGAATTGTATGGAGGGAACTACAAAGCTAAATCCGCCTTTTATCTCTCCAAAAAACGATTCTATTGTAGTTACTTCTAACTTAAATATTGATACAATGCTTGTTATTAACAATATGGCAATAAATGAACCCGGCAGTTTCGACGTTAATCGTTTTGTAAAAACTGTTATTAATATAGTGGCAATTGTAATTGCAATAGCTAATGCATTAAACGACGAGAGATGAGATGCATATTGTTGCCATTTTTCAATAAAATTAGACGGTAGTGAGGTAATATCTAACCCCAATGCATCTTTTACCTGTGTTGAAAATATGACTATTGCAATTCCGCTGGTGAATCCAACTATTAGTGGATGAGGGAAATACTTTAATAGAGTGCCTAGTTTTAGTACTCCAAAAACAACCATCATTATACCTGCTAAAACAGTTGAAATGATAAGTCCATCGATACCGTATTGTTGAACTATTCCAAAAACAATAACAATGAAAGCTCCTGTTGGACCACCAATTTGAACGCGACTACCGCCTAATGCCGAAATGATAAAACCTGCAATGATAGCTGTAATTATGCCTTTTTCAGGAGATACTCCACTCGCTACAGCAAAAGCAATAGCTAAAGGAAGTGCAACAATACCAACAACAATTCCTGATAAAACATCGGCACGTATTTGTTTGGCTGAAATACCTTGTTTGAGAAGGGTGAAAAGCTTGGGTTTGAAAATTTCTTCCATTCTGGAGAATATTGGTTTATTTTATTGGATTACACCTTCAGGAAATTGCATGGTTACGCAATGTAATGATCCATGTTGTTTAATGAGGGTGGTGCAATCAATAGGCACAATATCATGATTAGGAAAAGCGATCATTAATTGGCTAACTGCCTGTGCATCGGTTTTAGTATTGTAAGTTGGTAAAAGTACAGCTCCATTAATAATTAAAAAGTTGGCATAGGTTGCTGGAATTCTATCTCCTTCAAAATAGACTGGTTCAGCCATGGGAAGTGGAACTAATTTGTATTTTTCGTTAGCATTGTTTGTAAAAGTTTTTAATTCATCTTCCATTTGCTTCAAAGCAGAATAGTGTTCATCATTTTCATTCTCGCAATGAACATAAGCAATGGTTCTAGAGTCACATAGTCGAGCTAAGGTATCAATATGACTGTCGGTATCATCTCCCGCAAGATAACCATAATTTAGCCACAATACTTTTTTTATCCCTAATTCATATTTTAAAAGTTGTTCTATTTCGTATTTCGAGGAACCACCATTGCGATTGGGCGATAATAAACACTCTGAGGTGGTGAGCACTGTTCCACTGCCATCCGATTCTAAACTACCACCCTCCATCACCCAGTTAAGCAAATTTCGATATTGAACGGATGAATTAAAAGCTTGATTTTTAAATAAGTGCTGATTTATGAGGTTATCGTGATTCGCTGCAAATTTCAAGCCCCAACCATTGAACGTAAAATCGAGTTGAATAGGCGTATCATTTTCTATAATCGTAATTGGGCCATGATCGCGTGCCCAAGTGTCGTTGCTAGGAAGTTCATAAAGCCTTAGATTTGATATATTGCTCTTATTGAGTGATTTGGCAACACACATCTTATCAGGACAAACAACCACTAAAATCTGACGTTTTAAAATTTCATGGGCAATGTTAATGAAGCAAGCCTCTACCTCTTCAAGCATATCAACCCAATCCGTATTGGCATGAGGCCATGTTAGCATAACGCCACTTTGAGGTTCCCATTCAGCAGGCAGTCTTCGTTGAGTCATTGCAGTTTAAAAACAAAAGCCGCTCCTCACTATCGATGAACGGCCTTTATGTGAGTTATACTATTTTATGATAGATCTTTACAAGCATTGTAAATGCCTTCGAATACAGCTTCGGTATTATCAACAGATACTGCTGCAAAGGCAATTCGAAGTAAGTTATTTAAATTGATAACTCCAATGCTGTATTTCGAAATTAATAATTGACGAACCGCTTCACCATCCACATTATTATTGAGTTTAACACACATAAAATAACCTGAATTATATGGTAGTGCAGAGAAATAAGTGTTGTATTTAGTATTCTTCATTGCTTTTTTAACAGCTTCGTATCTGCATTTTAGCAAGTTAAATTTTTCTTCTTTCTCTGCTTGATACGTGTTGCTTTCAAAGGCTTTAAGAAGTAGCGATTGCGAAAGATTTGATGCATTGGATATGTTTCCCCTGATAGCTCCGGCGGTTTTATTTTCTAATGCTTCATAAAGTGCAGCATCGCCCCCTTTTATACCATAAGTCATGAATCCAACGCGGAATCCCCAAACATAATCTTCTTTGGTTGGGCCATCAATTTTTACGCACAACACATTTTCGTGTATATCGTTTAAATAAGCAAAGGGTGATTGACCATCAATACCTTCTTCGAAAACTAATCCAAAATAAGCATCATCGGAAAATATCACTATTTGTTTTCCTGTTTCAGCAGCCGATTTGATGATTTGAGTCATCGAAGTCATTTCTGAAAAAGTAGGAGAATAACCACTTGGGTTGTTGGGGAAGTTAAGAAGGAGTATCTTTTTTTGTCCACCACTTAATAATGCATTTTTAAATGCCTCTAAGTCAAGGCCTTCGTTTTTAAAGAAGTTGTAAGTAACAAAATTAGCACCATAGGCATTAATAAGAGCCAAGTTATAATTGCCCCAATATAAACTGGGAACAAGTACTTCATCACCCTCATTTACAAATAAATAACCAGCCATGCTGATACCATGCGTTAATGCATTGGTAACAACAGGCAAGCTCATTTCTTTACCTTTAACCGCAGGGTTTTTTTTATAAATCATCTCTTTCCAAATCTTCCTTATGTCTAAACGTCCAAAGCTTGGTGCATATGGAAACGAATATTGTGGATCGAGATTGATTTTTTCATCGATACAAGCTAATCGCATGGGTGAACCATCATCCTCAATGGCAGTACCAATGGTGGCATTTATTTTTGTTCCTTTCGCATCGGCCGATTGGCCTAATATTCCTTTTTTAGGAAAAAAAATGCGTTTTCCTCGTTCCGATAGTAAATTAAAAACGACAGGATTTTTCGACTGAATAATTGTGTTGAGTTCTTGTGCTTGAGGATTCATCATTAATTTTTAGGGATCAAACATGACAAAAGTACGGTTTTTTTAGCAATTACATTATTTCACTAAAGATGAATTTTTAAAAAAAGACAATTAGATTGTTAGACCGATTAATAAAATGTTATTTTCTCGAATCTATCTGACTTCTTAACCCATTACCCCATTAGCACATTAGCACATTACCCCATTAGCAAATTAACCTTTTTTTCAACGTGTATCTTAGAATTAAATATCCAATAAGACCTGCAACACTGGAACCTACAAAAATACCAGTTTTAGCTTCATTTAGTATATCAATAGAGGTAAAAGCTAAAGTTCCGATAAATAGCGACATAGTAAATCCAATTCCTCCAATGAAACTTAAACCAATTATTGAATTAATAGAGGCATCTTCAGGCTTATCGGCCAGTTTTAGTTTTATTGCCAACCAAGTAAAAAGAGATATTCCAATGGCTTTACCTAGAACAAGACTTACTGCAATTGCTGTTGATAAATAGGTAAAAGCAAATTCTTTTTCACCTGTTTCAGATATAAAAAACAATGCTACCCCAGCATTTGCTAAAGCAAAGAGAGGGAGAATAATGTAATTCACTAAACCTGTTAAAGAGTGCTCTATAGATTGCAATGGACTCTGCACTTTACGTGCATATTGTTCAATGTTATCAACGGCATCAAGCTGATTATCGGTTAATATGTATTTATGTGATTGTTCTTCGTGTTCAAACAATATCAGTTTTTTTCGAATTTTGGGTACAAACTCTTTCATGTCCAGTTTTGGATAAACGGGGATAGTGAAGGCTACTAAAACGCCAGCAATGGTAGCATGTACTCCCGAGTTTAAAAACAAAACCCAAATAACAAATCCTACACCAGTATAAAACCATAGATTTTTATTACCTAATTTATTAATCAAGAATAAGAAACCTATAAGTATCAGTGCTACTGAAAGATAAACAGTGTGTATTGAGCTGGTATAGAAAAAGGCAATGACCAACACAGCACCCAAGTCGTCAACGATGGCAAGTGCCATTAAAAAAACCTTTAAGCCTATTGGAACCCGCTTTCCTAGCAACCCCAGTACGGCTATTGAAAAAGCGATGTCAGTTGCCATGGGTATTCCCCAGCCTTTAGAAGCTTCGCCTGATATATTAAACATTAAAAAAAGAATAATGGGCACCACCATACCGCCCAAAGCTCCAAAAAGTGGAAGAGCAGCTTTTTTAAGTGAGTTAAGCTCTCCAGCAACAATTTCGCGTTTAATCTCAATTCCAACAACGAAAAAGAAAATGGCCATTAAGCCATCGTTAATCCAATGCGAAAGGTGTTTTTCTATTTGGAAATTTTCAAAGCCTAAGATAAATTTAGTATGATGCCATAATTCTTCATATGAGTGACTGAATGGTGAATTAGCCCATATAAGTGCCAATATGGTTGCAACCATTAAAAGTAGACCACCGCTTTTTAGTAGTTTAACATACTCATTAAAAGTTTCGTTTGAATTATTTTCTAGTGGGTTGTTTTTGTGATTCATTTAATTATTTGTGAATGACTGTTTTCAAAATGAGAATAACGCAGTATTTGGAGTTTTCTTGCAAAGACTAATTAGTGTAACAATTACTCTACCTTTTTAGTTGAGTTTCTGCACTATTTAATTTGTCAATTGTCCCAATATCAAACCATTGACCTTTCCAGTTTCGCCAACTTCTAATTGGATGTTGAGCTGCAATATTTAAGTAGCCCTGTGTAATTGAGAATTTGCGAGTTTCGCCAAGCAGTAAGAGCAATTCGTAATTAACAATTTGGATGCCATTAAATGCCCACGATTCTAAGTTGGGTGATTCTGTAACAATGATTCGCTCCTTAGTTGTCCGGTTTTCCCATCCACATAAACGCCCTTCTTTATTGAATAAAAAGTAGCGTTGTGTCTCACGGTCAGCCACCATTAAAGTCGCTACACATTTAGATTGATTGTGTAGTTGAACCATTTCGCTCAAATTGGCAGTTGTAACCACATCTGAATTTAAAATAAGAATGGGCTCGTTTTTGATGAAGTGTTTCTTTGCAAATAGTAAACCACCCCCAGTTTCAAGCAATTGTTCCGTTTCATCAGATACGATTATTTCGACATTTTTATTTGGATATTGCTTCAAATACGTTTTAATCTGATCGGCAAAATGATGCACATTGACAACAATTCGGATTGCACCTGCTTCAATTGCCTTATCTAAAGCATAACTTATTAATGGTTGACCATTAAATTGCACCAAAGCTTTAGGCGAATGTTCTGTTAATGGAAATAAACGAGTTCCCAAACCTGCAGCAAAAATCATTGCATTCATTTCTTCTCCTTTATTTTCTCCGGTTTACAAAGCTTATCTTCTTTTTTTGAGGTGCTGCCACATTTACTGCATTTGTATTTATGCGAATCCTTTTCCTTGTTTGGTTCGTTCTTGTCCTTGCATTTTTTATCGCTCATTTTTAAAGAAGTTTATCGGTTTAATGTATAGAGTTTGATTTGTTGAGGGTAATTTGTTGAGGGGTTATTGTTAAGGGGTTTATTGGTTTAAGTTAAGGTGTTTAGATGAGTATAAATTGATAATGTTTCGAGTTAAATTTCCTATAAAGCACTTACATCTATTTTTTAGATTTTTATTGGTTTATTGGTTTAATAGGACAATTGATAAATAGAGTTTTATATGATCGCTATTTTAGTCAATCAACTCGATAAACGTATAAACCTTAAAATCATTTTCTAAGCAGTTCTCAACGCCTAAACTATAAACTTATAAACGTCAAACCCATCAACATCTCCTCAAATCATCTTTTTCATCTCCAACTCTACGTGTTTCAAATTTACTTGAATGGGATAGTTCGATTTAAGATACTGAGACATTTTTTCAGCACAAAATACCGATCGATGCTGCCCACCAGTACAACCAAAATTAATGGTTAAATGTTTAAATCCGCGACTCAAATATTTGTCGACCGATTGCTTAACTAATGCTTTCGTTAGGTCTAGGAATTGATCCATTTCAGCATGTCCAGCAAAAAAATCTTCAACCTCCTTGTCGCGACCTGTATTAGTCTGATATTCAGGATATTTGCCCGGGTTGGTAATGGCTCGGCAATCGAACACGAATCCACCTCCATGTCCCGATATATCAATAGGAACGCCTCTTTTATACGAAAACGAATGGATGCTCACCTCAAGCACGGATTGTGGCGTCGCAATGTTTTTTAATACTTCCGATTCAATAATTCCTTGCAGTGCCTCATTTAACGCTGGCGTATGAATGGGGAGTGGATGATTTTTCAATAAATACGACAAGTTGTTGATGGCGTGAGGTATGCTTTGTAGAAAATGCTCCTTTTTTTCATAAAAACCTCTAAAACCGTAAGCTCCCATGGCTTGAAGTATGCGAATTAATACATACCCATTAAAATGTTCGCGAAATTCGGCTTCATCGACAGTGATTTTTGTTTTAAGCTTTGATATATAATAAGCTAATAATTCATTGCGAATGGATTGTGGAATGTCAGCTTTGGCATCATATAGCAACGATGCCAAATCGTATTGCAACGCGCCTAAACGGCCTCCTTGGTAGTCAATAAACCAAGGTTCGTCGTTCACAATCATAATGTTGCGTGACTGGAAATCGCGATACAAGAAGTAATTTGTTTCGGTTTGCATTAAGAAATTAATCAACGTATTGAAGTCATCCTCAAGTAATTGTTCATCAAACGAAATTCGAGCCAGTTTTAAAAAGTAATATTTAAAATAATGTAAGTCCCAAAGCATTGATTGATTATCAAAAGCTTGTCGAGGATAACATTTATCGAAAGGAACAACCTTGGCGCCATCGACTTGAATTTTAACCAATTGGTCGATGGTTTTTTTATAAAGCTGAATGAGTTCTTGTGGAAATGCTTTATCTTTTCTCATCCCTTGAATTAATGAAAACAGAGTTATGTCACCCAAATCTTCGCATAAATAGCAATCATTCGACTCGTCAATGCCAAATACCAATGGTACCGCCAGGTTTTTGGATTTAAGTGCTTTGCTAAATTCAATAAAGGCTGTATTTTCCTTTTTATCAGGATTATAAACCCCTAGAGCACTTTTATTGCGACCATTAATGCGTACATATTCTCGATAAGATCCTGATGCGGGTAGAGGAATAAATGAACGAGCTTCTTCGCCCGACCAGTTTTCGAAAAGAGAGATGAGGATTTGTTTTGTATTCGAATTCACAGTTATAAGTTTTAAAAAAAGTATTGGTAAATTATTATCAATGGAATTGCAATTACAATAGCCAGAATCATATTGAGGATTCTAATTTTAGTCAAGTTTAATAGGTTTAAACCTATTCCAATGAGTAAAACGCCACCCACTGCTGTAATATTGTTAAGTAAGCTAATGCTTATAATCGACCCCGATAGCCATGCAATCCAAGTTATTCCACCTTGATATACCAATAAAGGAATAACCGAAAAAAGCACGCCATATCCAAGTGCTGATGCAAGTGCCATTGCAGAAAAACCATCTAAAATGGCCTTAGTTATTAATAGTTGGCTTCCATTTCCCATCCCCTCATCAATGGCGCCCATAATAGTCATCGATCCCATGCAAAACAATAAAAACGAAGTGGTTAATGCTTCATTGAATTGGTTACTTGTTGTTGGAAGAAGCGTTTTCAGACTTCTATTTAAGCGCGAAACCTTAGCTTCTAAATCGAGCCATTCGCCAATTAATGTTCCAATGATTAAGCTTAGAATTAAAACCAATACATGCTCAACTTTTAGCGCCATTTGCACTCCCAAAAACAGAGTGAAAAGCGCCACTACCTGAATAATGCTTTGGAAGGTTTTTTCATTAATCCTTTTTTTTATTGCTATCCCAATAAACCCACCAATAAGTATTGTAATTACATTTATAATGGTTCCTGTCATAAATTTCATATTTCGTTCAAAGATATGCAATGATGATTAAATATCTGTTTATTGAGTAAAATTTGAACTTCGAATGACGAAAATTCAAATAGCAAAAGCAAATTCTCTAAAAGAATAAAAAAAACCTTCTAAATACGTTTGGTTTTGGTAACATGAATTAACTTTTGACGAAGCATTAAAAAGTTTATTCTCTTTACAAATAACCATTGAATTTTTGAAATAAGGAATTCAAACCAAATGCAACTATTAAGCAACTAGGGTGAATTACCTTGCTGGCGTGTAAAGAACTTACACCTTATTATAAATGGACTATGCACGACATATTAAAAAAGGCTGTCCTCAATTGAAGACAGCCCTTTAAAAATAGTGTTTGGGTTACTACTCTTTAGTTATTTTGATAACTTTTGAAACGCCATTAGAGGTTGCTTTAACCATATAAATTCCTTTGGCAAAAGCGCTCATATTAACATTAACGCTTCCCATTGAATTGTATTCGCCTAACACGCTTCCAGCTAAAGAAAAAATTGTTACATGAGTTAATGATCCACCTGTTTTAATCAACAAATTATCACGTACTGGATTTGGAGAGACATTGATAAAAGAATTATTACTTAATTCATTTCCCAAAGAAGTTGTGGTATTACTTTTTACAATTGAATACTTATCAAATTCAGTGGCTACACCCAAATCATCAACCGTGTAGGTTGTTACCGTAATTTTGTTGGTATTAACTAAAGCATAACTAAATGTTGGCTCGCCGGTTTGACCAAATTTGCCGGTGAAGAAACTGAAATAGTCAGTAATTCCAAGTGATGCTTCCGCGGCATCCATTTGAGCTTCGCTTTTAGGTTCGTATTTTTTACGTCCACCTGAGTTATTCAAGAAGTATAAAGTACCTTTGGTAACATCGAATTCACCACCAACAACACCTGTAACATTTTTTCTTGCATCTGCAGCAACAACGGTTTGATTTGATACTGCACCAGCAACCAATAGATTGTTTTTGATAGGCCCCATCACTTCGTACACATGATCATGACCTTGAAGTGCCCAGTCTATTTTCAAACTATCAAAAACAGGACCCATTTTTTGACGAACAATCTTGCCATCGCCATCACTTTGGTGACCACCACCTGTGTACATTGTCTTATGGTAGTAAGCAATTCTCCATTTTGTGTCAGGATTCGCTTTCACTTGTTGGTTCATCCAAACTGCTAATGAATCTAAATAACCGGTAACACTATAATCTTCGTAACTTAAAGCCATGAATAATGCATCACCATACACGAAAGAGTAATCGCTTCCAGGGTTTGTTGACATGGTTGAGTCAAACGCTGGGTAATTTGTGTTGAAATGATGAAAGAAGTTTTTATTTGATGATTTATCATGATTTCCACCAACAGCCATTAACGGTTTTTTCATCCATATATCTTGTTGAGTTCCGAAGAATTGCTCGTATTCCCACTCTGAATTTGAAGAACCTGAAGTCTCTACTAAGTCACCACATGATAACCAAAAGTTAGCATTTGGATACATGGTATGTGCAGCATGAGTTGTTTTTTGTGAAATATCAAACATATCGCTGGTGTTTGCCTGCGGATCGGTGAAATAGACAAACGAAAATTCGTCTTTCGTAGCTTTTGCTGTTTTAAAAGTACCAACTTCGCTCCATGCTCCGTTTTTACCTACTCTAAAAGAATATGTGGTATTAGCAGTTAAACCAGCAACCAATGCTTTGTTTGACATAAAGCTTTTTTTGGTATTGTTTGGAATACCTGCAGATGATAACCCATTTGCAGAAACATTGTAGTTAAGGTTTTTCACCGAATCGCATTTTGCCATTACTGAAAACAGAGGTGTTGTAAAATTGGTAGAATTTCCTGTAACCACTTCAACTTTACCATCTTTTACTCCCACATTGGAAAACCAGTTAAACGCCATATTGGTTGTAGCATCACCATGTATTGTCATTACAATACTGTAAGGATTTGCAGCATTAGTCAAATTCGCAACAGCTGTTTCTAATGCAGAAATACTCGCGTCGTTTGCACTATTCATTACACCCATTTTAGCTTTTAAAAAGTTTGTCCATGATGGTACGGTATAACCATTTTCGTTGTAACCACTTACTGTTGCAAGTACTGAGTCTGATTTTGCCTGTAGTTTTGCAGCAATTGAGTCAGCTATTTGCATAGCAAGAATATCAGAATCTGTGAAATCGAATTCAACAAATAAAGTAGCAGCAGCAGTTGTTTCACCATCGAATGATTCAACAGTACGTGTACCCAAACCTTTAATGAAAAACGCCATTGCATTACCTGTTACCCATCCATAACGGTCAAGATTAGCGTTAACCAATGAAGTAATATCCGAGGTGTTCAGTTTTGTATCAACAACTTTTCCTTCGCTTGCTCCGATATTCCAAGCTACCGAATTGCTTAACATGCTACGAGAAGTAAGCGAGTTAACTTCACTTGCAAAGGTAACCGGGCTGTCATTGGCTTCCGTATAAATGAAAAGATTACATGGGTCACTTGCTTTAGTTTCATCAACCTCAAATTGGATATAGGCACTTTTAACAATAGTATTCTTATTAATATTGATACCTGTAAATCTGATTCCAACTAATTGAGGTGTGCTATTATCTGAATTTTCACTACCTAATTCAAGGTCACTACTGCCTGGATCAACGCTTCCTATAGTTTTAGACTGAGTTTGTCCAGCAACCGGAGCAATACATTCTTCAAGGTCATCACCAGCAGATGAAATTTGAATTGCTTTTGAAACAGTTTTTGTAGTATTTACAAAAATAGGGTTTGAATAAAACCATAAATCGGCAAATGCTTTTGTCGCATCGTTTGTTCCCATTAGAGCATCGGGTAAAGGGTTTCCTGCTCCATCGGTTTGGTTTGCTACATTTAATCCAAAATTTGAACCACGCAAACGGAAATAACAAGAGTCGGTAACATTTTCAACAATCAATGTCATTTCAACCCAGCCATTTCCTAAGTCTTTCCATTTTTTACTAGTAATTGCTTTTGAATCAACAACGCCGCCAGCTGCATCGAAACGAGCAATCACTGATGTTGTTGCAACATTATCAACCGAATAATTAGGATCTGTTGACGCTATTTTTAAACCTACATTACCTTTTATAACATCAATATGGTTTAATACAGGATTGTTATAAGCATCGTAAGTATTATAGTTTGTGCCTTGAGGGTCACGTGCTTTAATCGTAATTTTTAATGATTTACCTTTAGTAACCAAAACACTTGATCCCATAACAGCTAATACATTGTCATCACGGTTAATGGTTTCGATTTTAAAAATCAAAGAGTCAATCAAATCGCCTTGAACTACCCAGTTATTACCTGAACGAAGTCCATCCACAATGTTTTGTGCAGATTTCCCGGTTGTGTAGGTATAGTTTTTTTGATATTCGCCTGGATAAAAGTCTCCTGCTTCGTCGTGACAGTCGGAATTGGCAAATAACCAGAAGTTACGACCTTCGGATAACAATGCATCCCACAAACCACCAATTTTAGCAGAAAATATACCGACACCGCCATAAGAGCCACCACCAACAGCACTAGTACCATATCCGCCACGTCCACCATCTTTTTGATGTCCTGGCATGCTTTCAAAACCGAAACAAACACTTGGAGCAGCATTGTTCATATCGCGGAAAGCGGCGATAGTATATCCACCTGATGTTTGTTGTTTACGTTCGGGGTGAGCAGGTACCATATAACTGGTTGTAGGGTAATTGGTTTGCAACCAAGTCAACGCTTCTACTGTTTTTTCATGACCTGTTAAGGCACTTTTTGTCCATCCCTGTAAAACTCCACCAGTTAAATCGGTATCGCTATTGTCAAATTTAAATTCAAATTCAGCCAAAGGATTACAGTTAGGAGTTGCCAAAAATTGGTTGGTAATAAGTCCCATGCTAGCATGTTCGTGACCAGGAACATTCATTTCGTAGCTTTGAAGAATCAGTTTAGTAGGGTATAGCAATCTTGCTATTTGAATTTGAGCGAAAGAACTGTCACGAAGCGACTGCCATCTCCACATTTTCTGATGACCTCCAGA
>JBBQUP010000024.1:0-35655 GCA_038212305.1 Bacteroidales bacterium
TTGAAAATACTGCTCAACTGCGCGAATTAGCTACCCGATTTGCTCCAAAACGTGATCAGTCGAAATTTTTAGCTCAAGTATTTCAAGCTTTACGCATTGAGGTAAATGGCGAAATGGATGTGTTAAAATCGTTGCTAAGTCAAACGACACAAGTCATAAAGCCGGGTGGAAGGTTGGTGGTTATTTCGTATCACAGCTTAGAGGATCGACTGGTTAAAAACTTTATTAAAACAGGTGATTGCTTTAAAACAGAGGCTGATAAGGATTTATTTGGACAGTCGAAAGTACCTTTTAATTCAATTTATAGAAAAGTTATTGTTCCTGATGAGGATGAAATTAATAGCAATCCTCGTGCACGTAGTGGTAAATTAAGAATTGCTGAAAGAAATGATTGGTAAATTCAAAAAAACAAAGATTAAAGAATTTGTTGATGGGAACGTTGATTTAAAAGATCAGCGTAATTTGACGTTTCGTGAATTTTTAAATGGCGAAATATTTACTCGCTCATTTGTTACCAATCAGCTACCTTTTGTATTGTACATTACATTTTTGGCTTTTTTATACATCGGACATCAATATAAAATCGAATCACTTTTGTCTCGCTTAACCGAAGTAAATAAGGAGTTGCGTGAACTAAAATCCGAAGCCATTACAACCAGCTCGGAGTTAATGTTTATTAGTAAACAATCGCAGGTTTATAAACGGGTTAAAGAAGAAGGATTAGGATTGGAGCCGTTATCGGAACCTCCTCGATTACTTAAATAATTGTTTGAATTGATATTGAATGAATATTAAAAAAGACATACTTTGGCGAATTGGCATCATTTATTTTATGATGTTGGCCATTGCTTTCTTAATTCTCTTCAATATTATAAAAGTGCAATTTGTGGAGGGTGCAAAATGGCGCGAAAAAGCATCGCTCTTAACCCAAAAAGATATAACCATTGAGGCTAGCCGTGGATCAATTTTGTCAGAAGATGGACAAAAGCTAGCTTGCTCAGTTCCCAGTTATCGAATTTTCATGGATACTCGCGCTCCAGGTCTCACTGCTGAACGTTTTTCTCACAACATCGATAGTTTATCATTGAGGCTATCTCGACTATACAACGATAAATCACCAGCTGCTTACAAACGCGATATTACCAATGCTCGCAAAAAAGGGAATAGGTATTATTCCATAAGCAATCAAAGGATATCGGTTATTGAGTTAAAAAGAGCCAAGCAATTTCCGATATTTAGAAATGGCGCTAATAAAGGGGGGTTTATTGTGGAGCAATACGATACGCGCAAAATGCCATTTGGCTCTTTAGCTGAGCGAATAGTAGGTAAGTTATACTCCGAGAAAGATACAGGTAAGGTTGGTATTGAGTATTCTTACGATAAGCAATTACGCGGTGTTAATGGCATTGGCGATAATCAGCGAATTGGTGGACGATGGGTCAATAATATACAAGTTGAACCCATTGATGGTGATGATGTGGTAACAACATTGAATGTTGAGATACAGGATGTGGCGGAACAGGCTCTGAAAGAACAGCTTATTAGGCACAATGCGCAATATGGTGTAGCTGTGGTAATGGAGGTGAGTACAGGGCAAGTAAAAGCCATGGTTAATTTATTTCGAGTTGCTCCGAGCACCTATACCGAAGATCATTACAATTTCGCCATCGGAACAAATACGGAGCCTGGCTCTACTTTTAAGTTAGCATCGTTAATGGTTGCCCTTGAAGACGGAGTGGTGGATATTGACGATATGGTGGATACAGAAAATGGTACAATTCAATACTTCGATCGAACCATGCGTGATAGTGAACATGATAAATATGGTTTGCTTACGGTTAAAGAGGCGTTTGAGAGATCATCGAATGTGGGTATCTCTAAAATTATTTACTTTAACTATAAAAAAAATCCTGAAAAGTTTTTAGATGGGATTGATGATATTGGCATTAATCAGTCGTTAGAACTAGAAGTAGCAGGAGAGGATCCACCCTATTTTAAAAAACCGAACGATAAATTGTGGTCGGGAATCACTCTACCTTGGATGGCCATTGGATATGAGGTTAAAATGTCGCCGCTTCAAGTGTTAACGTTTTACAATGCTGTGGCTAACAATGGCAAAATGGTTAAGCCCATGTTTGTTAAGGAGATAACTCGATATGGAAGCACAGTTAAAGCGTTTGATACGGAAGTTCTGAGGTCGTCGATTTGTTCCGGAAGCACGCTTCGAAAAGTGAGAACGCTTTTAGAAGGAGTCGTTGAGCAAGGAACGGCAATGAACTTAAAGAACGACCATTATAAAATTGCTGGAAAGACAGGCACTGCTCAAATTGCTCATGGCTCAAAAGGCTATAAAAACGAGGGTGTTGTTTCCTATCAGGCTTCGTTTGTAGGGTATTTCCCTGCTGATAAACCTCGTTATAGCTGTATAGTGGTTGTAAATGGGCCATCGAACAATGTTTATTACGGTAACGTTGTGGCTGGTTCGGTATTTAAAGAAATTGCCGATCAACTGTATGCAACAAATCTGCGCGATACAAAATATTACAAACAACCCGATCCTATATTATCGAGCGATATGCCTTATACCAAAGGCGGCCAAAAGGATAAGCTGAAAGATGTGCTATGGGACTTGGATTTAGAATATACCAATCATGCCAATTCCGATTGGGTGGGCAGTAAAGCCAATGATAAAGAGATTGAGATAGTAGAAAAAAAAATAGATAAAGGACTCGTTCCCAGTGTTAAAGGAATGGGAGCCCGAGATGCTATTTTCTTGCTCGAAGGGTTAGGACTACGTGTTACGCTTTATGGTGCTGGTAGGGTTGTTGAACAATCTATTCAACCTGGCGGTAGATACAATAAAGGAAACCACATTGTTTTAAAATTAAGCTAAGATGATGAAGGATTTAAATAGTTTGCTAAAAAATATTGATGTTGTGAATCGAATAGGAGAGAACAATCCTACCATACAGGATCTTGTTTTCGACTCGCGATTAGTTAAACCGGGAGTACTGTTTTTTGCAACCAAAGGTGTAACTACCGATGGTCATAAATTTATTGCCAATGCTGTAAAAAGTGGTGCGGTTGCTGTTGTGTGCGAAGAATTACCTTCAGAGATCGATTCTGCGATTGATTATATTCAAACCACCGATGCTTCGAAAGCGATGGGTTTTATGGCTTCGGCATTTTACGATTATCCATCCTCGCAGCTTACTTTAGTTGGCGTAACAGGTACCAATGGAAAAACGACTATTGCCACACTGTTATATAATTTGGTTCGAAATTTAGGCTATAAAGCGGGACTTTTTTCAACAGTAACTAATTATATCAATGATCAGCATATAGATGCGACACATACAACGCCTGATGCGGTCGCTTTGAATAAAATAATGGCTCAAATGGTAGAGGCTGGTTGCGATTATTGCTTTATGGAGGTTAGCTCGCATTCAGTTGTTCAGCATCGAATTGCCGGTCTGAATTTTAAAGGGGGCATTTTCACCAATTTAACACACGATCATCTCGATTATCATAAAACTTTTGATGCTTATTTAAAAGCTAAAAAATCATTTTTCGATGATCTTAATCCTCAATCATTTGCAATAACTAATGTGGATGATAAAAATGGGTTGGTGATGGTACAAAACTCAAAGGCTAAAACTTATACATACAGTATTCGCGAACTGGCGAATTTTAAAGCGCGCATCATTGAAAGTGCGTTCGAAGGGATGCATCTCGAAATCAATGGGAAAGAGCTTTGGACTCCATTTGTAGGGCATTTTAATGTGCAGAATTTATTAGCTGTTTATGGCGCTGGCATATTGTGTGGTTTTAATTCCGATGAGGTGTTGGTTGCTATTAGTCAATTAGTTTCGGTGAGTGGTCGCTTCGAAACCATTCGATCAAATGAGGGAATTACTGCAGTGGTTGATTACGCTCATACACCCGATGCGTTGAAAAATGTGATTGAGACCATAAACGACATTCGTCAACCAGGTCAGCAACTCATTACGGTTGTAGGTGCAGGAGGCGACAGAGATAAAACTAAGCGTCCTATCATGGCTGCCGAGGCGGTAAAAGGAAGCAACAAGGTTATTTTAACTTCCGATAATCCACGAAGTGAAGATCCTGAGGAAATCATAAAAGAGATGATGGCTGGCGTGCCTTTCTCGAATAAAATGAGTGTTGTTGCGATAACCAATCGTCGCGATGCAATTCGTGCAGCGTGCATGATGGCTAATGTAGGTGATATTATTTTAGTGGCTGGGAAAGGTCACGAAACCTATCAGGAAGTTAAAGGAGTGAAACATCATTTTGATGATAAAGAGATAATTAGAGAGATTTTTAATTTATAATCTATCGACCCATGTTGTATTATTTGTTTCAATATTTGCACGAGTTAAATTTTCCTGGAGCCGGGGTGTTTCAATACATCTCTTTTCGGGCTGCAATGGCTGTTATAACATCCTTGTTGTTGGGAACCATTATTGGGAAGAAAGTAATTCTGATGTTGCAAAAGCAGCAAATTGGGGAGGAAATCCGTGATTTGGGACTGGAAGGTCAATATCAAAAGCGCGGTACACCTACCATGGGAGGCATCATTATTATTATTTCGTTGCTTATTCCGGTGTTGCTTTTTAGTCGGTTAGATAATGTTTACATTTTGCTGATGATTGTAACAACCCTTTGGTTGGGCGCCATTGGTTTTTTAGATGATTATATCAAGGTATTTAAAAAAGATAAAGAAGGTTTAGCCGGACGATTTAAAATTGCCGGTCAGGTTGGGTTGGGTTTAATTGTTGGGTTTACGCTCTATTTTAGCAGCGATGTATTGGTTCGCGAGCGCATACCAGGTGAAAAAATTGTAATTGAAACAGTTGATGGGCAGACCATTGAAAAAACAGCGATGGTTGATATTAAAAAAACAAATACAAATATTCCATTTGTTAAAAATCATGAGTTCGATTATAGTTCGGTTGTTTGGTTTTTAGGCGACAAAGCACAAAAATATGGCTGGTTAGTATTCATTATTGTAGTGGTTTTCATTATCACAGCTGTTTCAAATGGCGCTAATATAACCGATGGGTTGGATGGGCTAGCAACCGGAACATCATCCATAATTGGTGTCACCTTAGGCGTTTTGGCGTACTTATCGAGTAACCTAATTTACTCCGACTATCTGAATATTTTATACATCCCTCACTCCGAGGAGTTGGTCGTGTTTATGAGTGCTTTTATTGGTGCTACCATTGGATTTCTTTGGTACAATTCATTTCCTGCTCAGGTTTTTATGGGCGATACAGGAAGTTTAACTCTGGGTGGAATCATCGCCGTTTTTGCCATCTTGATTCGCATGGAGTTGTTAATACCCATTTTATGTGGAATATTTTTCGTGGAAAATCTTTCGGTGGTGATGCAGGTTAGTTGGTTTAAGTACACCAAACAAAAATATGGTGTAGGGCGACGAATATTTCTGATGTCGCCATTGCATCATCATTATCAGAAAAAAGGATATGCCGAATCGAAAATTGTAACCCGATTTTGGATTATTGGGATATTACTTGCCGTTTTAACCATTGTTACGCTTAAAGTTCGATAGGGATGAGTCAAAAGATAATCATATTAGGAGGTGGTGAAAGTGGCGTGGGAGCGGCTTTGTTGGCCAAACAGAAAGGATTTGAGGTGTTCGTATCAGACATGGGCAGTTTAAAGCCCGAGTTCAAGGCCGAGCTAGTTCAAGCAGCTATTGAGTTCGAAGAAGGTACGCATACAATGGATCGAATTCTGCAAGCCAGCGAGGTGATTAAGTCGCCTGGTATTCCTGATAATGTGCCAGTTATAAAGGCATGTCTTGAAAAGGGCATAGGAGTTATTTCCGAAATTGAGTTTGCTGGGCGTTATTCAACATCTAAAAAGATATGCATTACTGGAAGTAATGGTAAAACAACCACAACACTATTGATTTATCACATTCTTAAAGATGCCGGTTTAGATGTTGGGTTGGGTGGTAACATCGGAACCAGTTTTGCTCGTCAGTTAGCTAATGGTGATGATAAAGAGTGGTTTGTGCTCGAGATTAGTAGCTTCCAGTTAGATGGCATGTATGATTTTAAAGCCGAAGTGGCTGTTTTATTAAATATTACGCCCGATCATTTAGATCGTTACGGATATCAAATGCAAAACTATGTCGATTCGAAATTTCGGATTGTGCAGAATCAAGGTGCAGATGATGTATTTGTTTATTGTTCTGATGATGAGGTAATAAGTGCAGAATTGGTGAAGCGTGGAATTGTCTCCAAAAAAATACCTTTTGGTTTTAATCAAAAAGTGGATGACGGTGCTTATGCCGAAAAAGATAAATTTAATGTTGTTCTTAATCACGATCTTATGAGTGTGTATTTTCAAGAACTTGCGCTTCAAGGGCGTCATAATGTTTACAATTCAATGGCTGCTTCAATTGTGGCTAAGGTGGCTCAAATAAAAGATGAAGTGCTTCGGCAGTGTCTATCCAACTTTAAAGGGGTTGAGCATAGGCTCGAAAAAGTGCTTTCGGTTAGAGCTATTGAGTTTATTAACGACTCGAAAGCTACCAACGTCAATAGCACATGGTATGCATTGGAATGTATGAACAAGCCTGTGGTCTGGATTGTGGGAGGTGTAGATAAAGGCAACGATTATGAACCATTGTTTGATCTAGCTCGCGACAAGGTGAAAGCGATAATTTGTTTAGGAAAAGATAATGCCAAGTTGATTGAAAATTTCACAGGAAAAGTCCCCCTGGTTTTCGAAGCTTTTTCGATGAATGAAGCGGTTACTAAGGCTTATAATGTTGGTGATAAAGGCGATGTGGTATTGCTATCGCCTGCTTGTGCAAGTTTTGATTTATTTAAAAACTACGAAGATCGTGGTCGTCAATTTAAGGAATGCATCAGAAATTTATAGAAATACTGTAACGCGCTGTAATGAAAGAATTAATAGAAAAAAACCTCAGAGGTGACCGAATAATATGGGGATTGATCTTTGCATTGTCTCTGTTTTCGTTGCTGGCTGTTTATAGTTCAACGCGAACGTTGGCCTATAAATTTCATGGGGGCAATACGGCGTATTATCTATTTAAGCACTTAACTTTTTTGATTGCCGGATTTACTATTACGATATTGGTGCATCGATTGAATTATAAGTTTTTCTCTCGAATGGCTGTCATTTTGTTGTGGAGTTCCATTGGATTACTGCTGGTTACACTCGTAATTGGAAATAATCTGAATCAAGCTTCGCGCTGGTTAACCATTCCCGGAACGGGATTGGCATTTCAGCCATCGGAGTTTGCTAAATTGGCCTTGGTTGTTTACATCGCACGGATACTATCGCAACACCAAGAGGAGGGTGTGTCGGCTGCTCAAGCATTTAAGCCCATTGTATTTTATTTGGGCATTGTTTGTGGACTAATTATTACCGAGAATTTGTCAACCGCCGTGATGATTGGATTTGTAAGTATGGTGCTCATGTTTATTGGTCGTGTGCCTGTTAAATATCTCTTTGCATCTGGTTTTGTTGCCATATTATTGGTTGTTGTTATCGTTTTTATTGCACCTTACGTAAAGGTTTTTCATCGAGCTGCAACTTGGAAAGCCCGAATTGAGCGGTTTATTACTGATGATAAAACGGAGGTTGAATCGGAAGGCGACTACCAATCCAATCAGGCCAAAATAGCCATTGCTACAGGTGGTATTTTTGGTAAAGGGCCTGGGAATAGCTATCAGTGTAACTTTTTACCTCACCCATATAGCGATTTTATTTATGCCATTATAATTGAGGAATTTGGTTTCGTAGGCGGATTTCTGGTGCTGTTAATATATCTCACGTTGCTTTTTAGGGCTGCTATTTTAGTCCGAAACAGTCAACGAACTTTCCCTGCTTTTATGGCAATGGGATTGACGTTTATATTAGTCATGCAGGCGTTTATCAACATGGGAGTTGCCGTTGGCATGTTTCCAGTTACTGGGCAAACCTTACCATTAGTGAGTATGGGTGGAACATCCATTTTGTTTACCAGTGCTGCCTTTGGGGCCATTTTAAGCGTGAGTCGTTGTGTGGTTGAAGAAAGCGAAGGTGGAGATAAAAATGTTGTAAAAGCGAATGTGAAAAATGATGTTGTTGAGGATGAGGCTGATTTGAATGAAGTGTAAATTGTTCATTGAGAAAGCTTATTCCTTAATTTTGAAAATAAATAAAAACAATTCGAAACTAGCATGATTAAGTTTGAAATACACAGGATAATGATTAAAGAAATCTAGCGACTTATTTAAGTTCTGTATATCAGTCTTGTGTTTTTTTTAGTATCATGATGTGAGTATCAAGATTTAGTATTCCTACTTTTATCTTGAGTCTTGAGTCTTGTGATTTGAATCTTAATACTAATTTTTAAACAAATGAAACACCTAAAAGTGATTGTAAGTGGTGGTGGTACAGGAGGACATATTTTTCCTGCCCTTGCTATTGCCAATGAAATTCGAGCAACTCATCCTGACTCTGAAATTTTGTTTGTGGGCGCTTTAGGTAAAATGGAGATGGAGAAAGTTCCTGCAGCCGGTTATCAAATTGTAGGTCTTCCCGTTGCTGGTTTTCAGCGTCGTTTAACATTCAAAAACATCACTTTTTTTTATAAATTGATTTCTAGCTTATTGATGGCTCGAAAAATCATTAAGGTGTTTAAGCCCGATGTGGTGGTTGGTGTTGGAGGCTATGCAAGTGGCCCGTTGCTTCGTGCGGCTGTTAATGCTGGTATACCCGCTTTAGTGCAGGAACAAAACTCTTTTCCTGGTGTGACTAATCGTATTTTATCGAAAAAAGTTAACACCATTTGTGTGGCTTATGAGAATATGGATCGTTGGTTTCCAGCCGAAAAAATTGTGTTGACAGGCAATCCTGTTCGTCAAAATCTTCTAGCCTCAGTTAGCCGAGACGAAGCCTTAAAGTCGTTTGGTCTCAATCCCGAATTGAAAACCATATTGGTAATTGGAGGAAGTCTTGGTGCTCGATCCATTAATCAGGGGGTGTTGGCGGGACTCGATTTGATTGTTGAAAGCAACATTCAGGTGATTTGGCAAACAGGTAAAATTTATTACTCATCATTGGATAGTCAAGTGGCTCAGGAACTTCGCACGTTAGTGAAAATGAGCGATTTTATACAAAATATGGACATGGCCTATGCCGCAGCAGATATTGTGATTTCAAGGGCTGGTGCCAGTTCAATATCCGAAATTGCTTTGTTACGTAAACCGGCTGTTTTTGTGCCATCGCCCAATGTGTCGGAAGATCATCAAACAAAAAATGCAATAACACTGGTTGATAAAGGTGCAGCTCGAATGATACCCGATGGTGAGTCGGCCGAAATAGCAAATGTTGCTATTTCCTTATTGAATGCTCCTGAGATTTTAGAAGAGATGAAAAAACAATTGGCTTTTTTTGCTAAACCCAATGCAGCCAAAGTAATTGCTCAAGAGGTTTTTAAGTTGGTTAAATAAAATTTTATTACGCATTTATATGCTCGAAGATTATAAGAATATTGTACTGATAGGTGTTGGAGGCATTGGAATGAGTGCTTTGGCTCGGTTTTTTAAGCGTCAGGGGAAAGTTGTGATTGGATATGATAAAACCGATTCTGATTTAATTCAAGAGCTTAAATCCGAAGGCGTTGAAGTGTGGTTAAAGGATGTTATTCCTGCTTCTTTTTCATCGCTAGTGAATAAAAATACGTTGGTTATTTTTACGCCTGCAGTACCCGATGATCAAACTTGGCGAGTTTGGTTTATGGCTAATGGGTTCGAGATGATTAAACGTGCGCAAGCGCTTGGGATGGTAAGTTCGCATTTAAATAGCATTTGTGTGGCCGGTACTCATGGCAAAACCACGGTATCTACAATGACTGCCCATTTGTTAAAACAATCAGTTTTGGATTGTCATGCTTTTTTAGGTGGGATATCTAAGAATTATCAAACCAACTATTTATCATCCGATTCATCCAATTGGATTGTGTTGGAAGCTGATGAGTTCGATCGTTCTTTTTTACAGTTAACACCTCAATTAGCTGTAATTACTTCAACCGATGCCGATCACTTGGATATTTATGGCGATAAAAATCAAGTTGAAGAGGCCTTTAATTTATTTGCTCAGAAAGTTAAAAGTGGCGGTTCTGTGTTAGTGAAAAATGGTTGTCAGGTTGATGTAAATAATTTGAAATCAATTAAAACGTATAGCTATTCGTTAAATTCTGGAGGTGATTATTATGCTTCCGATATTGCGTTGACTGATGGCTTGTACTCATTTACCTTAAATACACCGAGTGGAAAAATTCCTAATCTTAAACTGGGGATCCCCGGATTGTTGAATATTGAAAATGCCGTTTCAGCCTCATCTCTTGCTTTATTAGCAGGTGTTTCTGCTACCGAAATTGCTAAAGGATTGCTATCTTTTAAAGGAATCAAACGTCGTTTCGATTATTGGATTAATCATCCAAAATTTGCTTTTATCGACGATTACGCTCATCATCCCGAAGAAATTAAAGCAACAGCCTCGAGTATTCGCGCTATTTATGGCAATAAAAAAATAGTAGCGCTATTTCAACCACACCTTTACAGTCGAACCAACGATTTTCATGTCGAATTTGGTCATGCTCTTTCGTTGTTCGATGAAGTTTTGTTGTTGGATATCTATCCTGCACGCGAATTGCCAATACCGGGTGTTGATTCTTATCTGATTGCGAAATCTGTTAGCTCGCCTTGTTCTGTAATAAATAAAGATGACGTAGTGCATAAGGTGCTTCTATCTCGGCCAGATGTATTAGTAACAATGGGTGCTGGCGACATTGATCGGCTTTTACCCAAGATGAAAAGTGAATTGGAAGCAATATTGACATGAATTGTTGGTTAAAAAAAAGTGTTTTGTTGTTAATAAAAAACTGAATAATAGTAAAGTAGGCAAAAATATATCACTTATATTTAGGATGCCAAATTGTAACTTATTGATAGGTAATGAATAGAGTATTGAAAATCTTATTTTGGGTGTCAATTGGAATCTACATTCCAGTTGTATTGTCCTTTATTTCAATACGTTCGAACGAATTGGTGTGTAGTGATATGCGAGTTGTAGTGTTGGATAGTGCAAGCAGTAATTTTGTAAGCGCAGCAGGCATAAAACGTTACATTATTACAAAACATGGTAGTTTTAAAGGTAAAGCTATTGAAAAGATTGATACTGAAAAGTTGGAATTAACCATCCTGAAGTATCCTGCAATAAAATCCTGCGAAGTATATTTTTCGCTTAACGGAGTTTTATGCGTTGGTGTTAGTCAGCGAAAAGCGGTGGTTCGAGTTTTCGAAAAAGGGAGTAGTTATTACCTCGATAAAAAGGGAAATAGAATTCCAGATGTGGGAGCACATGTTGAAGATATGTTAGTATTTACAGGTTTTATTAGTCGATTAGATAGTTTAGATGCACTATTAGAAGTGAATCATATCATTCGTAACGATTCCTTTTGGGATAGTCAAATAGAACAGGTAAATGTGGAGGCCGATGGTGATTTTATTTTAATTCCTCGTGTTGGGAATCATAAAATAATCTTAGGTAAACCCACTGATGTGGAAAAAAAACTGGATAAACTCATGGCTTTGTATTCCAAAGGATTAAAGCCTTTAGAGTGGAATAGTTTTAATGTAATTAATTTGAAGTATAAAGGACAAGTAATTTGCTCAAAACCTTAACCTATATGAGTCTGGAGTCAAACATTTTTGCAGCTGTGGATATTGGTACAACAAAGATTGTTGCTCTTGTTGGTCGCAAAAGTACGGATAAACGCATGGAAATTCTAGCGATCGAACAAGTTCCATCAACCGGAGTAAAACGTGGCGTGGTGCTGAATATCGATGATACCGTTAAAGCTATTAATGAGGTCATTTTGCGGATAGAAGAACGGCTTGGGATTAAAATAACCGATGTGTATGTTGGCATTGCTGGGCAACACATTCGAAGTATCTCAAATAGAGGCTATCGTTTTATCGATCCATCCAACGAAATTAAACAAACAGATGTCGATCATCTGTACGCTGATAATTTTAAAATTCCTGTAGAAGCTGGGGAGAAGATTCTTCATGTGATTCCTCAGGATTATGTCGTTGATAATGAGTCGGGAATTAAACATCCTGTTGGAATTATGGGACATCGCTTGGAAGGTAATTTTCATGTTGTTTTAGGAAGCATCGTTTCTGTAAAAAACATCGAAAAATGCATTCATCGTGTTGGACTAAATCTGAGCGACATGGTTTTAGAACCTTTGGCTTCGGCTCGGGCAGTTATTACCGAAGAAGAGAAAGAGGCTGGTGTTGTTCTTGTTGATATAGGCGGTGGAACAACTGATGTGGCCGTTTTTTATGATGGGTTAGTTCGACATACTGCTGTGATTCCTTTTGGTGGTAATGTAGTTACTTCCGATATTAAAGAGGGTTGTTCTGTGTTGTTTAAGCAAGCCGAAACACTTAAAACCCGATTTGGATATGCCATAGGTGATTTAGTTCGCGAAGATGTAACTGTTACCATTCCTGGCATGCAGGGATGGGAACCGAAAGAGATTTCTTCGAAAAGCTTGTCGTACATTATTCAGGCTCGGATGGAGGAAATTATCGATTACGTTATATATCAAATCGATTCATCAGGATATTACGATAAACTAGGAGCTGGTATTGTTTTAACTGGTGGTGGGGCATTGTTGAAAAACTTACCTGAACTAATTAAATTTAGAACTGGCTTGGATGTTCGTATTGGCGTGCCTGATGCGTTTTTAACTGGTCGTTTACCAGAAGAAGCTACGGTGCCAAATTTCTCTACCAGTATAGGAATATTACTAAGTGCAATGGATAAGCCTGTTATAAAACTTATCGAACCTCAATTGTTTGGTGATTTGGAGGCTGATTTTATCCCAGAAAAGAAGGAGAAGAAACAAGTGCCAAAAAAAGATAATACAAAGAGATTGAAACGTGAATACATCACGGGTAATCTTTTCGATTCTATAAAAACAAAAATGGCTGGAATGTTCGAGGACAATGATTCTGAGATGTAGGGAGTATCATTTTAAACAGACTAAAAAATGGAAGATTTAATCAATTTCGATATGCCTCAAGCCCACGATTGCATCATAAAAGTTATTGGTGTTGGAGGTGGGGGAAGTAACGCTGTCAACTACATGTTTAATCAAGGCATTAAAGATGTAAGCTTTGTAGTGTGTAATACCGATTCTCAAGCTTTAGAGAATAGCCCTATTCCCATTAAGGTTAAATTGGGCGAATCGCTTACCGAAGGTCGTGGTGCTGGAAGTAAGCCCGATATTGGTCGCCAAAGTGCCATCGAAAGCTTAACAGATATTACCGCTGTTCTTGAGAAAAATACCAAAATGGTATTTATTACCGCTGGAATGGGAGGTGGAACCGGAACTGGTGCTGCCCCAATTATTGCCAAAGCGGCCAAGGACATGGGGATTCTTACGGTTGGCATTGTAACTATTCCGTTTAAGTTCGAGGGAAAGGTTCGTATTAATCAGGCATTGGATGGAATTAACGAAATGGAAAAAAACGTTGATTCTCTATTGATTATTAACAACGAAAAACTTCGTGATATGTTTGGTGACCTTAAGTTATCAAACGCCTTTGGTCGGGCTGATAATGTGTTGGCAACTGCGGCTAAAGGAATTGCAGAAATTATAACCGTTCATGGCTATATAAACGTCGATTTTGCTGATGTTGAAACGGTAATGAAAGGAAGTGGAGTGGCTATCATGGGATCTGCTTCAGCCGATGGCGAAAAACGTGCCATTGATGCCATTGAAGCAGCTCTAGAATCACCTTTGCTGAATAACAATAACATTAATGGAGCTCGAAATATCCTCTTAAATATTACTTCTGGCGTTGATGAAATTACAATGGATGAAGTAGGTGAAATAACCGATTATGTGCAAGCTTTAGTGGGTTCTGATGCATCTATCATTTGGGGAACAGGCATTGATGAGTCTTTAGGCAGCAAAGTAAATGTAACCATTATTGCAACCGGATTCGAGACGAATCATGTGTTGGACATGGTTCCATCTAAGGCTCAACCTATTCAACGTTTTAGTTTAGATGAAGAAGGTCGAGTGGTTGCAGTTCCTAATCAAACCACCGAGGCTTATTCGAAACCACCAACTTCGTACGATACTGGTTATTTCGAAGAGAAAAGTAAGGTGATTGATTTTGGAAAGATTGAAGCGGATAAAAATTCTCGTTACGATCAGTATTATAAACCTGTAGTTCCTAAACAGGAAGCACCTAATCAAACAGGTAATCGCCGAATTGAAATAGAACAACCAGCTTCTTCCAATGAAAATGCTCGACCATGGAAAGCTCGTGCGTCACAAGATGAAATAGATGATGAGCGATTTCTTGAGCAAATGGAGAACATTCCTGCTTATAAAAGAAAGAATCTGGGGCTCAACAACCGTGCGCCTGTTGGAAGTGAATCGGAGCGTATTTCAAGGTTTTCTATATCCGACGATGGAGTGAATGGGCCTAAATTAAGTAAGGATAATCCTTATTTGCATGATAATGTAGATTAATAAAAAACTGATGAGTGTATTTGAGCAGATTTCAAAAGATATTATGGCAGCAATGAAAGCTCGGGAGACTATTAAGCTAGAGGCTTTGCGTGCTGTTAAAAAAGAGTTTATTGAGGCTAAATCGGCAATAAGTGCAACTGCCGAACTTGCCGATGATGAAGCATTGAAGATTATCCAAAAACTGGTTAAGCAACGCCGCGAAACTGCTGTTGTATATTCAACCCAAGGTCGGGAAGATTTAGCAAGTCGCGAAGTTGAAGAGGCCGATTATCTTGCTGTTTACTTGCCTATTCAACTATCTGCTGACGAAATAGCTACTGTTGTTAAAAAAATTATCTCAGACTTAGGAGTTACATCTCAAAAGGAAATGGGCAAAGTAATGGGGGCAGCATCAAAAGCATTAGCCGGTAAAGCCGATGGGAAATTGGTAGCCGATGTGGTTAAAAAATTATTAGTAAGTTAGTTTAATATGTTAGGGTTAGTTATTGAATAAAGGGATGTCATTTTTGCATCCCTTTAATTGTAATAGCAACGTGAAAGGTACTGCATAAAAAAAGAGGTTCTAAATAATATAGAACCTCTTTTTTTATATTACTATTTGAGATCAATAAAACTTGGAGCGTTTATCAACAACTTCTACATTTGCTTTTAAAGCTTCAAATGCTTTGTAGTCTACTTTATAAGTTCCACTCTGAGTTAATTGTGTTTTTTCTAATTCTGTATTTAACGGAAGATCTTTAATCCCATTTACTTTAATTACATATACTCCATTAATTCCAGCAACAGGTCCTGAAAGTGAGCCGTTGTTTAAACTTTGAGTTGCCCATGCAACTAAAGCTGGTTCAACTCCAGCACCAGGAACTTGAAATGACCCAAAAGTAATATCAGCAGCTGATTGAACCGAGGTTCCAGTTTTTTGAGCTAAAGTCGTTAAGTCTTGTGTTCCAGCCATTGAAGTTTTCATTTCGGCAACAAGCTTTTCCGTTTTCTTTTCATTCGCTAATTCTGATCTAATCTGCGATTTTACGTCGTCAATATTGGCATGTCCAGCTTCTTTTTCGCTTGTTAAAACAGCAAATACAAATTGATTACCAAACTCGAAAATAGGAGATACATCGTTTAAGTTAGATGAGAAAGCCCATTTTACCAATTCGCGTGGTGAATCTAACGACCCAATAGTTCTATCGTTTGCTTTAATATCGCGACCGAATCGAGGAGTTAAGTTTTCAGCTTTCACCGATTTTTCAAAATTTTCGCGAGTGCCATTGTTTGAGGCAAACTTAGTTGCGCTTGAGTAAATCTGGTTATATGTCTTTTGACTATAGGTTACCTTCTTCTCTATTACAGCTAATTCATATTTTTCAGCTGTTTTGCCTATATCCTGAATGTTAATGATATGAAAACCAAATTGTGATTCAACTTTAACAATTTCACCTTTTGAACCTTTAAAACAAGCATCATTAAATGGCTTAACCATCAATCCTTCTTTAAACCATCCTAAGTCACCTCCATTAATGGCTGAACCTTGGTCTTGAGAATTTGTACGGGCTAACTCAGCGAAGTCTGCACCTCTTTTGGCAAGCGACAATAAACTGTCGGCAACCTTCGCTGCATTTGGAGTTTCGGCTCGAACAAGAATGTGACGTGCTTTTACCGAATCGGGTAATTGACGAACAGCAACTAGCTTAGCAAGCTTATAGGTGTCTCCATCTTCAATTGGACCATAGATATCACCAACAGATGCTGAAGCAACAAATCCTTTAAGGTTTAATGGAATTTCGTTGAGTGTTAAGTTCTTTTCAGCGTAGGGTCCATTATCCGAGTTCATATTAATTACTTGAGAAATATTAGCAGAAGGATCTGCCAATCGTTCTCTTAGTTTTTCAATGGATGCTTTGGTGAGTTGATTGTCTTCTTCAGTTGGAACAACTTCAAAAGTAACGTATTCGATATCGCGTGTTTCAACTTGCTTGAAACCACCCATGTGGTTTTTGTAATACGACTTTATTTCATCATTGGTAATAGTTAAAGAACTATCTGAAACCGACGAAAGTCGTTTAACAATGTAATCAAATGATACTTGTTTTTGTTTGGCTGCTGCTTCAAACTTAGCGTGCTGACCAGTTACATACATTCCTTTTTTTAATAGGGCAGTATATTTATTATACAAACGTTCTTGTTTGATTTGTTTTAAACTAAAATACCAGTAAAAGTTCGCCTGTGGATTTTGCTGACGATTACGATATGATTCGATTACTGCTTGTTTATTAAATACACCGGTTTTAGGATCCGTAAACATTTGACGAATTCCTTGATGAACTTCTTTCCCAGTTAGCATATCAAGCATTTCATCATCAGTCACATCCAATCCCAGTAAATTGTATTGTTCGGTGAGTAATCTCTCACGTACAATTTGATCCCAAGTTTGATCCTGAACTCTAAAAGTTGTATTCTCATCAAGTGATGTTTTTCCATACTGCATTTTAGTCCATTCTTCCCATTCAGATAATTCTTTTTGATAGTCTTCAATGGTGATTGAAGTTCCATCAATTTCACCTACATCGCTATTTGCTTTGTGAAATAGGGTTTTACCAGAACTAAGGAAGTCTGTTAAAAGAAACGCAAATAAGGCAAGTCCAACGAATATGATTACCAGTACGCCACCTTTGTTTCTTATTTTCTCTAATGTTGCCATTCTATAGTGATTTATTATTTTTTAATTTCAGGCTACGAATATACAAAAAAATGCATAACGCATCTGATGATTATAATTTAATTTAAATGTTTTATCACGATTATTGAGGTTGATGTATTTCTATTTTTACCATATCAATTCGGTTGTTTGCTGCAGTTAATATTGTTATGGTGAAATTATCGATTTCTATGATGTCATTTTCTTGTGGTATATCTTCGTGATGATATAAAATAAATCCTGCAAGTGTTTCATATTCATCAGAATATGGTAATTTAAGACCATGTTTTTCATTAATTGAATCAATTTCCCATCTTCCCGAAAAAATAAACTCGGTAGGCGATATTTTTTCTTCTTTTAAATCCGACACATCATGTTCATCATTTATTTCACCAAATATTTCTTCAAGAATATCTTCCATAGTAACTATTCCATAGGTTCCTCCAAATTCATCAACAACTAATGCAATGCTTTTATGTTCTTTTGTAAATATTTCTAATACTTTATTGGCGGTCATAGTCTCTGGAATTACCGAAATAGGAGCTACAATTGACCTTAATGCTTTAGGGTGTTTGAACATTTCACTAACATGGACATATCCAATAATATTATCAATTGTTTCTTTGTACACTAGGATTTTAGATAATCCACTTTCGATGAATTTCGTTTTTAAAAGATCTAGCGAATCGCTTAAATCAATTGCTTCAATATCAGTTCTAGGAATGGTGCATTCACGTATTTTAATAGATGAAAAATCGAGTGCATTTTTAAGAAATTTTACTTCTTGAGGAATCGAATTATGTTTGGCTATCTTTTCATGATGCTCATTAAGCAAATTGTTTAAATCAAGACGACCTAATACCGTAGTAAGATGGACTTCGGATTCAGGAACTTTTAAAACCCATCTAAGTAAAAAATTAGAGGTGCCAAGTGTTAATTTCGATAGAGGGTAAAGAAAGATGTAGAAAAAATAAATAGGTACTGAAAATATGTTTAGCATCATAACTGGATCAATGCGAAAAAGAGTTTTTGGCATAAATTCAGCTGTAAGCAAAATAATGGCAGTTGATACAAAGGTTTGAATTAGTAAAACCCCAAGCGATTGAGTGATGAATAAATTAATATATGGGATCAGTATGTCGCTCATTTCAAGTCCGTACACAACTAAAGCAATATTGTTGCCTATTAATAAGGTAGAAATGAAAATTCCAGGATGGTTAATGAATACATCGATGATTTTAGAATAAAAAGGATGACGGTTGCGATTAATTTCTAATAACAGTTTATTCGATGAAAAAAATGCCATCTCGCATCCCGAAAAGAATGCCGAAAAGGTTAGAGAAAGTATAATGACTGTAATTGGATTCATTTGAATGATTACCCGAAAGTTTGGGCAAGATAGTTAAAATTATTGGGTTGAGGCTGAAGGGTTGGAATTTTCAACTTCGAATTCACCTTGGGGTTTGCGAAACAAGTATTTCGATAAGTTCTCATTCGATTCGAATCCAATTCCTGTAAGTATTTCGTTGGGTGTTGTTATTTTAACAAACAAATCGGAATAAACCTTGTGTTTTTGTTCATCCCAAAATAGTTGTTCTGTGTTTAAAACTTCTCCTTTAAAGTTAACCGCTTCTACATCATTTTTTAATTCCCAAAGCTTTTCGCTTTGCTGATAAATAGCATAGTTGCATTTTATTTGAGCATCAATTTGCTCCTTGTTGTTGTAGATAATGACATGTAACCCTTGTGGGAAATCAATATATGGTTTTTGCTTTTTGTCGTATTGAAGTAATTCGTTGGAAATAAATTTGTATTTAATTAATCCGGAGTCACAAATAGTTGTTTCTAATTTTTTTATTATAAGCGAGGGTGTATCTTCTAAGTTCGATATTGCCTTTATTTCCTCAGGCTTATTTGATTCGCAACCAATACAAATTAGAACAGCAAGCAGTATAGAAATACTACTTGCTGTTTGAAATTTTATTTTATTTTTAAGAGACAATCTATTAGCGTTTTGCACGAACTGTTGTTGTTTCATTCATCCAGCATCCAATGGTATAAGAATCACCTTCTTTCAATCCTTGAAAGAAAATCTCTTCTTTGTTTGGGTAGTATACCGAATAGATATTAATTTGTTCGTTTGCTCCGTCTGCAATGGTTGGATCAACCGTTTTTGCTTTTACAAATTTATCAATTGCTGCCCAAAAAGCCACTTTTTGTTCAAACGCATTAGATCCACATCTATTTGCTGATGCAGCATAAACGCGTCCAATTTGAAGGTAGGGTAGTCCAAATCCAGGGCGTAGTTCAATGGCTTTTTGAAATTGAGAACGAGCTGGACCGTATGAATCTTGAGACATGTAAATCAAACCTAACTGGTAATAAAGTGTTCCTTTGTTTTCGGCAGAAGTTTCTAGTTCAATGGCTTTTTTGTAATAATCCATTGCTTTATCGGTTTCTTTGTTTTTCAAACACATGATTGCTATTTGCTTAGCAGCCGTGGCCGAAGGTTCAAGTTCAAATAAACTCACAGAAACAGAATAGACTAAGTCATTTTCGCAATTTCCTTTATCAAGTAAGCTACTTACTCTTTTTAGCCACTCAGTGTTAGTTTTGTTTGCTGCGAATTGCGAAGAGAAAATTTTTTGAATCACCTCGCAATTAGCTGCCCCACTGGCGGCAAACATTTTTTCAACATCTGCTTTAACTTCTGTGATAGTGCTCTCATCATCCTCATCACTCTTGCTTGTGAGTTGGTAATCAAGAATGTCAGTTGCTTTAGTGTAAACACCAACAACTTTTTCATCTGAAATTTCATTGGCTTTAAACAAGGCTACAGTACTTGACATGTATAAATTAATAACTGCAGCCTGTGTTTTATTTCCTCGACCTTCAACAGCTTTACTTAATAAATCATTAGCCAGTTTAAGGTTGGTAAGATCTTTTTTGTATCTTAAAATATCGACTGCTTTAATTCCATAAATGTAAGCTGTTGGATATTTATTGCTATTGCCAAAATATTTGATACGGTTATCATAAACCTTCATCAAATAAACGTAAAACGCTTCTTTTTTAACGATGTCTGTTTCAGTATCCAAAAAGTTTTTAATAATGTTTGCCCCATGTGAATATATATTAGAACTAGCTAATGGACATTCGTTAAAAACTATTTCCCAATACGGGAAAGCATCGTTATAATTTTTTTGTCTGTAGTATTCGGAGTACAATGATAAGTTGGTTAAACAACGTATGCTATCTTCCCCTTTTCCGTACTTCGATCCGTTGTCAACACCTTTTTGTCCCATCATTAATCCAGGAATTATAAAAAGGGATAATGATAATAGTGTAATTAGTTTCATTGGTATATATTATTTAGTCAAATTTTTGTTTAAAAAACCAATATTCGTGCATAGTCATATTGAGTGAAATTTTGGTGTAATTCTCTTTTAGCAAATTACTGTTTGAAGTTCCTCGCTGTCCAATTTCACAATTTAAGTTAATGGATGTTTTTGATCGTTTAAGTGGCAGACCTAATCCAAAACTCATGCCAAACTGTTTGATTTTTTCGTTTTGATAATTTATATAACTTGAGGATTGTGTGTAACCAGCTCTATATCGGATTCTTCCAAGATAATTTTTTGAGTTTCTTTCTTTGGGCGTATATTCAACTCCGCCAGCTAATTTCGATGAATTAGTTAGTTGAGCGCCTTCTAATTCCGCAGATGGGAAATTTGAGTTTCCCCATTGGGCCGATGAATAATCAGCTGCAAAAATAAATTTATCTTGAATAGTGTACGAGGCTCCAAAACCAATCGTTAGTGGTATTTCTAAATCTCCTGAGTTGAGCGAATGATTTGTGTATTTAATTGTGTCACCAATAAGATCAAAGCTGCCAGTTGATGTTACATCTGCATTGTTAGCAATAAAATTACTGTAATTACCATGCAACGATAATTTGGGTGTTACAACTGCTCCCAATATTAGCTTGTTCGTATTGCTTGATGATGGGACAAGTGTGTATTGAATTCCAAACTCTGGTCGTACTTGACTGACATGAATTTCTGATAGCTTACCAAAAATAGATGACGAAGGATCATCGAGGAAAGTGCTATAACTCAATCGACGAATATTGCCAAACATATAGTAAAAATTAGCACCAATTGATAGGTTTTTTAATGGTTTAAAACTCAATCCAACATAAAAATCGGAAATATTGCCAGTTCCTAAAAGATAATTATTAACAGTTCCTGAATTTGCATCTTCTTTAGTTTTTAATATGTTATAGCCTGAAGACGAATAGGGTTTTAATCCTATAGATGAAAAAAATCGACTAGATATAGGAAATCCAATTGCAAAATAATCGAAATTTGAATTGCTGAATGTTTTTTGGTTCTCTTGTTCTGTTAACGTTTGGTTAAATCCTGATAAACCTGCTTCGAAAAAAAAAGACATTGAGTCCATAGCTGAGTAGGAGGCCGGATTCATTGAGTTTAAATAGTTACTGGATCTTAATCCAATTCCTGTATTTCCCATCCCAGTTCCTTGTGCCGATCCTATTTGGCTTAATTCTCCTAAGCCATAGCGTGAATAAGGAGAGTATGTCCTTTGTTGAGAAAATAGAGTAGATGTGCCTCCCAAAATGAGCAGCATTACTAATGCGAAAGTGTATTTATGCATTGTATAATAATATTCGATTAAGTCCTTTTAGTACTAAATTAAGATCTACAAAGATGGGATTTTTTAATTTCCCTGCAAAAAATTCTGCATCCCCACCAGTTATTATTATTTTTAATGGGGAGTAAAGCGAAACATAGTTTATAATACTCCCATTTATTTCGTTAACCATTCCGTTTTGTACCCCTGATAATATCGACGATTGAGTATCGTAACCAATTAATTGATACGAATTATTTGGCTGTATATCGGGTAATCGTTTGGTGAAATGGTGAAGTGCTTTAAAACGCATTAGTAATCCAGGCGAAATAGAACCGCCTTCATAAATTGAGCCATTCAATAAAAAGTCGAAAGTTAAAGCTGTTCCTGCATCAATAGCTAAAGCATTTTCATTTGGAAATAATTCCGAACAAGCTACAGCCAAAGCCAGTCGATCTTTTCCTAAAGTTTGAGGCGTTTGGTAATTGTTTTGAATTGGAATTGGAGTCGTGTGACTAAAAATCAAAATATTTGGAATGTAATTCGCAACTATTTTTGATAATTCGTGTTCCGATTCACTAACTGATGAAATAATTACACACTCTAGATTATAGGTGTTACATAATTCACGTATGATCTGTTCATCCATGCTTAGAGTGGTTTTAGACAGTATCATGTTCTGATTGTCAAAAATTCCAAGTTTACAACGTGTATTTCCGTGATCAATGATTAAATTCACAAATATTATTGTTTTATTGTCAGACAAATTTATTAAATACTGTGTGATTATATTATTGTTAAAGTAAAAAAATGCACTTTATTTCATTATTGCATAGTTGACATTGTTTTTATTAATATTTTTGAAATCCATTTAGCTTTATTCCTTTGTTATTTTCATTGATTTAGATAATTGAAAGTTCTGGAAAATAAGTGTTTATGAGTCAATATCGAATTATTTGCCAAAATGCGAAAAGTTATAATTGTTGAAGACGATCGTTTTATTTCGACCATATTTAAAATGTTTTTGGCCGAGTTAGGTCACGACTTGGTTGGACGTTGCGAAACAGGCGAAAAAGCATTGGAATTGTGTCATCTACTTCATCCCGATGTGGTTTTAATGGATATTCACTTGCAAGGCAATTTGGATGGTATTGAAACCGCCGAAAAGCTCAAAACTCAATTAGATATTCCTGTAATCTACATTTCAGGTGATACTTCTAATGCAATTATTGAACGTGCAATCGTATCAAATTCTTATGGCTATTTGGTAAAACCGGTCAACAAAAAAGAGCTAGGTATTAGTATTGAGTTGGCTTTTTATAAACATCGGGTGGATGTGGAGCAGAAAAAACGTGAAAAAGGTTATCGTGAGTTTATTTCTGAATCGCCTGTGCCAATAATTATTGTGCGAAACGATAAAATTCAATATCTCAATAAGCTAGCTCTCGATTTAATGAAAACCCACTATATCGAAGATATTATGTGGCTTGATTTTCTAAAGTTTGTAGGAGCTGAAAGCCAGAAAAAGGTATCTGAATTATTAAGTGGGGATTCGTGGGAAGATAATCGTTTTTCGGGTGAATTTGTGCAAATGAAGGATGTTCATGGAGATGAATTTTATGCTGAAATATCGGGATGTGCTGTTAATTTTAATGATTCTGCATCAATACAAATAATTGTTCGTGATGTAACAAACGATTATCATAAAGGGCAAATGTTAAAGCTCTATCAAAATGCGCTGGTTAATTCTAAAAGTAAAGCAATTATCCTCGATAAAAATCTAGAGGTTATTGATTTGAGCAATAATGGCAAAGAAGCATTTAGCGAAGAAATTATTGATGCGGTGAGAAAAAAACTCAAAGCGCTTTCGCTTAGTGATTCACTGATTAGTGGCGGGGAGAAAAATAATGGTTATGATATTGAAGTAAGTTGCATAGACTCATCGGTTACTAAAATGAAAATTTATGGATACTGTCGTTTCGATAACAGTATTTGTCGCTGGATTGCTGTAGAGTCTTAACGATTACCCTGTTAGTATCAATCAAAATACCTTCATTTCATTAGTTGTTCGTTCGATAGTTCAATCATCAATTCTTTACATTTCCCAACGGTTGTCACATTAGGAAAAGATATTGATAATTTGTCGCGCGTTTGTTTCATGGCCGCTTTTTTTGGATGGGCTTGCAGCCAAGATAGTATACTTCCAAATATTGCAGACTGGTAAAAAGCTGATTCATGGTCGGAAACAAAGTAGGCCACCGTTATTCCATTTTTAATTATTAATTTTTCAATCCCCAGTTTTTTTGCTAATCGTCTGATTCGAACAATTTCAAGCAACTCGCTGGTTTCATTGGGTAAGTCACCAAAGCGATCCTTGAGGTTTTGCTCAAAAGTAACGAGCTCAGCTTCCTCTTCAATGTTGTCTAATTCGCGATACAGCTGCATACGTTCGGCCACATTTTCGATGTAGTTTTCGGAGAGACGAACTTCAATATCGGTTTCGATTTGGCAGTCAGTTAAATACAATCGCTCTTTACCGTCGTTAACCGGATTGTCGGGAAAGACATCTTTAAACTCCGTATCTCGTAATTCGAGCATCGCTTCATTTAAAATGCGCTGGTAGGTTTCGTAGCCAATATCGGCTATGTAGCCACTTTGTTCGCCACCCAACATGTTGCCTGCGCCTCGAATATCCAAATCTTGCATCGCAATGTTAAAACCACTTCCCAAATCGGAATATTCTTCAATAATTTTTAATCGCCTGCGGGCATCTTGGGTAAGGGTAGAGGTGGGAGGAGCCATCAAATAGCAAAATGCTTTTTTATTGCTTCGTCCTACTCGTCCTCTTAACTGGTGGAGCTCACTTAACCCAAACGCATGGGCGTTATTTATGATGATGGTATTGGCATTGGGTATGTCTAATCCCGACTCGATGATGGTGGTTGCAATTAACACATCGTACTCGCCATTAATAAAATCGAGCATGATTTGTTCCAGCTTTGGACCATCCATCTGCCCATGGGCAACAACGGTTTTAGCATTGGGCAAAAGTTTTTTGAGCAAAAGTTCTACTTCACCAATATTTTGAACGCGGTTATGGATGAAAAAAACCTGTCCATTGCGATTGATCTCGTAATTAATGGCCTCAGTAATTATTTGTTCGTTGAACGAATGGAGCTCTGTGAGTATCGATTGGCGGTTGGGTGGTGGGGTATTTATGATGGAGAGATCACGTGCACCCATCAGCGAAAACTGAAGTGTTCGTGGGATGGGAGTTGCTGTTAGTGTTAGCGTGTCAACATTCACGCGAAGTTCTTTCAGCTTGTCTTTAACGGCTACACCAAAACGTTGCTCTTCATCAATAATTAATAGACCGAGATTTTTAAATTGCACATCTTTTCCAATCAATCGATGCGTACCTATAATAATGTCTAGTTGTCCTTCTTTGAGTTGTTTGAGCGATTCGGTAATCTCTTTGGGTTTTCGCAAGCGACTCACATAGCTTATGTTGCAAGGAAAATCGGCTAGTCGTTCAGTAAATGTTTTGTAATGTTGCAACGCCAAAATAGTGGTAGGCACCAAAACTGCAACTTGCTTGTTGTCGGTTACGGCCTTAAAGGCTGCCCGAATGGCAATTTCGGTTTTACCAAATCCCACATCACCACAAACCAGTCTGTCCATGGGTGTGCTGGTCTCCATGTCGTTTTTAACTGCCTTGGTGGCTTTTTCCTGATCGGGGGTGTCCTCGTAAAAGAACGATGCTTCCAACTCGGTTTGTAAATAGGTGTCGGGCGAGAAAGCAAAGCCAGGTTCCGCTTTTCGTCGGGCATAAAGCGATATGAGTTCTCGGGCAATGTCTTTAACCTTCGATTTGGTTTTCTCTTTGAGGTTATTCCAAGCGGCCGTTCCCAGTTTGTTAATTTTGGGCGGCTCACCATCTTTGCCTTTAAATTTGCTAATTCGGTGTAGCGAGTGGATGTTGACCAGCAAAATATCGTTATCGCGAAAAACCAAACGGATGGATTCCTGCGATTTTCCGTTCAATTCTGTGGTTACCAATCCGCCAAAACGGCCAATGCCGTGATCGACGTGCACAATGTAATCGCCAGGATTTAATCGGTTCAATTCCCGAATGGAGAAGCTTTGGCGAGCTGCTTTTACCTGATCGGTGCGAAGCGAAAATTTGTGGTAACGCTCAAATATCTGATGGTCGGTGTAAACCGTAATTTTTTGTTTGTTATCGATAAACCCCTCGTGCAGGGCGTGTTCGATCTCGTGATAATGAATTTTCGCACCCCGATCGTTAAAAACTTCTCTTAACCGTTTAAGCTGCGTGGAATTGTCGGAAAGCACATAACTCTGAAATCCTTTCTCTTTAAACGACACCAAATTCTCCTCAACCAAATTAAAGTTTTTATGAAACACGGGTTGAGAATCCATCTCACAGTTCAGTGCTTTGGTGTCCATCATGTTTTTCAGCCCCCAATAACAAAGGGGGTGATTGAATAGCTGCTTCGAAAATTCGGTACCGCTAATAAACGAATGTGCTGAAACTGGATTAATGTTTTCATCACTTATGTTGATGTCGGGATTGAATTCTTCGATTCGAGAGAAAATTCTGTCGATACGCTCAATGCAAAAATCGGGTGACTCAATCCAAACTTTCGTCGATTCGGGCATTAGCTCGCCAATCGGCAATAAGTTTTGTGTATTCTGTTGTTTCGATAAGTCAGGAATAATGGCAAACTCAGTCAGTTTTTGTTTCGAGAGCTGCGTTTCGGTATCGAAGGTTCTGATGGAATCAATGTCATCGCCAAAAAAATCAATCCGAACCGGATCTTCGTACGAAAACGAATAAATGTCGATGATACTGCCGCGAACCGAGTACTGCCCGGGTTCGAAAACAAAATCGACGCGTTGAAAATGATAAGCAATCAACATCTCAATAATAAAGGGCTGTCCCAACGATTCGCCCTGCTTTAGTGCCAAGGTCGATGCCACAATATCGCCCGATGAGGGAACTTTTTCCATCACTGCCTCGGGATGCGTTACTACAATGTAGTTCGTGCTTTTGAGCAGAATCCGATTCAGCGCTTCGGTGCGCAAAATAATGTTAGGCGTTTCGCCTTGCCCATATTCGGGAGAGCGTTTGTACGATGAGGGAAGAAAAAATACCGACGATTCGTTTAGCAGTTGCACCAAATCGTGGTAAAAAAAAGCAGCCGACTCTTTTTCGGGCATCACAACCAAGTGTGGCCCATCGTTTAACAAACTAGCGATTAAAACAGCAGATGACGAGCCTCCAATACCTGTTAAATACAGGTTGGTGCGATTTTTTAAGGCATTTTGTATTTGCTTAATCCGATCATCGGATTTATAATGTTCAAGTAGTTTGCTTACTTCCACGATTGTTTTTTTGCAAAAATACCAAAATTGTCGGGTCAGTACCAATTTTGTCAATCGATATCAAGTTAATTCGTTAAGGAATCCTTTTCTTGGGTCGTTTCCCTAGTTTAATCCTTATAAAGCGGCTATTGAGGCAGGTCGATTAATTCTCTATTGATATTTATCCACTGACGGGGAATTTCGATAACCGTGGGTTTCAAGCCCACGGAAAAAATACAACCGCAAATCTCAGCCCTGAAAGGGTTGAACCCTTACAGGGCTCAATGTTGTATCGTAATTTTTCCGCCGGCTTCAACAGCGGCTATCGAAATTAAAGCCTTTCAGGCCTTAACTAAACGACATTGAATTATAATAGAATGAAATAACACTTTTCAGCAGACCCTAAATAATTTTTCTAACGGGAAATTTAAACAGTCACTATTATTTTTGCGCTTTCCTATTTCTTCGAACCTGAATAAACTGGTTTAAATAGGTTAAAAAAGTTCCTAATGTCGCTATCAACATTATTCCAATTCGCCAAGTAGCTGCATGATCCATACGTCCAATAGCACCTGTCAAAGGCTTTATTAGCGCAATGAGTAATACAATAAGTAGGGTTGATGAAACGTGTGCAATAATTTTGTTCTCTTTTTTTAATCCGGGTATCATAATTAAAAAAATCAATCCAAATATCGCAGGAATAAATGCTGTAAACGATGGGGTTGGCGACGAAAAATATCCAAACAAACTTATGGCAATTAATAAAATTGCATTGATTAATGTGGCAACGTACGGTTTCATCTGTTTTTGTTTAGTTGATGTCACTTTAATAGACAATCAATTGGTATTTTTGTTCGATGATTTGATTTATTTCAGATTCATTAAATACGAATCAATGCCATAAGTAATCTATCACCAAAGCCTGTAAGGAGTGCATTGAGGACACATGATAAGTAAATCTATTTCAATTTCTAATCAAGGAGCCATTTGATTAGTCAACCATAATTACAATTGATGTAGCAGGAATTTTGTTTTTAGTACTTGCCTTTCCGCCTGTGTAAGCTGTTTTGCTGACAAATACCTGAACGTAATACCAACCTTTGCCTTTTACTGTCAGGGGAATTAAATGTGTTCCATTATTTTGAGGCTTGGGAATTTCCCAAGGGGGTATTGTGATAATGGTTTCATCGCCATAATCGTTATACGAGTTTATCGACGATATTTTCCTCGCCGTCATTGGCTTTGGGGAATTTTCGCGATACATCATTACTACATAAACAGTTTGGCTTGCATCTATGAGTTTCACTGGTATGGTGAGCGATTGGTTGGGTTTAACTGTTTTGCTGAACGTCCCCACTTCCAAATATCTATCAATATACTCCTCGTAATAACGAAGTTCTTGCTTGTCGATAGCCACTCCAATTCCTACGAAATTATGATTTGGATCGATGCAATTTTTTTTATGTCCATCGTTGGGTGCTTTTTCGGACATAAAGGCAGCATGTAGTTTCACGATGCTTTTGCTAATAAACTCGTTTGATACCAATTGGGGACTAAACTCCGAAAGCGATGCTGCATTTTCCATAATGTGATCAGTTCCTCCTGCCAAGGCATATTGCTGGTAGGGCTTTTCGCCTTTCAGGTTAAAATGCCCCATGTAGTTGTTTCGTGCGGCTTCGGTGGCTATTTTATTCGCTAATCGCGATGCGAAAATATCGAGCTCAACCAGCTGTACTTTGTGTTTTTTTCGCGATTTATTAATGATTTGTAACTGATCAAATTTCATTGCGAGCATTTCATCCGAATCTTTATAATCAATCAATCGAGTTTCTTTTGTGTTGAGGATTTTGTAATCACCAAAAGTTAAACCCTTGGCCAATAGAGGAGATGCAAGGCATGATGCAATTAGTATTGTTAAAAGAATTTTCATTTTTCAAAAGCTTTTAGTTGATGATTTGTCGTCGATTAAACTAATCCTCATACGCTCTCAAAAATGATTCCAATTTTTCAACCATTTTAATTGATCCGGTATAAAATGGGGTTCGTTGATGTAACGATTCTGGCTCAACTTCCATAATACGCTGATTGCCATTGCTGGCAACTCCTCCCGCCTGTTCTGCTAAAAAGGCAATGGGGTTGCATTCGTACAACAATCGAAGCTTACCCTTGGGAGCTGTTGCAATGGGTGGATAAATAAATATACCTCCTTTTAATAGGTTGCGATGAAAGTCGGACACCAAACTACCAACATATCGACTGGTATAGGGTCTGTTTTCATCAGGCACTTGCTCTTGGCAATATTTAATGTATTGCTTCACTCCCGTTGGGAATTTAATGTAATTGCCTTCGTTTACCGAATAAATTTTCCCAGCGAGCGGCGTTTTTATCAATGAGTGCGATAAGCAAAACTCTCCAACTGAAGGATCCAGCGTGAACCCAAATACGCCTTGTCCTGTTGTGTAAACCAAAATGGTGGATGATCCATACAATATATAACCCGATGCGACCTGATTCGTTCCGGGTTGCAGAAAGTCTTCCATGGTGGCTCTTTCGCCTGGTTTCGATTTGCGTTTGTAAATCGAGAATATCGTACCAATCGAAACATTCACATCAATGTTCGACGAGCCATCGAGTGGATCCATCAGAAACACGTATTTGCCTTGACGTGCCATTTCATCATCGAAAAAAATAAACGATTCGTTCTCTTCGCTGGCAATGGCACACACTTCACTACAACTGTGTATCGAATTTATAAATTGATCGTTGGCAAATACATCGAGCTTTTTTTGCGATTCGCCTTGTACGTTTTCAGTTCCCATCTCACCTAAAATGTCAACTAAACCAGCTTTGTTAACTTCTCGATTCACAATTCGAGCGGCAAAACTAACATGGTGCAACAAATGGCTTAATCCTCCCTGAGCATTGGGATATTGCGACTGATTGCGAATAATAAACTCATTGAGAGTGGTTACGTCGAATTTTCGCATATTTTTATTTTTAAGGTACAAGGTTTTTGTAAGTGTTGAATATGATAACAGTCATTTTTTTGATTTTAGTTGAGATGATTATTGTTTAGTCACTTTTTTATAACTTTATCTCAATAGAAAAATCCTTTCTTATGGCTAAGATTGAAAACGTAATTGTCTATAAATTTGGTGGTGCTTCGGTAAAAGATGCTTCTGCTGTCCGTCATATCTCAAAAATTCTTAAGAGTAGTCCTCGTCCGCTAATTGTTGTTATCTCTGCGATGGGGAAAATAACCAATGCACTCGAAGAGGTGGTAAATGCCTATTTCGACCATCATCAATTGCCAGTGAATGAGGCTTTTCAGCGGGTTCGTAATTTCCATCAATCAATGGTTGATGATTTAATGAAAACGAATACCTCATTTCAGAAACAATTAAATGAGTTACTGGATGCTCTTTGGAAACGTTTGGAGCAAGAACCATCATTAAATTACGATTTTGAATATGATCAAATTGTATCGTTCGGTGAGGTGATTTCGACTGCTATTGTTAGTGGATATTTAAATCAAGAAGGGATTTTAAATAAATGGGTTGATATTCGACCAGTTTTAAAAACCAATGATGTTTATCGCGATGCAGGTATTGACTGGCCACTTTCAACCCGATTTATTAAAGCCACTTTTTCGTTTGTGGATACTAATTTGTATATCACTCAAGGATTCATTGGTTCAACTCAAAACAATTTAACTACCACACTTGGGCGCGAAGGGAGCGACTACAGCGCAGCCATTTTGGGGCATGTTATGGATGCCTCTCATGTTACTATTTGGAAAGATGTGGCTGGTGTTTTAAATGCTGATCCGCGCTGGTATCCGAATGCAGTAAAACTCGATGAAATCTCCTACTGGGAAGCGATCGAACTCACTTACTTTGGAGCTCAGGTAATACATCCTAAAACGCTTAAGCCCTTGCAGAATAAGCTAATCCCATTGCATGTAAAGTCATTCATCAACTCCAATGCATCTGGAACTATTATTAAGCATATTGATAACGAGAAGATTTTGATGCCTGTGTTTATCCTAAAACAAAATCAGATATTTGTTACCATCTCGCCTCGCGACTTTTCGTTTATCATGGAAGATAATTTAAGCGATATTTTTGCAACGTTTAGTCAGTTTAGAGTTAAAATGAACTTGATGCAAAACTCCGCTCTCAATTTTTCAGCCTGCATCGATACGAATCGAAATGTAGATAGTTTATATATAGCTTTAAAAAAGAGATATACAGTAAGATATAACGAAGATGTTGAGTTAATAACCATTCGTCATTACAACGAAGATGCCATTGGACAAATGACCGATAATAAGGAGGTTATCGATTCGCAAATAACTCGTAAAACAGCTCGTTTTGTTATGATATCATCCCCCTGGAGGTTGGGAAGCGATAGAGGAGGAATTTAATTTATCGGTGGATAATTGGGTTTGGTGTATCTGAAATGCTTTTAGTTAGGCTTGACTCGATTCAATCCATTTTTTGTTGGAAGTGGTGCAGTCATAAAGTTGTGTGTTGAAATCTTTGGCTAATTCCATGCCAATCTTTAAACCATCATTCGCATCCGAAGTATAAATCTTTAAAAAACGTTTTGGCGAATTTTTAAAGATGAGATTCACGTTATAAGCAAAATCAAATCCTCCTTCAACTTGTTTAAATGTAATTTCTGAAGGACGGAATTTTAATTGAGACAACCTTACTCGAACCACTGCTACGTAATCAACTTCAGGTAACTGTACCCATTTGCCAAAAACTAGGCTGGCAATACTTATGAACTCACGATATTTTCGGGCCGATTTATCAATGGCAATACCTGTTTTCGCATAAAGAATAAAAACACCCAATGCAATTATCAAAGCGCCAATAATTTTTGCAACAATTAAATCGATAAATAATATTGCGCCTCCAATAAGTATTACTAAATGTGAAAACGAACTGCGCTTTTGGCTTTTATAAATAATCATTGCAAGCTGTTATTTAATAGGTTTGGTTTTAATATAAAAAGCGGCCTTCAAACCCATAAATTGATTCTCTTCATCGGTTAGTTCATAGGCTACTAATATTGATATTATCTCTTTCTTAAATAAACTTCTATTGGCATCCATCCACCATTGTTCTTTAAATTCAAGCTCTACGACTTTGTCTCTCGAGAATTTATCATTGCTTTCAAGCTCCTGAATGTCACTAACCGTGAATGGTTTGTGAGTTAAATAATGATAAGCGATCGTTTTCCCTGACAACACTGAATTAAAAATGTCATCCACCATTTTTGTGCAGTTAAGATCCTTTAATCGCTCTGTCGCCCAACTATCTTCGGGATTTAAATTCTTTATTCTAATAGGATAGGTTATTGTGTCGGCAATAAGAAATTCGCTCGTCATCAGATCTTTATCTGATTTTTTATTTGATTGATTACAACATCCACCAATAACAATAATAACAATAAGTGTAATAAAGACGAAGTTTTTCATTTCAGACATATTTAGCGATCAAACACAAGTGATTTGGCTGCATTTGTATTTATAATGGTACCATTTTCATAAACCAAAGCACCATTTACAAAAGTGTGTGTCACTTTGTAGTTAAACGTATTTCCTTCAAAGGGCGACCATCCACACTTATATAGTATGTTTTCTTTACTCACTTGCCATTGTTTTTTATCTACCAACACTAAATCGGCAAAATAGCCTTCGCGTATATAGCCTCTATCAACTACATTGTATAATATGGCTGGTGCATGGCACATTTTCTCAACTACTTTCTCGATTGATAGTTTTTGTTGATGCGATAATTCCAACATGGCAACTAACGAATGCTGAACCAATGGACCGCCCGATGGAGCTTTAAAGTAGCCATTGTTTTTTTCATCCATTGTATGTGGAGCATGATCGGTGGCAATAACATCCAAATTGTTTGATAACAAACCAGCCAATAACGATTCCTTGTCGAGTTGCGTTTTTATAGCCGGATTCCATTTAATCAATGAGCCTTTTGTGTCGTAATCTCTATCGTCGAACCATAAATGATGAACGCAAACTTCGGCTGTAATGCGCTTTTGAGAAAGTGGTATGGAGTTTCTGAATAATGCAATCTCTTTGGCTGATGATAAATGTAAAACGTGAAGTTTAGCATTGTATTTGGTCGCAAGCTCAACCGCTTTGCTCGATGATAAATAACAAGCTTCATCGTTTCGTATGAGCGGATGATAGCGAAATGGCATATCATCACCATATTTTGAGTGGAAACTTGCTAAATTATTTTTAATAGTTGTTTCATCTTCGCAATGCGTTGCAATTAAAATGGGCGATTCAGCAAAGATGGCACTTAATATCTTGTCGCTATCAACCAACATATTTCCCGTTGATGAACCCATAAAAATTTTAATACCACAAACGCTTTTGGGATCAACTTTTTTTAATTCAGCTAAGTTATCGTTCGTAGCACCTAAATAAAATGAGTAATTGGCCAATGATTGGGTTGAGGCAATTTCAAATTTTTTGTTGAGTTCTTCTATCGTTGTGGTTTGCGGATTGGTATTTGGCATCTCCATAAACGATGTGGTGCCGCCAGCCACTGCTGCGCGTGATTCGGTGTAAATATCGCCTTTGTAAGTCAACCCCGGTTCTCTAAAATGCACCTGATCATCAATTACACCAGGTAAAAGATATTTGCCTGATGCATCTATTATGTCAACTGATTCAGGCAATATTTCATCGCCTTTATAAATTTTTTTGATTCTCTCATTTTCTATCAAGAGGGATGCTTTTTCAACACATCCTTCATTAATAATTGTGGCATCTTTTATAAGGAAGGTTTTCATTGTCTTTCTATGTTAAACAGTTTAAGTAGCGCTTTATTCTTGCACAATAAACGATTTGAGTGATGGAACTTCAAAATAGGGTTGAGGTTTTTGTGTATTATTTATATATCGTATTAATATTTATAACAAAATAATAATGAAAGGGTTTATACTTCGTATGTTTTAAAGAAGCTGTATAGTTTCATTTTCATAACTCCCCAAATGGCTTCGTTAAAAATCCCTCCACTCATCTTACTTGATCCTTGTTTTCTGTCTGTAAACACAATAGGCACCTCTACAATGTTAAAACCATACTTCCAAGTTGTAAATTTCATCTCAATTTGAAAAGCATATCCTTTAAGACGTATTTTATCTAGTTTTATAGTTTCTAGCACTTTACGTTTGTAGCACTTAAACCCAGCTGTCGTATCCATTATTTTCATTCGCGTAACAAATCGAACATAAATCGAAGCAAAATAGGACATTAACACTCTACCCATTGGCCAGTTTACTACATTTACTCCCGATTTGTACCTGCTACCAATTGCCAAGTCTGCATTTTCTAAAACACAGGCATCGTGAAGTTTGATTAAATCTGAAGGAGTATGCGAAAAATCCGCATCCATCTCAAAAATGTAATCATATTTATAGTCAATTGCCCATTTAAATCCTGCAATATACGCAGTTCCTAATCCCAATTTGCCTTTTCGTTGAATCATATGCAATTGTTGAGGCCACTCTTTTTGCAGCTTAATTACAATGTCTGCAGTTCCATCCGGCGAATTATCTTCAATAACTAGGATGTGAAATTCTCTCGGTAGTGAAAATACGGTTCGAATAATGGCTTCAATATTCTCCTTTTCATTGTATGTTGGAATTATGACAAGGTTTTTCGACATTGTAATTATAATATTAGTATTAACATTAGCTTGCAAATTTAAAAAGTTTTAATTCACATCGGTAATAATCGTCGGTTTGTTTCCTCGAACCATTTAAGTATTTACTGCAAATTAAGGTGATTTGATATTTATATTATTCAATCCTTGTCATTTTAAACTTGGTACTTTAAGAAGCTGTTTAAATTTATAGCTGTCTAGATTTTTAGATTATAGAAAGAGAAGATATGAAGACCAAGAGATGAAAATAGAATGTTCACCATCTGTAATTATCTAAAATATTATATCTATCCGTCTAATATCTATTATTCTTCCTAATCTATTCATTTAAATTAATGGCTCTAGTTGTAATTTTAAATGATAATTTTGCTTGATTTTTAGCTGGTTATATATTTTAACATAAAACATTAAGAAAAAGTCACGATTTGATTTGGAAAACAAAAAAAAAGCGTCTTCCTTTGCATCCGCTTTTTGAGCCAACAACGGTTGGTTAGAGACAGGAGGCAAGGTTATAAAAGAGGACATATTTTGAGTGTGTTTTAGCGATAAAACAAAGGCAAAATAAAAAATCGAAAAAAACC
>JBBQUP010000025.1:0-35220 GCA_038212305.1 Bacteroidales bacterium
AACGGTCAAACAAATATGCGGCAAGCTCAAATATGATCCATGCCCCGGAAAAAATCCGTGTGGCACACTGGCGAAAATTTTAAAAACCCCAAATCAGATTATCAATACGTTACAGATGGATAGCTGCAATGTGGGTTAATACCACACCTACCTTACTTTCCATCTACATCATAGAGCCAAAATAAATCGATAAAAAAAGATGGCACTATTATACCCACCATCATAAAAAAAGCGGTCAGCAAAAAATGCTAACCGCTTGATATTTAATGTCGGGAAGAGAAGATTCGAACTTCCGGCCCCGCGCCCCCCAGACGCGTACTCTAACCTGGCTGAGCTACATCCCGTTGTGGCTCTGTTACTATGTTGCAAAAATAACTAAAATGTGATTATTCACAAGTGTATTGAAGAAAATAAGCTTTTCATTTCATAAAATAATAAATATGAACTGCACTGGATTTGAATTTTGCTTCTAGCGATACTTTTTTATCTTTTAAAAGCAATCACTAATTGCTTATTGCGAATAAAAAACCTGCGATAACACAGGCTTCGGTAATATGTTAGAATAGAAGATTTTTATTTCAACCAACCAATAATGGTTTGACGACCTTTTACTTTTTGATTCAACTGCACATCTATTTTTGTGCCTAGTGGTAAGTATAAATCTACTCGCGAACCAAATTTAATAAATCCTAATTGCTCGCCCTGATTCATGTTGGTGTTTTCTTTGGCATAGCAGCAAATTCGGCGGGCTAATGCTCCTGCAACCTGACGCACTAATATGTTTACTCCTGATGAGTGCTCAATGGCAACAGATGTGCGCTCATTTTCGGTAGCCGATTTTGGTAGGTAAGCAGCCATAAAATCGCCATTGTGATGACGAACGTATTTTAACAACCCAGATATAGGTAGCCAGTTAATATGAACATTAAGTGGCGACATAAAAACCGATACCTGAATGCATTTGGTCTTTAGATATTCGTTTTCCTCAACTTCTTCAATAACCACTACTTTGCCATCAGCAGGAGCAATTATTGCCAAATCATTTAATACTGGATGTATTTTGGGAAAACGGAAAAAGTTTAATATAATCAGCAATAAGGCCGATGCAACAATCATTGATATTGTAAACGTTAGGCCTGTACCTATAAAATGATAAACAGCTAAATTCAGAATAATACCAAATGTAACTACCAATGCTATGGATGCTTTCCCTTCCTTATGTAAAGTCATAATTGTTTTTTGAAACTTTGTGCAAATCTACTTAAAAAATTCAAAATATGCATATATCAGTGGTGCCGTAAATATGAGCGCATCAAAACGATCTAAAACGCCTCCATGTCCAGGCAGAATATTGCCCGAATCTTTTATGTCCATTGTTCTTTTAAGCATCGATTCGCATAAATCACCCAAAGTACCAAACGTTGAGATCATAAGCGACATCACGATAAAATCAATTTTAGTGACTTCGACAATGTAATACGAAAAAATATACGCCAATAACAATGTAAATAATACGCCTCCAAAAAATCCTTCCCAACTTTTTTTAGGTGAGATACGAGGAAATAATTTGCGTTTACCCATTGTTACTCCAACAATATACGCTCCTGTATCGTTCATCCATACCATCGCAAAGAAGACCAGAAGCATGGTGGAGTTGTATCCGTTGAAATGATAGGCATAAAGTACTAAAAACGAAAAGGGAACAGCCACATAAATGGCGCTCAATAAGGTCATGCCAATGTTCCAAAATGGGCGTTCTTGTTTTCGATAGAGTTCCGAAATGAAGATGGTAATGGTTAAAGGGATAAGACAAAGAAACCATTTGGCCTCAATAGCAAAATGGCTGTATGCAACTGTGAGTGCAAAGGTTCCCAATCCTAATAAATAACCCGAGAGGTTTTGTGTTTTTACTTTTTCATCCTGAACTAAGAAATTAAATTCAGATATTCCAATAATAACGACAAGTAGAAATAAAGTTGAAAAAAGTAGTGGGTGAGCAAGTATACTGCCAATAACGGCACCTATAAACAGAGCTCCTGTAATTGTTCGCTGCCAAAAATTGCTCATCCAGTTTGTGTTTATTAATGGTAAAATTTACTTGATTCGTCAAGAAAATTCATCGCAAAAATAACATAATCTATCAATTAATAAAACTTTAGGATTTTACGATAAATACAATTAATTCTTTTGGGCCATGTGCGCCCATAACCAGCGTTTTTTCGATATCGGCTGTTCTACTGGCACCGCTTACTAAAGTTATTTGCGATGGTAAATTATTGGAATATCTGTGGGATATTACTTTTAGAGCATCTTCAATAAAGGGAACCAGTTGGTTTTCGTAAGCTACCACCATGTGAATAGGTGGAAATACATTTAGCAGTCGACCTGATTCGTGTGCTGAGCTAACCAAAATAGAGCCCGATTTTGCGATAAGTGCCTCGCATCGGGTAATGGCTACTTGCATTTTCAAAAATTGATCTGGCTTATTCTCTAATAATATTGTGTTTTGGAAGAGATGGGTTAGTTGTGTGTCGCGACAAAAAAGGGTTGATAGTCCTTTTTGTTGTAATAAGTTCGATAGTTGGGTTTTTAACTCAGCTTCGTTTTCACAATAAATAACTTTTCCCGCCAAAGTTTCTAACTCTGATGTGAAGGATTTTAAAAGATCAACCGGTTTTTCAAAAACCGGTTGAGTCCAATCTGGTTCCAAAAGTTCAGCTGCTTTTCGTGTGCTTTCGGTTTTTCGGAGTTTATCTAAAATAATTTGTTTCGATAAATCTGAACTTGCATTCATATCCATAATCTCAATTATTCGGTAGGAGAAGCTGTTTTAGTCGTTTCGGATCCGTTGGGTTTGTCCTCGTTAATAAAGTGCTGATTTCCTAGTCGTTGTCCAAATATTTTTTCTAAATCTTCACTGAAGATCACCTCTTTTTCTAATAGTAATTCAGCCAATTGAATGTGCTTGTCTGAATTGTCAACCAAGAGTTGTTTCGCACGAACGTATTGTTCTTCAATAATAGCAGTAACTTCTGAATCAATCAATTCGGCTCTTTTTTCAGAATAGGGTTTGCTAAAGGCATATTCGTTTTGTCCTGATGAGTCGTAATAACTGATATTGCCTAGTTTACTCATGCCGAAATAGGTAACCATGGCGTAAGCTTGTTTAGTTACTTTTTCCAAATCGCTTAAAGCTCCGGTACTTACTTTGTTAAAAACGATATCTTCGGCTGCGCGACCACCTAAAGCGCTACACATTTCATCTAGGATTTGCTCTTTGGTTGTGAGTTGTCGTTCTTCGGGCAAATACCAAGCTGCTCCTAGCGCTTTTCCTCGTGGTACAATGGTTACCTTAACCAACGGATGAGCGTATTCTAACAACCAGCTAATGGCAGCATGTCCAGCTTCGTGGTAAGCAACGGCACGTTTTTCGTCTTTCGATATAATTTTATTTTTCTTCTCTAAACCACCTACAATACGGTCAACGGCATCCAAAAAATCTTCTTTTTCCACCATTGTTTTATTTCCTCTGGCAGCGATTAAGGCCGATTCGTTACAAACATTGGCTATGTCGGCTCCTGAGAATCCGGGTGTTTGACGGGCTAAGAAATCTGATTTCACATCATCGCTTAATTTCAAAGGACGGAGGTGAACATTGAAAATAGCTTCGCGCTCATTTAAATCGGGTAACTCAACTTGAATCTGACGATCAAATCGTCCGGCACGCATAAGTGCGCGGTCAAGAATATCGGCCCGGTTGGTAGCTGCAAGTATGATAACACCGCTATTGGTCGCAAAACCGTCCATCTCGGTTAAGAGTTGGTTGAGGGTATTTTCGCGTTCGTCGTTCGACCCAAAGTTGGCATTTTTTCCACGAGCACGACCTATGGCATCAATCTCATCGATAAAAATTATACAAGGCGATTTTGATTTGGCTTGTTTAAATAAGTCGCGAACCCGCGAAGCTCCAACTCCCACAAACATTTCAACAAAATCGGAACCCGACATGCTAAAAAATGGCACATTGGCTTCACCTGCAACTGCTTTTGCTAATAAGGTTTTACCTGTGCCTGGAGATCCAACTAAAAGGGCGCCTTTGGGAATTTTACCTCCTAAATTGGTGAATTTCTCAGGGCGTTTTAAAAATTCAACAATTTCTTCTAATTCTTGTTTGGCTTCAACTAAACCAGCTACATCTTTAAAAGATACATTGGTAGCAGCTTCTTTATCAAAAATTCGTGCTTTCGATTTGCCTACATTAAATATGTTGCCAGCTCCACCGCCTCCCGATTGCGCGTTCATTCGGCGAAAAATAAATATCCAAACAACTGCCAATAAAAGTAGAGGCCACATCATGCTAAAGAAATCACCAAATAAGTTGTGACGTTCTTCGTAATTTACAGCTATGGTAGTGCCTAGCTTTTTTTCAGCTGCAATTTTTATGTCTTTAAACTCTTCTAAAGATGGCAATGTAACTGTAAAATGAGGACCTGTCTTCGAAGTGGTTTTATAAGCATCAGTTAGTAAGTCCTTGTATTTGTCAAGCGACTGTTCTGCCATTGTAATTTCAGCAATCCCATCATTACGAATAACAGCTATCTTTTTCACATCGCCGCTAGCCAAAATTTTATTTTCAAGTTGACTGTAAGTGATACTAACTGGCCCTTCATTTGTATTGAGTGCTGCAATTATAATGAGTGCAAAGAAAATAGCACCATAAATCCAATATAAATTAAACTTAGGAAGCTTTGGTTTATCCTTTTCGCTTACCGGCGGCATTGTTGGTTTTTCGTTCTCCATTATTGTGTGTTGTTGTTATAATCAAAATAAATTCTCAATATCTTTTCGAGGCGCATCGGCCCATAATTCTTCTAAATTGTATTCTTGTCTAATCGATTTATGAAACACATGCACCACAACATCAACATAGTCAAGTAAAACCCAAAGGGCTTGCTGCTTACCTTCAATGTGAAATGGTTTGTCGTTACGTGTTTTTATCGTCATTTCTTCAACCGAATCAGCTACCGCTGATACATGAGTGGTGCTTTCACCATTACATAACACAAAAAACTGACAAACACTGGATTCAATATTCCTAAGATCAAGAACTGAAATATTGGAACCTTTTCGTTCCTGTAGGCCTAGAACAACTGCTTCTACTAAAAGTTCGGTGCTATCTTTTTTCTTTTTACTGATTGTCATTCGTTGTTCTTTCCGAAATTTTTATGCTTAATTTATTTGTTCAAGGTCAAAGATACTATTTTTGTCATAAACTATGCCGAATCTGGTTTTACTTAATTGCCTGTCATTATGTCTGAAATGAAAGACTATTTGTCCACAACTTTGCTTTTGTATTTCGACTCGTTAAACTCAACCAACTTAAAGTTAAAGGAGTTAAATAACGAAAAACCGATGCCCGAATACAGTGGGGTAATCACCCGCGATCAGTTTTTGGGACGCGGTCAAATGGGGAATAGCTGGGAGAGTGAGCCCGGAATGAATTTAACATTTAGCGTGTTGTTAAGGCCTACAGGTGTTGAAATTGCTCAGCAATTCATTATCTCAAAACTGATATCGGTAGCTATTGTTGAGGTATTGGGCGATATCACGGGTTTATCGTTTAATATTAAGTGGCCGAACGACATTTATTATCAGCAAAAAAAAGTGGCCGGCATTTTAATTGAAAACTCAATTATGGGGTCTAAGATATCTGAAACAGTTGTTGGAATTGGGCTCAACGTTAATCAGAAAGTGTTTGTCAGTAATGCACCCAATCCAATATCCTTATCTCAAATTACTGGCAGTGATTATGATGTGGCTGATTTAGCTGTTAAAATTTTAGATAAAATTGTTAAATACGATACGCAAGTGGAGAAGGGACAAGTATTGGAAGTAAACGAAAACTATTTTTCACACTTATTTCGAAGTGAAGGAAGTTATTTGTTTTCGGATGAAAGCGGATTGTTTACGGCTACGATTAAAGGGTTAAGCCCAATGGGACATTTAATTCTTTTAACCAAAGCGGGAGAGGAGCGGCAATACGAGTTTAAAGAAGTGGAATTTGTATTGGATTAATTGGTTATTTACCCGATTGATGTTCGGCAATGGCCGTTGATAAAATCTCTAAAAATTTTGCAATAGCAGGTGATGCCATCATTTTTAGTAAAGGATTAAGATTGGCATCGCAAGTCGCATATACTATGGTTCCGATATTATTGGGTTCGAGCTGGATGGTTAAATAAAAGTCAAATGGAACTTTTCCATCGCCAATATATTTTATTGATGTAGTGGGTGCTATCTCTGCAATTTTAAGTCCCATTTCACCAATCCCATCTACTTTAAAACGGCAATAGGATTCGGTCGCCTGCCAGTTTTTTATCTTTTCGGTTGGCATGAGTTTCTCTAAGCGCGTAAAATCGGTGAGCGTTTGATATAAATAATCAGGTGCGCAAACCGATTGGTATTTGTTGCTATTAAATTGCTCCATGTATTGAATTAAAAAAAGCAGGTTTTGCCTGCTTTTAGTTTATATTATTTTGTGAATGGCTGTTTTCAAAATGAGAACAACGCTGTATTTGGAGTTTTTCTTGTAAATGCTAATTATGCTTTGCGTTTCCAGTTTGCTGGATCGGTGCGCCATTCCGAAAGGGTTTCAACATCTCCTTCAGACACATAACCGCCTTTTGAAGCTACCTCAATGAGTGTTTGGTAATTTCCAAGTGAGGTTAAATCAACCTTGGCTGCTTTAAAATTATCTTCAGCCGTTTTAAATCCGTAATTAAAAATAGCTAGCATCCCTAGCACTTCGCAACCATTGTTTCTAATGGCTTCGACTGCTTTTAAGCTACTTCCTCCGGTTGAAATTAAGTCTTCGATAATCACCACTTTTTGTCCGGGGCGCAAATCGCCTTCTATCAAATTCTCTAATCCATGACCTTTAGGGCTTGAGCGAACATAAACAAACGGTTTATTCAAAAGGTCAGCTACTAAAGCCCCTTGAGCAATAGCACCAGTTGCAACTCCCGCAATTACATCGGCATTTGCATATTTTTCGGCGACAATTCGCGCAAATTGTATTTTAATAAAAGAACGCACATCGCTGTACGAAAGTGATTTTCGGTTATCACAATAAATAGGACTGGTCCATCCCGATGCCCATGTAAAAGGGCTTGATGGTTGCAATTTAATTGCTTTTATTTGCAACAATTGCGATGCAATAATTTCAGCTACTTTTTCCATGGCACAAATGTATAAAGTTTTTTTCAACCAACGAATACTTTTAATAACTGAAAAGTATTTTCCGTTAAAAAATGGCGAACACATTGTTGTTGAGCCCGATAAGATGGAGCTTGAAAAGTGGTTATCGATTTTTTTGACTAACTTATCATTGGTTAAATTGGTTGTGGTTGCATCCAATACTGATAGGTTGTTTGAGTTATTAAAAGAATTATTTAATTACTTGGAGGCTGCCGGAGGATTGGTTAAGAACGAAAAGGGAGATTTGCTTTTTATTTATCGGTTGAATCGATGGGATTTGCCTAAAGGCAAACGCGAAAAGGGTGAAACCATTGTGGAAACTGCCTTGCGTGAAGTCGCAGAAGAGTGCGGACTTAATGGGGTTGAAATAAAAGGGAATAGTATTAAATCCTATCATATCTACCCTTTGAATAATCACTATGTTTTAAAAGCAACCTTTTGGTTCGAAATGGATTATAAAGGCGATGAAATACTCATTCCTCAATCGATCGAAAATATTACTAAAGCTCAATGGCTTCATCCTTCCGATTTTTCAATGGTGGTGGCTAATACCTATCCTTCAGTTTTAGATGTGTTGACTGGCTTTGGCTACATTTAACGGGTAAGCAAAAAAGGAGTAGCTCATTCAAATAGTTTGAACAAGCTACTTTTTTCCCAAAACTGACTAGTTATTGTTTTACTTCGAAAGGAATTTTCAAAGAAAACGAAATGTTTCTTCCTGGATTTAAGAGGTTTACTTCATTTAGCGTTGATAAATGATCGATGTATTTGACATCAAACAAATTGGTAACTCCAAGTCCAATTATAATATCCTGATGATTTAATTTTATTGTTCCACCAACGCTGCCATCAACAAGTGTATATCCAGCAGTTGTTGTTTCGTCGGGTGCTGCATTGTTTTGGCTAAAGGCTGTATGAACATTCAATGAACAATAAGGATGAATGATTTTAGTCATTTTTTCTGTTTCGGCACGCAGTTCAACGTTTAATTTATTTGCCGGAATAAATGGTAGATAGTCGCCAATTGTTTGCTTGCCAACAACCGTTGAAAATGTAGTTTCGAAATGCAACCACTTGATGAATTGCGGATGAATGTGCAAACCAGTTTCGCCCCCAATTAATGTGGAGTTATTTTGCTTGTACTTGTAAATGCTCAGGTCCGAAGCTGTTTTCTCGCCAGTAGGCGAAATGTAAATGTAATGGTTGATGATGTTGTAAAACCCAGCTAAATCAAACGTAAAATTATCTTGATGATAGTGCAAGCTCAAATCACTTTCATGCGAATTTTCGGGCACTAAGCTTTCATTACCAACTTCATAGCGCGATTCGTGCTGGCCATTTGAGGTGAGCTCGGCCAAGTTGGGTGTGCGATAAGCAGTGGCATAATTTAACCGAAACAACAATTTGCTAGTAACATTATAGGTAGCCCCAATGGATCCGCTATAATTTCCGTAGTTTTTATCGATTGCTGCACGATAAGTCGATGGATCATTGGAGGTTCCAATTACCAAGGATCTAATCGTTTTTGCATCGTACCTAATACCTGTTTGAACCTTTAAATTACTGAAAAAGGTATGTTGAACCAAGCAAAACCCCGAGTAATTATTGGTGGTGGCATTGGGAAGTAGCAGGGTTGGTCGGTTGTTTAAATTCGAATTGTTCTGATTAAATCCCTGAAATCCTACAATATATTCCGATTTGGCATCGGATGGTAGATGTAATTTAGTTTCATAAGTTAAAGTCGCCAAGTCCATTTGTATTTCGTACTCATTGGGTTCACCAAAGTGAATGAGCTCGGTATTCTGATAGGATGCATTAACATCTAATTTAAGTTGACCCAAATAAATGTCGTTCTGCGACGATAGCAAATGAGTGTTTAATTGTTGGTAATACAGTGTGTTTTTACGTCCGCGAGCAGTAATGGCTTCAATGGCTTCGGGTTCAACCAATCCTAGGTTTTGATTGTTGTAATCGTAATACAATTTAAACGCTCCTTTCGATCCAACATAGCCTGTATTTGCTTTGAGCGCATATTGGTTAAATCTCGAATTGGGTGCATAATCACCTCCACCTTGCAGAAAATCGGCATTGCTTTTCTGTCCCACTCGAATACCTCCAAAATAGTGATCGGTGGCACCTTTTACTCCCAAATTATTTTCAATACCCAAAGTGTTGGTGAAGAGCTGAAGGTTGTAATCGCCCTTAATGCTATTTGACTGGGCTGGTTTTTCTTTAATAAAATTAATTACTCCGCCAATGGCATCAGAGCCATAAAGCAACGAGGCCGGGCCTTTTATTACCTCAACGCTCTCGATGCCAAATTCATCAATCCCAAGTGGGTGATGACTCGAGTATTGATAATTTTCAAAACGAACACCATTGTTTAAAACCAGAATATCATTCATCGATAAACCACGAATAACAGGTTTTGAAACACCACTACCTTTCGAGATCATATCAACACCTGGAATTTTTGTTAAGGTTGACATGAAATTTGGGGTTGGTATTGTGTTGCTTGAGTTCAGCTTGAGCACATCAATTTTAACGGCATTCTCGTGTTGAGTCGAATGATAACCACCCGTTACCACAATCTCTTCGGTTTCGATGGTAGTAGGTTTCATATTAACATCAACCGTTTGATCGGCGTTATTTAATACAATTGTCTCAAGTTGAGTCGAGAAACCTATAAATGAAAAATGAAGGTTGATTTTCGCATTTGGTAAATCAGTTAACTCATATCTTCCATTTACATCGGAAGTTGTGTTTTTATTTAGTTGGGGCACTAAAATGGTTGCTCCCGGTAAAGGCAAATTATCTTGGTCGGTAATTAGGCCGCTTATTTTATTTTGTGATGAGATGACATGACACGTCAACATCGCAAAAAATAGTAGGATACTTTTTTTCACTGTGTGTAAGTTTTATTGTTAAATAAAATATTTTTAAACTAAACGAGATGTCAGTTTAATGGGGGCGCACGAAGTGAAAAAGAGTAAAGTGGTAGTCCGTAAAATATAAACGAATAGAAGGAGATAATAAAACTACCAGCCAATACCATTTTTGAAGGAACGGATGGTAAATTGTTGATTGAATAAACGGAAAACTCGAAATTGCAGGTTAAACAAATGGGGTGTGATGTATGCAAATGTTTGGTGTTCTTTGCATGGCAGACAAACTCATCGTGATGATGATGTTGTTTGATGATGGTTGGAGTAATTAGCACCAACACCAATATCAACGAAAGGGCATGTCTGAATTTAACAATCATTCTGCTACCAGTCTATATTTAAATAATCGATGATTGAATAAAACATTTAGTTGAGAATAAAAAGAACCAGTTAAAGGTTTACAATTTGGTTTTGTTCATTATAAAAGTTAAAAGTCTCTAATAACTCAAACTGGATCCACATTAATTTGCACAATTACCGATCGGTATTCGGGTTGAGCAATTAAGGCATGAATCGAATGCTGAATCATCTGCTTGGTTTTTATCATAGAAGCATTGCGTTCGAGCTTTAGCATAATTTGACGAATAAACAAGGTTTGAATCCTTGCCACCAAAGGAGGTTGAGGGCCTAAAACACGGTTGCCAAAAATCTGCCCTAATGCCAATGCCAAATTGCGCGATGCCTTATCAGTCCTGCCTTCATCGCGATGTTTAATGGTTATGTGAATAAGACGATAGAACGGGGGATACTTAAACAGTTCGCGTTCTTCGAGCTGAGCCTTTAAAAAATCGTGGTAATTATGCTGAATCACCCACTGAATCACCGGATGATCGGGATCGGTGGTTTGAAGAACAACCGTGCCTTGTTTGTGTTTACGACCTGCTCGCCCACTCACTTGCGACATGAGCTGAAACCCTCGTTCGTGCGATCTGAAATCGGGGTAGTTCAACGTATTTTCGGCATCTAAAATGCCCACCAAACTCACGTTATCAAAGTCCAACCCTTTCGAAATCATTTGCGTTCCAACCAAAATATCGAGTTTCTTTTGTTCGAAATCAAATAAAATGGTTTCGTAAGCTTTTTTCGATCGGGTGGTATCTAAATCCATCCGCGCTATGCGAGCTTCAGGGAAAAACAGCTTGAGTTCTTGTTCGATTTTTTCGGTTCCAAAACCACGGGTTTCCATGGCGGGTGAACCGCAAGCGGGACATTCGTTGGGAAAAGCAAGCGAGTAACCACAATAGTGGCAATTTAATAAGTGCTTGTTTTTGTGGTACGTCATGCTCACATCGCAATTTTGGCATTTGGGTATGTGAGCGCATTCGCCACACTCCACATAAGGTGCAAACCCTCTCCTGTTTTGAAACAAGATAACTTGCTCTTTGGCATTAAGCGCAATGGTAAGTTGTTCGATAAGTAGTGGAGTAAAATGCGATTTCATCTGCTTTTTCCGCTTGGCCTCCCGAACATTGGCAATAAGAATCTGAGGCATTTCCAAACCGCCATATCGCTCATTTAATTCCACCAAAGTATATTTACCCTGCATGGCGTTATAGAATGAATCAACCGAAGGCGTAGCACTGGCTAAAAGTACATTGGCTTTGTGCAAATGTCCAAGCATTATGGCCGAATCGCGAGCATGGTAGCGGGGTGCTGGATCGTATTGCTTAAAGCTATTTTCGTGCTCTTCATCAACAATAATGAGTCCTAAATTTTGAAAGGGAAGAAAAATGCCAGAACGAACAGCCAAAATTAGCTGATAGTTTTTCTTCATCAACACATCGTTCCAAACCTCAACTCGTTCGCCATCGCTGTATTTCGAATGGTAGATTCCTAGCCTATTTCCAAAATGAAGTTTTAATCGACTGGTTATTTGAGTGGTTAATGCAATCTCGGGAAGTAAATAAAGCACTTGTTTATGCTCTTTGATAGCTTGTTCAATCAAATGAATGTATATTTCGGTCTTTCCGCTCCCAGTTACTCCTTTTAGCAATACTGTTTGATGGTTGTAAAAAGCAGTATTAATTTCATCCATTGCCTTAATTTGTCCATCATTTAAAGCTTTGGGAGCAATGGTTTGTGTTATCTCGTAATTTAGCCGTCCTATTTCATGAGCATACGGTACTAATATTTGTTTTTTAACCAATTCGTTAAGTGGAGCAGGCGATAATGCTGCATCTTCTTCGAGTTGCGATTTTAGTATTCGTTTCCCTTCTAAAGCTTTGGCAAATCCAACCTTGGAGATAAACAACATAAGGATTTCAAGTTGTTTTGTTGCTCTATTTAATTGATCAAAAACCGTTTTGAGCGTTTCTTCGGTTCTAAAATTTTCACCCAAATAATAGCCAGTTACCGTTTTGGGTTTGTAACTCTCTTCAATCGATTCTTCAATTGACAATGCACCCAGGTGATGCAATTTAAATAGTGTGTTGAAAACCTCTTTTTTATCGAGTTGTTTTTGAATTTCGCTAATGGTTGTTTTCTTCTGACTATTAACAAAACCCAAAATGGTTAACTCATTGGATGTAAGCGGAGTGGTTTCACAAAAATCAGGATTGGCAAAAACATGTGTTTCGCTAGCCATTTTAAAGCCTGATGGTAAGGCTGCTTTAAAAACGTCACCTAGCGTGCATTGATAATAATCGCTCATCCATTTCCAGAAGTCTAATTGCAGCAAATTAATTACCGGATACTCATCTAAAACGGTGTGAATAGGTTTTGCATCATAATGAACGGGTGGTGTTTGATGTATCTCAATAATAATTGCGGTATAAAACTTTCGTCGACCAAAAGGTACAATAACTCGCATGCCAATTTCAACTGGCTCCGATGGATTAACCAAATAGGTAAACAGCTGCGGAAGTGGTAATGGCAATACTACGTTTGCGAATTGGCTCATTATACAAAGTTTTATTAAGCATGTAAAGATAAAAAATATGGGTTGGATGATATTTAAATAAGTGTTTTATTCCAATTCATCCTTAAATATCAGTTGTTGACCAAATAGTCTGGAAAATAGTACGTGTTAAGATTAAATTAATTGTCATGTTTTATGAGATTAATAATAATTTAATAATTACCTAACTCAAAGTTTTTTTTAATCATGTAAATTCGACCATTACTAAGCCATAAAAACTAAACCTATGCATATAAACATCCGAGAACCATACACAACCAGAGATAGTATTTTTGCTGATAAATGGTTTGATGAAAAGTTGATTCACTTATTATCAGCTAAATCCATTAATGCTGATCGATTTTATTTAACTGGTTTTGAAACAATCCTTTTTAACAAAAGGAGTAATTTTGCTGTCGAAACCATTCTTTCTTCAATTATTGCGTTCGATGAAAATGTATTAATTGTTGGCAATAGCCAAGATAATAAATGGGTAGAAGCTATTTGTGATCACCATGGCATTGACAGTAAGTCTATTAGCATGAGTCAATTGCTTGAAAGCAAGGGTCGTTTTTTTGAGTTTTTAAAGGAGAATCCAGATATTAGGTGCATTTTATTAAACGAACCAGAGTGTTTGTCCTATTCAATGGATGCGATAAAAACCGTTCATGATATTGCGAGTCAGTTTAAAGTTGAAATTGTGCTGAACTGTAGTGGTTTGCCATACTCGTTAGCTAATTTGAGCGAATGTGGCGTGTCGTTTATGGTGTTTTCACCAAATACTCACTCCCAGAGTTCCGTGGTAGTTGCACAACGTTCCAAATTAGTTCAGGCCGAAGGTCGAAGTCGTTCGATGGTGTATGATTTATACTATTACTGGCAAGAAACACTTTTTGATCGTAAACACGAAATTGAACCCATGGCAGTGTAATTTATGATACTGTAAATTGTAATGAGAGGTACCTAGAGTACCTTTTTTGTTAATAATTCGTTTGCATTAAAATTACATTCTGATGATATAGCAGCGCTATACTTGCATTGTAATTAAATGAATAGATGAAAATATTATATGCAGTCAACGTATCAGGGAATGGTCAAATTTCGCGCGCCCTGGAGCTTATTCTTGTTCTTAAAAATTTTGGAGAAGTTGATATTGTTGCAAGTGGCGCAATAACTAAAGGGGAATTGCCTTGGCTTATTAAATACAATTTTTCAGGTTTAGAATTAGTCTATGATAAAAATGGGACTATTAATATCTTGAAATGCTTAAAATACAATGATTTCAATACGTTTTTCAAGAATGTAAAATTTTTACCTGTAAGCGATTACGACATTGTAATTAATGATTTTGAACCAATAACAGCATGGGCATGCAGGTTACGAAATGTGTCATGCATTGGATTTAGTCACCAAAGTGCAGTTTTAGGACGACAAGTGCCTCGACCTCTTAGCTCAAATATTTTGGGACAACTATTAATGAAATGGTATGCTCCAGTAACCTATCGGTATGGATTGCATTTTTCACCTTTCAATAGTACAACATTTACTCCGGTAATTCGTAAAGATATTCGATTGTCAACACCTACAATGGGCAATCATCACACTGTTTATCTACCGCAATATGCTGACAATGATATTATTAGCTTTCTTGATCAGTTTAAGGAGCAAAAATTTGAAGTTTTCTCAAAAACTTGCGAAATACCCACTGTTCATAAAAATATTTCCATCGAACCAGTTGATAGACAACGATTTGCATCAAGTATAACCTCCTCGAAAGGAGTTTTATGTCATGCTGGATTCGAAACACCAGCTGAGGCTATGTTTTTACAGAAAAAACTTTGTGTAATACCTGTCAAAGAAAATTTCGAACAACAGTGCAATGCTCATGTATTAAAAAGGATGAGGGTTACTGTTATTCAATATTTGTCAGAAAAGGGAGGTGTTGATTTTGCAAACTGGATTAAATTCGGAAAACCTATATGCGTAGATTATAGGGATATAACTTCCGAAATAGTTGATTATGTTTTAGTTCGACATACTTCCCACATAGATACTCTCCCTAATTTTGCCATCTCATCAGGGATGAGTTTGTAGTTATTTTTTTTGAATTTTCGATTTCAATCGTTGTATAATTTTAGTTATTCACCTGTTTTACTTTAATATTGTGGAATTATTATCCATTAACCGGTTATCGAAATTGGGTATGTCGTTACCCAAAAATAAGATTCTTCTTTCAGCTTTATTAGGCTATTTAAAGTTTAATACCATTAATCGTTTATTTGCAAATTACTTGAATGGGTATAGGGGTATTTCATTCGTGGAACGATTGCTTGATACGTTGAATATCTCATTCGAAATTCCTACCGAAGAGCTTAAAAATCTACCGAAAAAAGGTCCATACATTGTAATATCTAATCACCCATTTGGTTTTTTGGATGGATTAATTATGATGGATGTTTGTGGACAACACAATAAAGATTTTAAAGTATTAGCTAATTTTTTTCTCAATGAATTTGAACCCTTGCAGGATCATTTTATTTCGTTAAATCCATTTGAGTCTAAAACACAAATGAATATTGATGGAATGCGGAAAGGGTTTAAACATTTAAAAGAGGGTAAGCCATTGGGGATTTTCCCAGCAGGTGAAGTATCATCATGGCAAAAAGGGTGTAGAATGGTTGAAGATAAAGAATGGGATGCAGCGGTGATAAAATTTATTCGGTTAGCGAATGTACCCATTGTACCAATTTATTTTTTTGGAGGTAATAGCTTTTGGTTTCATTTACTGGGTAAAATACATCCTTATCTTCGAACGCTATCTATTCCATCGGAGTTCTTTCGGAAAAAGAATCAAAGCGTTCGTTTAAGAATAGGTAAACCGATCAAGGCAAAAGAGTTAGCAGAATTTGAAACCAATGACAAGGCAGGCAGGTATTTACGCACTTATTTATATGCATTGGGAAAGTTTGCTAAAAATAAGCACTTCTTTAAAGTTAATTTTAAACTGGTTAAAAAACCTAAGCGTATTATTGAACCTGTTGCAGTTGAGGAGATTGAGCGAGAGTTGTTGAGATTGCGAAATCAAGATGGGTTGCTTTTTCGAAAATCGAATTACGAAGTGTTTTTTAGTGGGTCTCATCAAATTCCGTGGGTTTTGCGCGAAATTGGTCGTTTGCGTGAAATTACATTTAGAGAAGTTGGAGAGGGAACCAATAAAAAAATTGACGTAGATAAGTTTGATTTGTATTACTGGCATCTTTTTGTATATGATGTTGATAACCACCAAATTATAGGTGCTTACCGAATGGGGTTTGGCGCGGATATACTTAACCAATTCTCGAAAAAGGGTTTTTACATTACAACTCTTTTTGATTTAGATGATCAGTTTATCCCCATCTTAAGTCAAACAATTGAATTGGGGCGATCGTTTGTAATTAAAGCTTATCAGCAAAAACCGCTACCATTGTTTTTGTTATGGCAAGGTATTTTAACTGTATTGAAGAAAAACCCAACTTATAAGTATTTATTGGGTCCAGTTAGCATTAGCAACGATTTTTCGGAGTATTCGAAGGAATTGATTATAGCCTTTGTACGCAAGAATTATTATAACCACGACTTGGCTAAATGGGTTTATCCACATATGGCTTTTAAGCCTCAAAAAAGTAAAATAGATATTGATATTATTTTGGAAAGCAAAAGTAATGATTTATTAAAATTGGATCAGTTTATTTCGGGAATTGAACCTAAGTATCTGAAAATACCTGTTTTGTTAAAACAATATTTTAAGCAAAATGCTAAAATAATTGGGTTTAATATCGATCCTGATTTTAACTATTCATTGGATGGATTAATTATACTTAACATGGAAGATGCTCCTGAAAATACCTATGATTTTTTAAATAAAGCTTAGCATTTACTTATGTCTCAGGAAATAAGAAAGCAGCTAGCTTTTTGAAAAAGGACTAGCTGCTCTTGCTTATATGCAATTACTCTTGCTCAGCTAACCAACGTTCAGCATCAATTGCTGACATGCATCCCGATCCTGCCGCTGTTACTGCTTGACGGTAGGTCGAATCCTGAACATCTCCACAGGCAAAAACACCTTCGATATTCGTTTTAGATGATCCTGGAATCGTTTTAATATAGCCAACTGCGTCTGTTTCTAAGTAAGGTTTAAATATATCAGAATTAGGTTTGTGACCAATGGCTAAAAAGAATCCATCTATTTCAATCTTTACTTCTTCTTCCTGCGGAGTCCCTTTCTTTTTCCATAAAATTGCTCCTTCAACTACTCCTTCGCCGGTTAAGTTTTTGGTTTGATGCTCCCAAAGCACTTCAATTTTTTTTGCTTTAAAAACGCGCTCCTGCATTACTTTCGAAGCTCTTAACTCATCGCGACGAACAATGAGGAATACTTTTTTAGCTAACCCACCTAGGTAGAGTGCTTCTTCGCAAGCAGTATCGCCACCTCCAACAACTGCAACGTTACGTCCACGGTAGAAAAATCCATCGCAAGTTGCACAGGCCGAAACACCCGATCCTGCATATTTGGCTTCATCAGGTAGACCTAAGTATTTGGCCGTTGCACCAGTTGCAATAATCACTGCATGTGCCTCAATTGTTTTCACGCTATCAATTTCCACAGTAAATGGATGTTTTGAAAAGTCCACAGCTGTAGCCATTCCAAATCGTACATCGGTTCCAAATCTCTGAGCTTGCTTTTTTAAGTCTTCCATCATTTCGGTTCCCGTAATTCCTTCGGGATAGCCAGGGTAGTTTTCTACCTCTGTGGTGGTGGTTAATTGTCCTCCTGGTTGCAATCCCTCATACATTACTGGTGTTAAATTTGCACGAGCTGCATATATGGCCGCTGTATAGCCTGCTGGACCCGACCCAATAATTAGAACTTTAGTTTTTTCTATATCGGTGGTTTTTTTCTTTTGCGAATCACTTGTGGATAAATCATCCATCTTTTTAAATAATGTCATATTAATCGTTTTAATGGTTTTCTTTTTTCAAAAGAGATAAATATCAAAATATGTGCAAATGTGTTTACGACACGTTTTTTGTGGTTTTCATGACAATGTGTCTTTATTAGTTGGTAATAAAAATCGTATCAGAGGTTGTTGCAAAGCTTGCCAACATGCCAAATCCATTTTCAATATTGCTATATATATTCACTGGATCAAAAATAGGAAGTTGCTTGTATGTATCGTAAATTATTTGAGATCGTTTGAATAAATAGCAATCTTTATTTAAATGTGATAGTTTAATTACAAGCTTTTTAGAAATATCATTTGAGCTTAAAGTAAACTCATTGTAAGGTAGTTGAATTTGAATTTTATACTCCTTTGTCTTTAGTGTTGCATCAGTAAATAGGCCATCAAAATCAATATTCCCAATAGTCGAAGTGCCTTGCTCCGGATCGTAAAACACTCGATCGGTTTTAGAAAATACAATCGGAATTATGGAATCGGTTAGAACGTTATTAACTAAAGAGGTTTGATGCCATTCGAGGTTTAGTTGGTAATAATCCTTAATTTTTAAAGAATCGGAAAAGCTAATACCCAGTTGCATAAAATTTTTAATGGTTCCATCTATTTGTGATTTAGCAATTTTTATGGTATCAACTTGAGTAATTGGAGTGAAAACAGGGACAATGGTTTGTGCTTTAACAATTATTTCATTGTTGGTTATTATCTGAATTTCAATTGAGTCATTCTCAACAAAGATTAAATCACTAAAATTTTCCCATAATTGATTAGATGGATAAGAAATGGTTTTTATGCAACAATGATTTCGAGATATAATTAGCTGAGCATCAGTATACAACTCGTAATTATGAGCTGAGGTTGCCGCAACGCTTTTTGATAGGCTTAAAATTAAACTAGAATTGGGTTGAATAAACGAGTATAAAACAGGATTTCCACCTTGCTTATCTATATAAAGAGTAAAATCTCGTTCGCAAGAAAGCATTGATACGATAAAAATGAGCAAGGGTATAATTTTTTTCAATGTCATTTTTTTTTTTTGTGAATGACTGTTTTCAAAATGAGAATAACGCAGTATTTTGAGTTTTCTTGCAAAGACTAAATATACGTTTTAAAATAACATCATGTCAAAGGGTTTGTTTACTCATTTCCTAATAATCGTAGGCAATTGGGTTTTAAAAATGTACAGTATATCTGGCATATGGGAAAGGAAAGGGGAACAAACTAAATTTTTTAAGACTTCGTGTTGATTCATTGGTATCTGGATTAATTGATTCATCGTAGTATAGAAAAAATGGATTTTTCCGACCGTAAACATTCATTAGTCCAACGCTCCAAGTTCGTTTACCCCATGCTTTATCTTTCGAAAAGTTAACGCCTAAGTCTAGTCTATGAAAATCGGGCAAATTATAACCATTCTTTGTTGCAAAGTACTCTGAATAACTTGAAGGTATGCCATTGGTGTTGATCGAAGGAGAGTAGTACTTTTCGCCAGCTAAGGTTATTGGTTTTCCACTTCCATAGGACCATGTTAAGGCTGCATCAATTTTAGGGCTAAATAAATACGATAAAAAAAGTGAGGCATCATGTCGTCGATCGTTATTTGCTGGAAACCAATTGCCATGATTTAGTAAGTTGAATTGATTTGAACATTTCGACCATGTATAGCCTAGCCAACCCGAAAGATCTCCTATCTTTCGATGGATTAAAAATTCTATCCCATACGATTCGCCAATGCCTGTAGTCAGTTTATCTCCCCAACTGGTACTATAGTCGAAAAAACTTTGTCCTTCTTTATAATCGAGAATGTTATTTAGTTTTTTGTAGTAACCTTCTATCGAAATATTAAATCCTTTCGATATTTCATATTCGAAACCAACAGCGGATTGCCATGCTGTCATAGGTTTAATGTCATTGGTAACTGAAAGCCACAAGTCGGTTGGCAATGAAACATTAGCTGTGTTTAACAAATGAACATATTGTGTCATTGTGGAATAGGCGGCTTTCATCGACAGCTTGGAGGATATTAGTAAACGCGATGAAATACGCGGTTCTAATGAGTAGTATTTTTTTTCGCCTGTGTGAAACATGGAACCATGAACGCCAATGTTTATGCGTAAAAGTGATGATACAAAGAGATCGCTTTGAAGATAGGTGTGAAATTCACTGCCATTTAAATGTAAGCCTCCTATGGTCGTATCATTTTTTGCATTTGAGTTTAAATTTAACTCAACAATATTTATACCGGGGTAAAAACGATGGTATGTATAGCTTATTCCCGTTTTAAATGAGTGACCACTCGATAAATTATATTCTCCTTCATATTTAACAGATAAGTCGCGAATTCCGCTCTTATACTTTTGAGTTACTAAGCTGGTTGTTTGGTTGTTGTAGTTTATTTGTTGTTGTTCCGATGAGTATAAATAATCGCTGTACGATGTTGTTAAAATCGAGTACAATTTCTCTGTTAATGAGTAGGTCCAACGGCCCGATACAATATAATTTCCCCAACCATTTAATACTTCATCGTTTAACGATTGCTTCGATGTAGTGTTGTCTCCGGTTACAATACTACGGGCAACTTCTTTAAAATTGTATTTCGACATAAGGTCGTCTTTACCCATATATGTACTAATTGCTAATTGGCTTTTGGGTGAAAAAGTGTGATTTATTTTGGCATTTAAATCATAGAAATAGTAAAACGATTTTTCCTCTCTTCCAATTTGAAAGGGGGAGGCTAATAAGTCGTAATAGGTACGGCGAAATGAAAGTGCGTAGGTTGTTGGGGCTGCATTTAATTTTGTTTTAAAACGTACAGGGCCATTAATCACTATCTTGGATGATAAAAGACCAATGCTTGCAGATCCGGTTAACTCTCTATTGTTTCCTTCTAACATTCGAATGTCAACAACCGAGGAGAGTCTGCCTCCATATTGAGCTGGGAAACCACCTTTAATAATAGATACTCGACTAATAATATCAGGATTGAAAACCGAGAAAAATCCAAGTAAATGATCCACATTGTATACTGGAGTATCATCAATTAAAATCAGGTTTTGGTCAGAGCCGCCACCTCGTACATATAACCCACTAAATCCCTCATTCCCGCTTTGCACGCCAGGAAATAGCTGAAGAGCCTTAATAACATCGGCTTCGCCCATAAACGAAGGCACATTTTGAATTTGTGATACGGGAATTTCAATGGTGCTTGTTCGAGTACTTTTTACGTCGGTTGCAATGGGAATACCCATAACAGATACCTCTTGTAGATTGGGTTGTGGTGTTAAATCGAAACGTACAAGTGTATCATTTAAAATTAATAACTTTTTGTAATTGGTATTGTATCCTACATACGAGCAACCTACATGTCCGTCACCTCCCATGACTGTTAAATTGTAGTAGCCATAGTTGTTAGCTACCGTTCCTCTACTGATGTCCTGAAGGAATATATTGGCTCCAATTAAAGGCTCACCTGTTAACGAATCTCGAACATAGCCATGTAAGGTTAGTTTTAATTCTTGCAATGGAATGGGAGTAATTATAATTTTATTTCCAGTCTCAATATATTTTACGCGGCAGGTTGCAAATATCTGATCCAAAAAGAATTTGATAGTTGATTCATTGGATTGGAAGACAATTTTTTTAGAGAGACAAACCTGATTTGTGTAACTAAGTGTTACGCTTGAATTGGTTTCTATTTCAGATAGCAACTCAATAGCGTTGCCGGTTGTTCGCGAAAGTTTAACTTTTGTATTAAGGAGGTCTTGTGCGGACGCATGAAAATTATAAAGTGAAGCCAAAAACGCAATAGCGAAGATGAATGTATGTTTTAATGTGAATTTGGCCATAGTTTGTTGTAAAACCTGGCACTAAATTAATCAAAAATTAAGTGATGATACAAATCAATTATTTTGACAGGTATTTTATTGGTCATTTAGATTACAATTACAAACTAAAAAAACCTTTCTTTGGAGACGGAAAGGCTTTTGAAATATCAAATGGATGAAAATCCTACTTGTCAGTAACAATAAGAGTTCCGTCTTTTTTTAGTTCGAATTTTTTATGAAATTGGATTGATAATTCTTCGAAAATCTCATTCAATTTGGCATTTTTAAATCGTGTGGTAATCCTAATCGCTGATGCACTGGTTTCGATTTTAACCGAGTTGATCTCAGGGAAATAGTCATTTAAACTTGCTGCGACCTCTTGTAGATTATTATTCTGGAAAGTTAAGTCGCCTGTTTTCCAAAATAAAAAGTTCGTGTTCGAAGTTATTTTTTTAAGATTCCCGTTTTGATAACTTCCAGTTTCGTCTTTTGATAGCATTACTTTGTGCCCAATTTTGTCCGACATTGAAACATGTCCTTCGGATACTGATACTAAAACCTTATTAGAGTTTTCATTAACATTAAATTTTGTGCCTAAAACTTGAACGATAATTTTCTGAGTTTGAACAATAAATGGTTTGTTAACATTTGGTGTTACTTCAAAAAAGGCTTCTCCTTTTAATTTTATCTGACGGGTTGATTTTTCGGTAAAACTATTTAAAAAAACTACCTGACTATTTTTATTAAGCGATACCCAACTTCCATCTGGTAGTTCAACCGATTCAATTTTTTGCGAGGCTTTAAGAGCTGTCCATCGTCCAAAACCGGGAACGTTCCAGTAAAGTATATAGGCCGATGTTCCCAAAACTACAATTGTCAAAATGGCTGCTATTTGTCTCGACCAAGTGAAAACAGATAATCTCGAGGTTGATTTTTTTTGTTTTGGTTGTGTAGTTATGCGTGCTAATACTTTTTGGAAATCTTCTTTCTTTACCGCTTCAATGCGTCTGAAATTAGCCAATTGGCTATTTTCCCATATTTGCAAAGCTTGTAAATAATAGTCATTTACAGAAGACGAAGATTCAAGTATCGAATCTAATTCTAACTGATCCTCAGCGCTAATAACTCCGCTGAGCGATTGGGTGATTAATATGTCTAACCTTTCGTTAATCATAATTAATGAAACTCTACTAGACTAAATATATTTGAATATTGAGGCTCTTCAATGCACTCAACAACTACTGTTGCCTCTATTTCTTGAGCTGTCATTGAAAATGATTCTTCACTATGTGATTCTTCCGGAAGAATCCATTCGGCCAAAAGTTGTAAAATAAATTCCATCTATTTTGTTTTTTTACAGTACTATGACAAACTAAAATTGATTTGCACGTACGTTAGTTTTAAAAAAATAATTCATTCATGATCTTAAATAATGCTATCCCAATAAATAAAGTGATTACAGAGAATTTTGTAATTTTTTCGCGTACAATTTTTAATGCTTTACTTATTTGAGTTTCTACAGTTCGTTTCGAAATGCTCATTTGATCGGCAATTTCTTGATTCGATTTCCCATCAAAACGGCTAAGTTCAAAAACTTCTCTACACTTATCTGGCAAATCATTTATAATTAACAAAAGTTGTTGTTCTAATTCCACTTCTTCCATTGAGCGATCGCTAACAGCTTCATTGTCTTTGTTTTGATCAAAAATAATTTGATGGTGGCCTCGAACTAACTTGTCGCGTTTAATATAGTTGAGACATCGGTTGCGAACCGATTGATACAAATGCGATTTTAAGGAGGTGTGAATGTTCAAAGAACTCCGTTTCTCGTAAAACGAAACAAATATATCTTGTACCAATTCTCGAGCCATATCTTCATCGGAGACCATTCGCAAGGCAAATACAACCAAAGGCGTATAATATTTAAAGAATAGTTCTTCAAATGCTTTAGGATCTCCCAGTTCTAAGCCATTTATAAGTTGTTGATCATCCATTATTTGAAGCCATATTGACAATAATATTCTAATTATTGAAGACCTATTTAATCCCTTATTGTTTTGAATTAATTTTAGGTCGCTAAAAATACAAAATTAATTCCCTAAATAATAATGCCATTAAATGCTCAGTTGGTAATTTATACAATGAGGATTTAATGAATTTTAGTTATGATCCATAAGGCTTTAATTTAGGTAAAAACTGGGATAGATGGCGGTTATCAAAATACGCCCTCTTTGGGGATAACCATTCTATCTCCATAACAAAACGACATTAAATTATAATTTCACAATTTAACTTGAATTTATAGTATTTATAAAAAAAGACCTTATTTTTGATGAAAAGCCTAATTTATCGCGTTTTAATTATCTAACCTTAATAAGTTACGTACATGTCTTTTTTACAAGCAACAAATGTGAGTAAGCAATATGCCAATCATTTGGCATTAGATAAAGTTAGTATTGAAGTACCCGAAAACAGTGTTTATGGATTACTAGGTCCCAATGGTGCTGGAAAAACTACTTTAATTCGAATCATTAATCAAATCACCGGACCCGATTCAGGTGAGATTCTTCTGAAAGGCAAACCATTGAAACCTGAAGATGTTAATATCATTGGGTATTTGCCCGAAGAGCGAGGTTTGTACAAAAAAATGAAAGTGGGAGAACAGGCTCTTTATTTAGCCCGGTTGAAAGGCATGGAGCGCAAAGAGGCGTTAAAGCAATTGAAATTTTGGTTCGAAAAATTTGAAATACAAGCTTGGTGGGATAAAAAGGTTGAGGAACTTTCTAAAGGGATGCAACAAAAAGTTCAGTTTATCACCACTGTAATTCACCAACCCAAATTACTTATTTTCGATGAACCCTTTAGTGGATTTGATCCCATTAATACACGACTTCTTAAAAACGAAATCTTAGATCTAAAAGCAAAAGGAGCAACTATTTTATTCTCAACACACAATATGGGATCTGTTGAAGAACTGTGTGATGAGATTACTTTAATTAATCGATCGAAAACCATATTAAGCGGAAAAGTATTTGACATTAAACAAAATCATAAACAAAACATTGTTCAACTCGATTACAGTGGGGATGAGAACCATCTGCGCGACGCTATGCCTATCGATTGCCAGATAGAAACCCATGATAGGGGGGTAAGTGGTTATCCAAGTGTGATGATTCATTTGAATCAAGGAATGACTGTTAATGAGTTGCTATCTAAAATTATTCCGGTTGTTACCATTCATAGTGTACACGATGTTTTACCGTCAATGAATGATATTTTTATCCGATTAGTAGAAAAATCAAACCAACAAAGCAATTAATCATGAGCAAGATTACACTAATTATACAAAGAGAATACCTCTCAAGGGTAAGAAAAAAAAGCTTTATTGTGATGTCTATCATTGGACCTATACTATTTGGATTAATGATGGTGGTTCCTGCCTGGCTGTCAACATTCGAGAATAGCCAGGAGAAGCATATTGCAGTTGTCGATGAAATGAATAAATATGATTCAGCATTCGTAAATACTGATGTAATAAAATTCGACATTCTTGATAATAAATCTGAAGAAGGCATTCGAAAATCCTATCAAGAGCAGGGCTATGATGCATACATAGTTATTAACGACGATTTGCAAAAAAATCCCACTGGCGTTAAGCTTTATTCCGAAGCACAAGTGACTTTTGAAATGAAAAATTACATCGAAAGACAATTGAAATCGTTTCTTGAAAAAGAGAGGTTGAATTCATATGAAATTGAAGGCTTGGGAGCTATTATTAAGGAGATAAAAAATGCTAAGGTCGATTTAATTACCATAAAACTCGAAGATGACGGGTCGGAAAAAGAGAGCTCTACAGAAATAGCCATATTTGCAAGTATTATTTTTTCGATGCTGGTATACATGTTCGTGCTTGTTTATGGAACGCAAGTAATGCGTGGAGTTATGGAGGAAAAAACCAGTCGTATCATCGAGGTGATCATTTCATCGGCTAAACCTTTTCATTTAATGATGGGTAAGATAATTGGAATTGTATTGGTTGCCTTTACTCAATTTGCTTTATGGGTGGTTCTTACTTTAGTTATAATGACAGGAATTAATCAAGTGGTTTTAAAGGGGGATTCCTCAGCTAAGCTTTTGAAAAACAATCAAGAAATGGTAGGTATGCCCAACGGATCTATACCTGCTTCTATTTCGGCTGGTGCATTTGAGCATCAATATACTAAGGCCTTGGAGAAAATAAGTGCGCTTAATATTACGGGAATGCTATTTTCGTTTTTGTTCTTTTTTATTGGGGGATATATGCTTTATGCAGCTTTATTTGCAGCAGTTGGCTCGGCGGTTGATGGAGAAACCGATAGTCAACAGTTTGTTCTTCCGGTTATGCTCCCGCTCATTCTTTCCATATATGTTGCCATGGCTGCCTTTAGGGATCCAGGAAGTCAATTGGCATTTTGGTTCTCAATCATTCCCTTTACCTCACCTATAGTAATGATGGCTCGTATACCATTTGGAGTACCTGCTTGGGAAATTGCCCTCTCAATGGTTGTATTAGTAGCCACATTTGTTTTTATGGTTTGGGTAGCTAGTCGAATTTACCGAGTAGGAATACTCATGTATGGTAAAAAAGTTACTTATAAAGAAATATGGAAGTGGTTTTGGTTTGCAGGTAGATAAAGGATTTATTTTATTTAATTTACCACGCAGGAGTATCTATAAATTTAGGCACTCCTGTTTTTTTGAGTAATATGTTTAAAATTATCTATTATTTTAAAACATTTTATATGCTAAAATCGTAAAAACAGTGATGAATCATTCTTAGTTACGGTAATTCATTATATTTGCATCGAACATTTTTGTTAAACGGTCAAAAACGGTTCGATTATTATAATCAAAGGTATAGTCGCTGTTATTTAGAGTCTTGTATAATATTCGCTAAATAATTAAACTAACATGTTGAAGTTGTTTTTGAAATTAAATCTTGAGTGGTTTTTGGGATAGAGTTTGGGAAGATGAATTCAAGTATTTAATTGGTCGATAACGTAGTTTTAATTTATTAAATCTGTTTGATTATAGTATTCAATTCAAATCAGGCTTGTATGAAAATCCGAATAAAATTTTGTGTGACAATTGTCGCCTTTTTTTCAATCGCTATTTTAACTTCTGCACAAATCGGTCGGCAATTTTGGTTTGTGGCTCCCGATGTCTCCTCCTCGCATAGCGATAAGCCTATTGTTCTTCGTATAACAACGCTCGATCAGCCAGCTACTGTTACCATTTCAATGCCTGCTAATTCGGGGTTTGCAGTAATTACAAGAACTATTGCTGCAAAAACACAGCTGTCAGAGGTTTTAACGCCTTTTTTGGAACTAATTGAAAACAATCCTTCCAATACTATCAATAACAAAGGGTTATTAATTACTTCCACTGCGGATATTTCGGCCTATTACGAAGTAGCATCAACCAATAATCCTGATAAATACTCTTTAAAAGGGAACAATGCTTTAGGTAAATCGTTTTTTGTACCCTCTCAAAATTTATATCAGAATCATAGTTACCCCTCTAACCAACCTAAGGAACGAGTGGATATTGTGGCTACAGAGGATAATACAGTCGTTACTATAAATCCTAAGGTTGATGCTGTTGGGCATTTAGCCAATGTTCCATTTACAGTTACCTTAAATCGGGGCCAATCTTATTGTTTAGAAGCGATGAGTATAGCCGGTTCTGACTCGTTTGCAGGAACTGAGATTACATCCACAAAAAACATTGCGGTTACCATTTCCGATGATTCTATTGAGACATCCCTTCAAGGAGGATGGGATTTAATTGGCGATCAACTGATCCCTGTTACGGTTATTGGAACCGAATACATTGCCGTAAAATCGAATGATGTAACTGGCTCCATTCACAAAGTGTTTGTGTTGGCTACCGAAGACGATACCTATGTGACCATTGATGGTGATATTAATTTAATAACTAAATTGAATAAGGGTGAGCAGAGGTCATATGATATAACTAATGATGCCATTTTTATCTCTTCTGATAAACCTGTTTATGCCTATCAGGTTACCAGCATGAAAAAAAAAGGTGATGGGCAAGAAATGGGTAGTGCCATTTTGCCAGCAATTACATGTACGGGTTCACGATCGGTAAGTTTTACACGAATTTTGGAAGGTCGATTTTGGGTGCAGCTTCTGGTGCAAGGCAAAAACAAAGATGGGTTTACCTTGCGTGGTAATGGGCAAGCCAATTACCCCAATATTATATCTTCAATAAATGGGTTATGGAAACCCGTTGCAGGAACAGGTATCAATCCTGATGAGAGGTGGTTCAGTGCATTGGTCCCAATGAGTACTTATACAGGGACAGATGCTATTACAACGACCATTCCCTATTATTTCGATAATAGTAAAGGCCTATTCCATTTAGGTGTTTTTGATGAGAATAACTCCAGTATTAGTTTTGGATATTTCTCGGCGTATAACAGTTTAGTCATTGGTGGCCCAACTCAAAACTGCCAAGGCGAAACAATTACATTAACTGCACCTTCGGAGATGCTCAGCTACAGTTGGTTTTACCAACCAATAGGGAGTAAAGTTGCTACTTCTATTGGTGCAGGGCAAACGATAAGTGCAACAAAAACAGGAAACTATTGGGTAAAAGATATTTTGTCACCACCTCAGTGTCAAATATCCGATACTATAAATGTGGCATTTAATTTTCCTGATTTTAGCTTAGATAAAGATACCACTATCTGTCCCGAGGTTGAAATGACCTTAAGCGGACCTGCTGGATTTAGTGCCTACAAATGGAGCACTGGGGCAACGGCAACTAGTATTATGGTTACTACAGCACCAAGCACCACTAGCACCACATGGCTGAAAATTACCGATGCACAAGGTTGTTCTAAGCAGGATACCATGAAAATAACCGCTTATCCAGCTGCTGTTTTAAATATTAATTTGGTGCCTTCAGCCGTTTGTTTGGGTGATACAATTCGTAACACCACAAACATGACTCATTACCAGTGGCAATTTAATAATACCGCTATTAATAAGGCCGACACGTTAAATTATAAGGTGGCTAAACTATCGGGCGACTATAAATTAACTGGCTGGACTAATAACCAATGCTCATTAAAAGACACGAAAAAAATCACAGTTAATCCATTGCCTACTGTTGTTTTGGCTGATAAATCGACCTGTAAAGGCACATCTGGAATATTTACTTTATCTGGGTTTAGTAGCACATCATGGTGGTCAGAACTAAACTTACCGCATGTAAATTCTCAAATAACCGTATCACAACCACAAACAGTCTGGGTGAAAGCAACCGATAACAAGGGCTGTAGCGCAGTTGATAGTGCTTTATTTACATGGTATAAAACAGCTGTAGATTTTGGAGCTGATACAAGCGTCTGTCAGGGGTACAATATTGATATTAAAGCGGATATAACCATGAACAACTACACATGGAAGTTTGACAATGGAAGTTCGGTAACCAATTTAAATAATCCCAGTTCGCAGTATAGCATAGTAAATGCTTTACCCAGCAGCCATCAGGGTAAATACATAGTGTCAGCGAATGATTTAAATGGATGTAATGTAGTAGATACGTTTAATTTAGCAGTTACACCCGTTCCTTCATTGAATTTAGGTGGACCAAACAAGAATATTTGCTTTGGCAATGATATTAAAATTGTAGGCAACAACACTTTCAAAACCTATTCTTGGACTTTTGATGATAAAAATGGTGGAGGTGCTGTGCCTTTTGGTAATAATCTCGAAATTTTAGTTTCTAACCCAGGGATATATACCTTAACCGCAACACAAGCCAATGGATGTTCGAAAACTGAATGGGTCGATGTTAATGTTTTGGCTCCTATTACTGTGGATTTAGTGGATAATTTTAGTGTTTGTCCTTATGATACCATTATTCCATTGTCGATAGTCACAGATGTTCCTTTTCCAAAGGCAGTATATGAATGGAGTTATAATGGAACTGATACGACGACAACTATACCAACATTAAATGTTAAAACCAAAGGAAAATATACATTAACCGCTTATGATACAAATGATTGTTTTGCACGCGATGAGGTAGAGGTCTCTTTTTACTCATTGTTGCCTCTTACATTAAAAGATAGTACCATATGCGATAATGAAACCATGAATATGGTTTCGCCTTATGCCATTCCTGCCGATATTAGAAGCTACCAATGGTCGAATGAGACCACAGCAACACCTGGCCCAGTTAGTTCGGACTGGACAGTGAATGCCAAAGGGCAGTATAAACTATCTATTATAGATAATAATGGGATCAATGGGTGTGTTATCGATGCCACTATGATGCTATATCACAAAGCTTCACCCGTTTTCGATTTGGGATTGGACAATCGGTTTATGTGTCCCGGAGATACCATATTAGTTGCTGTGGAACCGACTTATGATTGGTATATGTGGAATGACGACTCAACAGACAATTTAAACTTTAAAATCACCACAGTTGCAGGGCCTTACAAAATGACCATTGGAAATAAAAATACCTGTGTCACTAGTAAGACGGTAAACATTAATTTACACACGCCTGAGCCAGTTAATTTGGTTGCCGATTCGGTGTGTTCCGGTTTTACACAACTATTAGATAGCGCGCCCACTGGAATGCAATCTTATTTGTGGTCAACAGGCGATACAACTCAAAGTATTACTGCTTCAAGAGGAAAATATTCAGTTATAATAAAAGATACCCATAATTGTTATAATACCGGAAGCATTAATGTCGGCTGGTATTCTATTCCACAAGTTAATTTAGGACCCGATGAGGTTGTCTGCCCGCTAGCACAAGTTGTTTTGGATGCAGGAAGTGGTTTTGATAAGTACGACTGGCACAATGGGTCAATCACACAATCAACTGTGGCAAATATTTTGGATACAGTTAACCTAGTGAGTGTTACCGATAAAAAAGGTTGTGTTGGTTTCGATACCAAGCTGGTGAGTTACTTGGATACCCCACCTTACAAATTATTAGGCGATACAATAGTTTGTAGTAACGACTCCTTAACTTTTGATGCGAGCGAAGGCCTTGCTCTCGATTATACCAACTTTTTATGGTCTGATGGATCGACCGATCCGGTAAAAACCATTAAAAATGCTGGTGAGTATAGGGTAACAGCATCCAGTAGCTGTTTTATTTTAGGCGATACCATAAACATTATCGTCAATGAAGCTCCTGAAGCTCAGCTTGACACCTCTGTATTTAAACAAGTTCGAATTCTTCCAGAGGGAGGTACTATGCCCTACAAATTTTCGATAGATTTTGGGCGTTGGCAAAATGATAATACCTTTCGGTTCTTAGAGAATGGTACTTATATTTTTGGCGTGCAAGATGCCAATTTATGTGTTGATACTGCCACCATTGTACTCTTTAATACGTTAGATATGGATATTCCAAATTTCTTTACACCCAATGGCGATGGCAACAACGACACTTGGATTGTTAAAGGACTCGAGAGATTTCCTGATTCGAAAGTATGGATTTACGATCGTTATGGTAAACTAATAACCATTTATTCTCCATCGAGCAGTGGTTGGGATGGTACATACAATGGACGCCCTGTGCCATCGGATGATTATTGGTATAACATTGATTTAGTTAATGCTAAAAAAACAATAAGAGGTAATTTAACCATAAAACGATAAGCTTGTTTTTATGAAATTGAGTGTGAAAGTTAAATGGTGAAATTGTAAATTTTTAATTGCAATCGTATGAGAAGGGTAAAGTTTTGGTCAGTTATTTTAGTAATGATTTTTTCATCAAATATCATAAAATCGCAAGAATACTATTTAACCAATCAATATGTTTACGATTTGTTTTGGGTAAATCCTGCCGCAGCTGCTTATCAAAGCGAATGCACAAGTGTAACCAGTACTTTTCAAAAACAATGGTTTGGAACCGACCGATCACCATCAACTCAGAGTTTAAGCTTACAGACCGATTTGCATCGAGGACTGGGCTTGGGAAGTTATGTTTATAACGACCAAAATGGTGCATACCGTCGAATGGGTTTGCAGCAAGCCTTTTCGTACGAAGTGCTGCTGTCTAAACAACGTCGAGGGCTAATCTATCTTCGTTTCGGATTGGCTATGAGTGTTCAGCAATCATCGCTCGATTTATCAGGTTTTACCGCAGGTGCTTTAAGCGACAATGCCATAACCGATGGTGCAAGCAATGGATGGGGCTTAAATGCAAATAGTGGTTTAATGTTAAAGATATACGATGCTCATATAGGGTTGTCGGTAACCAATTTATTTGGCCAAAATAACCCAATGTTCAATGGAGATATAGAACCAAATATAGCGCCAGATATCAATATACATATTGGAATTCCGATTCAAATACCGGATAGGAATCTTATTATTGAACCATTGGTTTATTATCGACGAAACAGCAATGCCGATAGACGCTTGGATTTGAATTTGAAATATACCATCCCAACACTGAATCCTAATTTTGGATTTTGGGGGTTGGTTGCTTACAGGCGATCGATGGATGAAAAGTTTGGGACTGATTTGGGGATGGCGACAACATTTGGCGTTACTGTAGGTCGAATTAATGCTGGTATAGAATATCAAATGGGGTTAACATCAGCCCAACCAAACTTTGGTAGTTTTTATAAGTTTGTATTGGGGTATAAATTTTGTCGCGATTCCTCAAAAAATCCATTACCTTGTCCAAAAAATAAGAGAGGCAGAGGTGGTAAGGAGATTGATCCTTTGATGTTACCTCCCAAATAGTTATTTATTAATCAGATAGGTGTATGTAAAAATGCACTTGTCTAAAGAAAATAAGGGTAGTAATATTTATGATGAAGTGGTTATTTGCAATTATTGGTATCGCTTTTTCGATTTCAGCTTCTGGAGCCAATTATGTAACAAAAGCTTACAATGAATCGAGAGGACAGATGCTACTATCTATATCTGAGAGACATTGCGATAATTCCGCTTCAAATGCCGATTCAAGTAATATAATTGCCAATAACGATATCCTTACACTTTATGAGAATAGAACTGGTACTTCACCGGTTTTAAATAATGATTACGGCTTTGATAAAAACAATGTTGTTGTCTCAATATCAAAGCAACCTACTAATGGAACTGCTATTATTAGGGAAAACAAAGTACTGGAATACACCCCTCGTTATTTATTTGTAGGTATTGATGTTGTAACGTATAAAATCTGCAACCCTAAAGGAGATTGTGCAGAAGCAAAATTAGTGATTGAAGTACTCGACTATGATTATAAGCCCCAATGTGTTGATGACCATGTTGATTTATTGCGCGATACAGAAACCGAAATTGCATTTTTAAACAATGATCTTGAATTGGATGATCCCCCACTTACCATCGAAATAATTAGTGATATAACCAACGGCTCTTCTCGCTTGAATTCGAATAATAGCATAACACCTCTCTTTGATCGTTTTTTCCTAGGGCAAGATTCAATTTTGTATCAAGTTTGTGATGCAAATGGAGATTGTAGTATGGCTACGATTTATGTGGCTGTTGTTGTGGATAATAGTTTGAAGATATACATGCCCAATGGTATTTCTCCCAATGGTGATGGGCTAAACGATACGTTTGTTATACCTGATTTGTCAACTTATACCGAAATGGAATTGACGGTAATGGATCGGTGGGGAAATTTGGTTTATCAAAACTTAGAATATAATAATAATTGGGATGGAATTGCCAATAAAGGAAATTTTAATGGTCAAATTTTACCCAATGGCGCCTATTATTATTTATTAAAGGTAAATGGGTTATCAAAAAATCTTACGGGATTTATTTATATAAGCAAATAAGTATCAGTGAATGAAGTATGAGTGCTTGAAAATTAAGTTTATCTTATTTTTAGTTTTTTGGATATTAGCATTATTTACCAATGTGTTATATTCACAAAACGAACCGCTCTATACTCAATTTTTGAATAATCATATCACAACAAATCCTGCTTATACTGGGACTCGTAATACTTTAGCGGTTGATTTAACAACGCGAAAACAATGGTTCGGAGTTGATAATTCTCCTACAACTCAGCTTTTAACGCTTCATGCACCTATTAATAAAACACGCGTGTCATTAGGCGGTGCCATATCAACCGATTGGGTTGGATTAGAGAGAGTTAGCCAGGCCTTGTTTTCATATTCATATTTGGTTCGCATCAATGTAGGTATGTTTCTTTCACTAGGGTTAAATGCCGGGGTTAATAATTATCATTTTAATTATTCAGGTATTAAGTTAATCGATTTAGGGGATCAGTTTTTTGAAGCAAAAAGGGCTGATGAATTTAAACCATTGGTTGGGGTTGGGGCGATTTTGTTTACTCGCAAATTTCGGATTTGCCTATCGGCTCCCCAAGTATTAACTGATAATTTACTCGGTAACGAGAGTGGAATATTCGCACAAGCAACCGCTCATTATTATGCATCGGCAGATTACAACTTTGTGTTCAACAAAAAAAATGCCATGCGTCTTTCTACTTTTTCACGAATTCCTGTGCATGGTCCCTTTATGACGGATTATTGTGCACTCTATGATTATAAAAACATGTTGGGTTTAGGATTTGTTTACAGATCAAATAGCACAATGGCATCGATTCTTAATTTTCAGGTGAACAAAAACATCGAAGTGTGTTATTCATATGATTTCCCGCTTAAAAACAATGGTTCATTTAAACAAGGGAGTCATGAATTAACCTTAAAGTACGATATCTATAAGTTCTACCGTAGAAATAAGTATCGTATTTTCAATAAGAAAAAAACTGAAGAAGAACCTCAAACACTACGATCTATTCGATATTTTTAATCTGTATTTGCAGTTTAAAGGTTACTTAAAGTCTGCTAAAAAATTTATTATCTAATTTTCCCGTAGGGAATTAATATCAATAGAGAATCATGTACGATTGATTATTTTGCCCGTAGGGCATTAACATTTATGCATTTAGGTTAATTCCCCTACGGGGAACAAATTATCTCAGCATTAATTCTCTATTGATATTTATCCCCTGACGGGGAATTTAAAATGTAATAAGTCAATGGGTTATGTAATATTTTCTCATTTCCCTTGCATTTGGCATCTATAAAAATCAAGTTATTTAATTGTAATCTCAGACATCCAAGACCTATGCCTGATAATCAATATTTAACAGAACAATTGCCGTAAAGTAATAATCCTTACCTTAGCGGTCATGGGACAACTATTACTACCAATATTTCCAAGCGATACCCGAATGATCACTCTGACACT
>JBBQUP010000026.1:0-35182 GCA_038212305.1 Bacteroidales bacterium
CAGATGACATTGAATTTACATGTGGAAAATATCTTTGATACAGAAGTTATGAAAATTGAAACTTAAATAAATGATGGTATGAAAAAATCAAATTCCCGATCAAATGTTAACGATAGTAACCATGATCATTCAGTAGCTGGAGGTTGTATTAATTCATTTTTTAAACATGCAAAACTGGATGTTATCAATTATATTTCAATTGTTTTAAGCTCATTGTTTATCACTTTTTATCCTTCAATGAAACACTAGTGAATTTGGTGTTTGTTAATTTAATGTGAATTCAATAAAAAATATAAAATAGTAAATGAAAAAGCAAAAGAGGAGAGTTGAGGTGGTTGTGCTTTCGGATATACACTTAGGTACTTACGGGTGCCATGCAAAAGAATTACTTCACTATTTAAAAAGCATTAATCCTAAAACGGTTGTTTTAAATGGTGATATTATTGATATTTGGCAATTTAGGAAGAATTATTGGCCTAAGAGTCATATGAAAATTATTAAACACCTAGTTGGTTGGATGGGAAAAGGTGTTAAAACATATTACATTACTGGTAACCACGATGAGCTTTTGCGCAAATTTGAAGGTCTGAAAATGGGATCTTTAAAAGTTGTGAATAAGTTAGTGATGGAATTGCCAAATGGTAAAAAAGCCTGGATGTTTCATGGCGATGTGTTTGATGTTACTATGCAACATTCGAAATGGTTAGCTAAATTGGGCGCAATTGGATATGATGCGCTCATAGTTTTAAACCGGATAGCTAACTTTGTATCGGAACGACTACTAAAAAAGGGAAAACTATCATTTTCTCAAAGAATTAAAAGTAGTGTAAAATCGGCTGTATCGTTCATTAATAGCTTTGAACAAACCAGTGCTGATATTGGAATTAGTAATAAATTCGATTATGTGGTGTGCGGACATATCCATCACCCCGAAATGCGCACCATTTCAACAGCACAAGGGAGTATTGTTTATTTAAATTCAGGCGATTGGGTCGAGAATTTATCTGCGCTTGAATACAATAATGGAGAATGGTCGATTTATCGTTTTAATGAAAACGATAAGGCCGAAATGACTGCGGAAGTTGAAGAAGAAGAGGATTTGAATAACAATACGCTTTTCGAAAATATGTTGATGGATTTTAATTTGATGAGACAATAATTTGTATCCGATGCATTTAATTGTTTGAATTCGATTGAATTAATCACATCAAGTGGAAGAAAATCAACACGCCAATGTATGAAAATATTGTATGCAATTCAGGGAACTGGGAATGGTCATTTAAGCCGAGCACGAGATGTTATCCCCATCTTACAAAAAAATAACGAAGTTGATATTTTAATTAGCGGAACTCAGGCCGATGTGAAGTTACCCTACGATATTAAGTTCAATTATAAAGGGTTAAGCTTTATTTTTGGTAATTCAGGTGGTGTAGATTTAATGGAGACCTATCGCAAAAGCAACCTTAAAAACTTATTTTTAGAGATAAATACATTGCCGATTCAAGATTATGATTTGATTATCAACGATTTTGAGCCCGTGTCGGCTTGGGCTTGTTATTTAAACAACAAAACCTGTATTTCAATTAGTCATCAGGCGGCTGTTTTAAACAAAAATGCGCCTCAACCTAAGGATATTGATCCGGTGGGACGAGCCATTTTAAAAAATTATGCGCCAACAATGGCCAAATTTGGATTTCATTTTCAGGCATACGACAAGCAGATATTCACACCTGTAATACGAAGTCAGGTAAGAGACCAAATTATTGAAGACAATGGTCATTATACAGTATATTTACCTTCATATAGCGACGATCATATCTTGAATATACTCATGCATTTTGAAGATGTGAAATGGGAGGTTTTCTCGAAACACAATAAAAAGGTTTTTAATGGTCAAAATGTATCAATTCAACCAATAAATAATGAGGCTTTTATAAAAAGTATGGCAACTTCGAAAGGAGTATTGTGTGGTGCAGGTTTTGAAACTCCTGCAGAAGCACTTTTTATGAAAAAGAAACTAATGGTTATTCCAATGAAGGGTCAGTTCGAGCAGCAATGTAATGCGGCTGCCCTTAAAGATATGGGAATTCCTGTTATTAAGAGCTTAAAACTTAAGCATTATGAAAAAATCAGAAGCTGGATTGATGATGATACAATAATAGAAGTGGATTATCCCAATAACACAGAAAAGATAATCGAAGATATTTTATTTCGCTATTCAAATCCTGAGAAGATAATCTCAGATAAACCGCAGCAAATTCCTGAGACAATAGCTGATTTACAGCGTTTAATTCTAAAAAAAATAATAAAACAGCTATAAGCATTTAATGAGTTTTAAACCGAATAACAATGATTCCAATTTTGCTTGGGGTGTTTCAACGGCTGCCTATCAAATTGAGGGAGCTTGGAATATTGAAGGGAAAGGAAAATCGATTTGGGATGTTTTTGCCAATACTAAAGGGAAAACGCCTAACGGTGTAAATGCAAATGTGGCTTGCGATTTCTACAATCGTTTCGAAGATGATTTGGCTATCATGCACCAATTGGGCATTAAACACTATCGATTCTCTATTTCATGGAGTCGAATATTGCCAAATGGCATTGGAGTAATTAACCATCAAGGGATTGATTTTTATAACCGACTGATTACTGCCTGTTTAAAACACGAAATAGAGCCTTGGATAACGCTTTACCATTGGGATTTACCTCATGAGCTTGAATTGAAAGGTGGTTGGACGAATAGGGATGTGATTAATTGGTTTGGTGATTATGTTCAGATTTGCATTTTAAGCTTTGGTGATCGAGTTAAAAACTGGATGGTTTTAAATGAGCCCATGGTTTTTACTGGAGCAGGCTATTTTATTGGTGTACACGCACCGGGGAAACGAGGGTTGAATAATTTTTTATCTGCAACTCATCATGCTGCTATGTGTCAGGCAGAAGGAGGGAGAGTTATTCGATCGCTTTTGAATGATAGTAAGATAGGAACTACCTTTTCATGCTCACTGGTGCATCCCTATACAAGAAAACAAAAAGATGTTGCTGCCGCTAATCGCGTGGATGCATTATTAAATCGCTTATTTGTTGAACCATTAGCTGGATTAGGTTATCCGGTAAATGATTTACCTTTTTTGAAGCGTATGGAAAGTTTCGTGAAAGATGGTGATGAGCAAAAACTGGGTTTCAATATGGACTTTATTGGAATTCAGAATTACACGCGTGAAATGGTTACCTCTTCATGGACAACACCACTCATGTGGGCCAAAATAGTAAAAGCCAATAAAAGAGGAGTGGAGATCACTAAAATGAATTGGGAAGTTTATCCCGAGAGTATTTACGAGATGCTTATGAAATTTAGTGATTATAAGAGTTTTAAAGAGATTATTGTGACTGAAAATGGAGCCGCCTTTACTGATGTTCTTGTTGATAGTAAAATAAATGATTCGAAACGCATTAATTATTTGGAACAAAATATTATGCAGGTGAATCGTGCTCGGTTAAATGGAGCAAATGTTACAGGGTATTTTGTGTGGACATTTATTGATAATTTTGAATGGGCTGAAGGTTATCATCCACGTTTTGGTCTGGTTTATGTTGATTTTGATACTCAGGAACGAATTGTTAAAGACTCGGGATGGTGGTATAAACAGCATATTTTAGCTACACAGCACAATCTTTTACATCAACATCAATAGATATAGGTAGTTTAAAACTAAACGTACTGCCTATATTGGGTTGTGATTTCAATTCTATTTTTCCGCCCAATAATTCAACTAATCCTTTAACAATTGCCAAACCTAATCCTGTGCCTTTAAAGTCTTCGAAGGAATTATTTCTGACTTGCACAAATCTTTCGAAAATAAGGGTTTGCTTGTCTAATGGAATTCCAATTCCTGTATCTGAAACATAAAAATTTAAATATCCATTTTTATCGGGTAGAACACCCACTTCAATTTCTCCTTCGTATGTGAATTTTAAGGCATTAGAAATCAGATTGGTTAATATTTGTTTGAGTTTTGTTTTATCTGTAAATAGAATTGAATCGCTTTTAGTTTTAGGTGCAACTAGTTTAAATTGAACCTGTTGTTTTGCCAAGCGATATGGGTGGTCATTAAAATATAACGCGAGTTCATTAAATACTGTTCCAATTTCAACTGCCTCAAAATACAAAAGTAATTGACTCGATTCAATCTTCGCAATATCAAGTACATCATTAATAATATCTAACAAATCATTACTTCTACTATTAATAATTTCTACAAATCTACTAAGTTCTTCTTTGTCGTCGAAGTACTCAACAAGCAATCCCGAAAAACCCACTATTGCATTCATGGGGGTTCGAATTTCATGACTCATGTTTTGCAAAAAAGCAGTTTTTAGTCGATCGCTTTCTTCAGCCCGTTCTTTAGCTGCAGCCATCTCTTCATATAAATCAATATACTGGTAATTAAGGTTTTCGATAAGTTTATTTTCTTCAATCAGTTTTTTTGTACGATCTTTAACTTTTTGCTCAAGTTCATCATTGAGTCGTTTTAATTCTCGCTGATAGTATATTTTATCAAGTTTAGTAGATATAATTTGGGTGATTTTATTAAATAAGGAAATCCGATTTGATAAAATATCTCCGGTTTGATCATTAATAAAAACAAAATATTTGTTACTAATAGATGATGATTGTAGAGGTAAAATAAGACATTCTGTTGGTGCAAATCGGGAATTAGAGTAATGGATTTCAAAATCTTTATGAGGATTATTGGAGTAAAAGTGTGATTCTTGCGATATTTTTGAGGTTGCTTTTGTTGATAGCTCTAACGTAATTTGAGGCGAATTGGTATTATCAAAAAGAGCGTAGCATGAAATACATTCGAATTGGTTATTATCAAATATAAAAATTCCTGAGAATGGAACATCTAATAATACCGAAATACTCTCGAGTGTATTAATAAACAAAGAGTCAACATCTTCATAGGTATTAAAGTCTTCAAATGCTCGATTAAGCAATAAGTTTTCCTCTGCTTTGGCTGACAAAAATTCATTCTCTTGTTCGAGAATCAAAATTTTTGATTCTAACTCTAATATACGAGCATCTAAATTTATACTCATTGTTTACTTTTGTAGAAATTATTAATGATAAGCGAAATTTTTTCCGGTTCATCAATTTGAAGAAAATGACCACCTGTGGCTATTTTTACAAGTTGGCTATTTGCAAGGTCAGCATGAAGTTTCTCTGAAATAGAGGCGCTCAAATATACATCAGCTTCGCCTCTTATAATAAGGGTTGACGTTACTAATTTTCTTAATTCATTTTCAATTGAGGTGAGGTTTTTATTGTCTAAACATTTTGCAAAATGAAGAAATCCTTTTCGACCAATTTTTGAGCGCATTGGTTTCCAAAAAAGCTCCATTAAAGTATTTGTCAATTTTGATTTATGATACAAACCTCTCTTGACAATCAATTCAAACATACCTAAATCGAGCGATGCCATGGCTATTTGACGAATAATTGGCGTACGCATGGCTACAATAGGTTGAACAGGCCAAAAGTTGTATGCAACCGAGTTGATTAAGGTTAAATCGTACAATAATTCGGGGTAATTAACTGCAAATATTTGTCCTATTCCTCCTCCAACATCATGTGCAACCAAATGGAATTTCTTTATTCGTAATTGATCACAAAAATCCTTTATTATTGTTGACTGCCTTTTTAAAGAGAAATCTTGATTGAGTGGTATGTCCGAATCGCCACAGCCTAATAAGTCAAAACAAATTACGTCATAATTATCCGTGAACAAGGGTGTAATTGTATTCCAAATAAATGAATAAGTGGTAATCCCATGTACGAAAATTATTGTTTCGCCTTTGCCATTACGACTGTATGCAATTGAATTTCCTTGAATATCAATTGATTGATTTTGATTATCACCCATTTACGCTGTGTTTAGGCTTAAGGAAATTTGAGTTTTAACTAAGAATTTGACTTTTTGTGCTTAAACCAGATTATTTCAACAAAATATTTACAATCCAAATTTCATTAAAATTTTCGAAAATGTCTTTGAAGCAAATCGATTAATCAGTTGAGTTGGACTTAGATCAAATTTAAGCTGTAATGCTTTAAGTTCGAGCTGCTTTTCGGCAAGCTTTATTCTATAATGAAATCGTTGTTGCTCCATTCTTAATTCTTTAAACGAATCTATTTGTCTAAACAGAGTTTCAGAGTTCTTCTTCATAATCTGGTTTTTCAGGGAAAATTAAATGTATAAAAAGCTTAATAACATGTCTGTCTATTAGTGTTTTACGCAGCAAGTAAAAGCCAATAAGCAAAAGAAAGTATAATCCGCCAACAATAAAAAAGCCGATGTATAATGATTCTAGTAAATTACCTAAATAAAAAGCCAATCCCAATGAAATAAACAAAAAGGTAATCGAACTAAATAAAATGACAATGGCGATCTTAAATAATTTGGCAAAAAACTCAGATAACCCTTCTGTAACTTGAAGTTTAAAAAGATTTACTTGAGAGGTAATGTATTCGGAAATGTCACTTTTCCAATCTGCTAATTCTTCTGATAGTGTTTCTCTCATGACAATTATTGGTGTTTTTAAAATTAGTCTGATTAAAATGAGGCGAATGATTTCGGTTTTTAACCATTCGCCTCAATATAAAAGTATAAGTACCTGTTTAAATTTAATTTAAATGTATACAGAGATGGGAAGAATAATAGATAGTTAGACGGATAGATAAGATATTTTAGATAATTCAGGATGATGAACATTCTATTTTCATCTCTTGTAAAACTAATTAAGCATCAACCGTTTTACGGTATTCGTTTACTAAATTTTCAATTTTCTTTTCTAAATCAGAAACTTTGTTTTTAATCTCATCTTTAAGCTCAATACCTTTTTCTTTAGCTTTGTTGCGAATTTTCGACAATTCTTTCTCCAAATCAGTCATTTTTAACTTCATCTGTCCACGGGTATCTTTGCCACTTTGAGGTGCATACATTACACCTAGTAAGCCTCCAATTGCTGCTCCAGCAATTAATCCTCCGATAAATAATCCAGTTTTGTTCATGATAAAAATATTTTAGGTAAATACAGTTTAATAAGTCCCCATAAAAGGGAAGGAGTAATATTCAGTAAAGAATTCAGTATTTATAAATTATTAACATGGTTTCCTGATGATATGTTCGTGTTATAAATCGTATTTTTATGCCATTCCTTTAAAGTTACAAAATGAATTCGAAATTTCAAATATCTCTTGACCAACGAATAGCTTTAATTCAAAATTATTCACGATTACTTCGTGCAAGCAGGGATTTATTTCACAAAGATGATATAAAACAAATACGTAAAGCAATAGAGATCGCTTTTAATTTGAGTCCCAACTTATATCGAACACCCAATGAATTGTCAGTAGTTCATTCATTGGATGTTGCGCGCATTGTAGTTGAGGAAATTGGGTTAGGTCGAACAGCAGTTATTTGCTCAGTGCTTTATGATTTAGTACAGTCATCAAAAATTCCAATCAGTGAGCTTGAAAAATTGTTTGGGTCTCACGAGATGCAAATATTAGATGGCTTAATAAAAGTGGCTGAATTGTATTCGAAAAATACGTCTATCGAAACCGATAATTTCCGTAAACTATTGCTCACGTTTGCCCAAGATATTCGGGTGGTATTAATAATTATAGCTGATCGTTTGCGAACCATGCGTACTTTAGATCGGTACGATGAAGAGTCGCAAAAACGCATTTCGGCCGAGGTGAATTACTTGTATGCTCCCATGGCTCATCGCTTGGGCTTATACTCCATAAAATCGGAGATGGAGGATTTGGTGATGAAATTCACGAATCGTGATATGTATAAGTTTATTGCGACTAAACTAAATGAGACTAAGCGCGATAGAGATCTATATATCGATGAATTTATTTTGCCTCTTAAAAACGAATTAGAAAATCATGATCTTAAATTTGAAATAAAAGGACGAACCAAAACCATTCACTCCATTTATAATAAAATGAAGAAGCAGAATGGCGATTTTGAACATGTTTATGACTTGTTTGCCATTCGGGTAATTTTAGATAGCTCGACTAAAAACGAAAAAGCCGATTGTTGGAAGGTTTACTCGGTTGTTACAGATATGTATCGTCCGAATCCAAGCCGAATGCGCGACTGGATTTCGATTCCAAAATCCAATGGATATGAGTCGCTACACACAACAGTTTTAGGTGCTGACGGGAAATGGGTTGAGGTGCAGATTCGCACACAACGCATGGATGAAGTGGCTGAACGCGGGTTGGCTGCGCATTGGAAATACAAAGGTCACAAAGGCGAAAAAGGAATGGACGAGTGGTTGTCGAGCGTTCGCGAAATTCTCGATAATCCCGAAGCCAATGCAGTTGATTTTATAGACGATTTCAAGCTCAATCTATACGATGAGGAGGTATTTGTTTTTACTCCAACTGGCGATTTGCGACGTTTACCCAAAGGAGCTACCGTTTTGGATTTTGCCTTTGAAATACATTCCAATATTGGTAAGAAATGTGTTGGAGCCATTGTTAATCAACGAAATGTACCTATAAAGTATCAGTTAAAAAATGGCGATAGTGTTGAAATTCTCACCTCTAATAACCAACAACCCAAATTAGATTGGTTAAACATTGTTATTACCTCAAAGGCTAAATCAAAGCTCAAGCAAGCCATTAAAGAGATTCAGTTTAAAGAAGCTGAGATGGGTAAGGAGCTATTGCAACGCCGATTAAAAAACTCTAAAATTGAGTTAACCGATATTTTATTGCATCAATTAGTTAAAAATTTTAAAAGCAAAACTATTCATGACTTTTATTGCGAAATAGCCAAGGAAAAGATTGATATTTCAGCCGTTCGGGACTTTATTTTGCAGCAGGGAAAAAAAGACCAAGACAAGGATGTGTCGGATTCAAGTTCCCCCAAAAGTGCAGGAAATTTTGTTCCTATTCTTCAAACTGATGAAGAGAAAAAGGGAACTGATATACTGATTATTGACAATAATTTAAGTCACGTTGAATACAAGTTTTCGAAATGTTGTAATCCTATTTATGGCGATGAAATTTTTGGTTTTGTTTCAGTAGTTGGAGGCATCCGAATTCACAGAACTACCTGTCCGAATGCCACCGATATGTTTAATCGTTTTGGTTATCGCATAATTCCAGCGCAATGGGCAGGAGGTAAGGAAGGTGATTTTCAGGCCATCTTAAAAGTGACTGGTAGCGATGACATTGGAATTGTCTCTAACATTTCATTTTTAATTACTAAAGAGCTAAAAATGAAGATGCGAGCCATTAATATTGATTCAAAAGAAGGAACATTCGAAGGTACAGTAACCGTTTATGTGAATAGTGCGACTACCTTAAATTCACTCATCAAAAAAATTAAGAATGTGAAAGGAGTTTATTCTGTTAGTCGTGTTGATAAAATGAGTTGAAAAGCATTGAATTAAACTACAATGCTTTACAATGGACTTTTAATTTTATAAACTGTTTAAAAATCCATTAAATGATTTTAAAGAGAGGAAGAATTTTAAAAAATTAGATGGATAGAGAAGAAATTTTAGAAAATTTGAGATAAAAACCACTCTTTTTTATCTCAAATGTCTACTCTATCTGTCTAAAATATTAAATTCTAGACCTCTAACATATATTTACAATGAAATTCAAACAGACACTTAATGAATTAATATGCCTTATTTATGGACGTTCAAATTTTAGTATCCAATATAACCAATCCAACCTTACTTTTTTTTGTGTTGGGAATTATCGCAACCATTGTTAAAAGCGATCTTGAAATTCCATCCTCAATTAGTAAATTTATCTCCCTTTATTTGCTTTTTGCCATAGGTTTTAAAGGAGGGCAAGAATTGGCTCATGGGGCATTTACTACCGAAATATTTTTCTCTCTTATCTTTGGTTTAATTATTTCATCATTAATACCACTATATACATTTTTTATTTTAAAAAAGAAAATGACAATTAGTGACTCGGGCGCAGTTGCAGCTGCCTATGGGTCGGTAAGTGCCGTAACATTTGTTGCAGCAGTCTCATTTTTAGAAGCGCAAAATTTGACTTTTGGTGGACACATGGTTGCAGTTATGGCATTAATGGAGTCTCCAGCTATTATTATGGGGGTTGTATTAATGATGATTTTTGATAAGGCAAAGCAGAACAAAACTAAACTAAGTGAAACAATAAAGCACTCGTTAACCAATGGGAGCGTGCTGATGATAATTGGTAGTTTAATTATTGGAATCATTGCAGATGCAAAGCAAGCCGAGGGAATTAAACCTTTCACAACAGATATTTTTAAAGGCTTTTTAGCCATTTTTTTATTAGAGATGGGAATGGTTACGGCTCAACGATTTACTGCTTTTAAAAAATATGGCTGGTTTGCAACTGTTTTCGCAATAGGTATTCCTCTTATTAATGGATGCATTGTAGCTGCTTTGAGTGGTTTTTTTATTGATGATGTTGGTAACAGGTTCATTTTTTCAATTCTAGCAGCCAGTGCATCCTACATCGCTGTTCCAGCAGCCATGAGATTGGCTGCTCCTGAAGCAGATCCTGGTCTTTATATTCCTATGGCATTGGGAATAACATTTCCTTTTAATATAACCATTGGAATGCCAATATATTATTTAATTGTTCAAAACGTAATATTTTAAAGCATTGAACAACAGAGTTTTTCTTATTCGAAAAAAATCCGGATAACTTAGTAATTCGTAATTAATGTCGTTTAGTTAAGGCCTGAAAGGCTTTAATTTCGATAACCGCTGGTGAAGCCCACGGTTATCGAAATTCACCCCTTCGGGCGAATGAAAATACCTTCTTCTTAACTAAACGACATTGAATAGTAAATAGATATATCTTTAAATATTACCTTTTTTATGGATGTTTAGTGAAAAATTTAGTACCTTTTTGTAATGCAACCAAAACATAGCTTGTTATGGAAAAGAAAATAACAACCCTCGGAACCTATACCTTCGAAAGGGCTCAGCTTATTAAAGGTATTTTAGAGTCAGATGGCATAGAATGTTTTTTACGAAATGTGAATCTCATTCAAGGTGCAATTTCATCAGGTGTAAAAATCAGAATATCGGAAGATAATCTTGTGCGTGCCATGAAATTGGTTGAAGCTTGGTTGAAAGTTGAAAGTGATTCGGTTAACGAAGAACTTTTCCCACCCATACCCAAAATTCTTTTACCCGTTGATTTTAGTGATTATTCAAGAAAAGCTGCTGATTTAGCTTTCGAATGGGCTACAGTTTTAAAAGCCGAAATTACGCTGATGCATTCCTATTTTGATCCGGTTTTAAATACGCTTCCATTTTCCGATACCTATATGTACGATTTGTCCTTAGATGAAATGGCTTTGGATCTTAAAGAACAAGGGGAAAAAGGGTTGCTGAAAATGAAGAAATATATGATGGCTAAAAATGCTGATTCGACAAGGAATAAGGTGGTTGTTAAATCGATATTAGTCAAAGGAATTGCTGAAGATGAAATATTAAATATTAGTAAGTTATATAAGCCTACGCTTATAATAATGGGAAGTAGAGGAAAAGATCGCAAAGCAACTGATTTAATTGGAAGTGTTACTGCAGAAGTGATTGATTTGGCAAAAGTTCCTGTTTTAGCTATCCCAGAGGATTTCCCATTTCAAGGCTTGTCGAGCATTAAAAATGTTCTTTATGTGACTAATTTCCAGGACAGTGATTTTAGAGCCATTGATATTTTAGAAAAGCTTTTACAACCCATCGGGGTGAAAATTATTTGTGCCCATGTAGGTATTTCTTCAAAATCGGGATGGGATGAAGTTCGAATGACAGGCTTGAAAGAGTATCTTAAAAATAAGTATAACGAAACTAATGTAGTTTGCGATTTAATTGAACATGAAGATTTTTGGATAGGCATTGAGAGTTATATTCGTAATCATAATATCAGTGTATTGTGTTTAACTACTCATCGCCGAAATATTATTTCCCGATTACTAAATCCGAGCATTGCAAAAAAAATGTTGTTTCATAGCACCACTCCTTTATTGGTTTTTCATGCTTGATTTGTTATGTTTACAGATACAAACGTGTTAGAATGAATGGATTAAAATGTTTGTGTCTGATTTTTCTATTTAAGGTTTTGGGAGGTCAAGTTGCTTTGAGTCAGTCTCCTATGGCCTATACTGTTATGGGTAAGATTTTAGTTGAAGGTGATTCGCCTTCGGGTACGATTGTTCTTATACGAAACTCGGAACAAGAGCGTATTGCAATTGACAAAGAAGGAACATTTTCCACCCATTTAAAGTGGAATCATATCTATTATTTCTATTTTCAAAAAACGGGTTTTGTAACCAAAATCATCGAGTTTAACACTACACTGCCTAACGAAACTCAGAAAACTAAAATTGAACCATATAATTTGTTGGTTAAGCTATTTAAAACCTTTGATGATGTAGATACCGTTTTTTTTTTAAACCCTGTTGCTAAAATTCAATTTGATTCAGCTCTTAATGATTTTGATTACGATATTGATTATAGTATGAAAGTTAAATACAAACTAAATGAGATGTCGCGATTATCAAAAGAACAGACCGTGAAAAGTATTCCAAACAGAAGTTTAAATGTCAATTCAAACAAAAAATCTGAAATTGGGAAGACGATTAAACCGTCTGTTAATGCATCTGTAAAAAAGCCTGTTGCTGATAATCATTCTACCAATCAATTTCAATTACCTCCTTTAAAAGAAAGTTATGCTCAAGGAAAAACAGTTGAGGTGTTTGAATATGAATGGAAGACGGTTACTCGGATTATTATTCAAGAACACGACCTGCGTAGGGTGTTTTCTAAAGTTAAGCACAATTGGGGTCCAACTTTTTATTTTAAAGACAATTCCCCACTTTCATACATTTCCATCCCAAAGCAAGTGTTTGAGTGGGAAACTAAATAATCTCGAAATTAGCCTTGCAAACACCAATAATCAGAGAATAACCTGTATTTTTATTGAAAAATAATAGATCGTATTATGGATAAAAATCTCATTACCAAGGGGTTTGCAAGTGACAATAATTCAGGTGTACATCATCAAGTTATCGCTAAATTAATTGAAGTTAATCAAGGACATGCGATTGGATATGGAGGAGATGATGTAACTCAAAAAGCCTTAATTGCTTTCAATGAGTTGTTTGAAAGCAAAGTTCATCCTTTTTTTGTGTACAATGGAACCGGTGCCAATGTTATTGCACTTCAAGCCATGTGCAGGCCATATCATGCCGTAATAGCTGCTCATACCGCACATATTAATGTTGATGAATGCGGAGCTCCTGAAAAACATGGTGGATTAAAAATTATCACTATTCCTTCAGCGGACGGAAAAATTCATATTCAACAAATTAAACCTTTATTGGATGGCATTGGATTTGAGCATCATGTGCAACCACGAGTCATTTCCATTACCCAGTCAACCGAAATGGGTACTGTTTATACTGTTGATGAAATAAAAAATATTTGTGAGTTTGCGCATCAAAATAACCTTTTGGTACATGTCGATGGTGCTCGTATTGCCAATGCTATTGCTTCCTTAAATGTATCGTTGAATGAAATGATTGTTCAAACAGGCGTGGATGTAATTAGTTTTGGTGGAACTAAAAATGGAATGATGTTTGGCGAAGCAGTGGTATTTATCAACCCATCCTTATCCGAAGGAGTGAAATATATTCGTAAGCAATCGGCGCAATTGCACTCTAAAATGCGATTCATTGCTGCTCAGTTTTTAGCCATGTTTGAGGATGATTTGTGGATAAGAAATGCCCGTCATTCCAATGCGATGGCTCAACTTTTAGTTGATAAATTAAAAGACATTCCTAATTTGAGAATCACTCAAAAAGTTCAAAGCAATGGCGTGTTTGCTATTGTACCTAAAGAAATAATACCGGAGTTGCAGAACCATTATTTTTTTTATGTTTGGGATTCATCAACATCCGAGGTACGTTGGATGACCTCTTTTGATACCGATCGAGCAGATATTGAAGGGTTTGTTGCATTAATAAAACAGAAAATCAGTTAAAACATTAATTTAACTTTCAATAATCTAAAAATCTAGACTTCAATAAAATTCAAACAGCTTCTTATGCTCTTCAATAATAATCAATCTTTTGAACAAAAACGATTCATTCACAGTCTGTTGCTACCGATGGCATTGGTTTTTGTTATGCTAATATTGAAATTTATTGAGAGTATTTTTAATGTTTCTTTTGCAAATTATGGCATACTACCACATACTGTTCCCGGACTAAAAGGTGTTGTTTTTGCTCCCTTTATTCATGGTGATTGGGGGCATTTATGGGGAAATATTATGCCATTTATCGTTTTAACATCCTCATTGTTATTTTTTTACAGAGGAGTTGCATATCGTACATTTTGGACTATTTGGTTTATTTCGGGAATCATCGTCTGGTTTATTGGCAGGGATTCGTTACACATTGGGGCAAGTGGCGTAATTTACGGAATTGCAGCATTTTTATTCTTAAGTGGTATTATTCGAAATTACATCCCTTTAATGGCTATATCATTCATTGTTATATTCTTATATGGAAGCATGATATGGGGTATTTGGCCATTTCATGAAAAACTGCCTTACTCTTGGGAAGCTCATTTGGGAGGAACTTTGGGAGGGATACTAATGGCAATTGTTTTTAGAAAAAATGGGCCTCAAAAACCTAAAGTGCTGTGGGAAGATGAAGAAGAGGATGATGAAACCTAGATTATGAGGAAAATGACAATTTGAACCCCAATATCGAGGATAATTTTGAATAAGCATAAATCTAATAAATTCGATTATTCGAGAATTAGGTATCGCATAATTAAAAAGATTTTGGCATCTTTACCAAGCAAAAAATATTAAAGGTCATGATCAAGAATCCTGATGCCATTTACTTGAAAATAATTGGTGTTACATTAATGCTTTCAGTTGCTCCATTAAGTTATGGTGGCAATTCAAATGCTTTAGCATGGGATTCTGTTAATAGCATTCAGGTAAAAGGTGTCAATCAATCAATTGATTTATCTGAACGCGATTTCCTTTTTTTAGTAGAACAACTACAGAAAAAACTACTTAATAGTCAGAGCGAACATTTTGAAGGCCATTCTAATTCAATTGTATTTGGATATCGTTTTATTTGCAATGTATTTCCAAATATCAAAACACCACCTATTGCATTTAAAACTTTCTGTGATACCATTCCTTTCAAAATATCTTTAGGTTTATACGATAATAAAAGTTTGATTAGTACTCCAAATCAAGTTATTAATTATCAATTACTTATAACTGACACGAATCCTTCTCGTGCGGGACCTTCCTTGGTTTAATTACCATTCTATCCATCTGGATATCTTTAATCGAATAATCAAAAAATATATATAATTATGGCATTCTTAAGCAATGTAGTATCTGCTTTTTTAGGAAATAAGTACGATCGTGACATGAAGGAGGTAAAGCCCATCCTTGAAAAAATTAAAATTGAATATCCCAAAATACAAGTCCTTAGCAATGATGAGTTAAGAGCAAAAACTGCCGAAATTAAAGCTCGGATTCAGGCTAACATCGCATCTGAAAACACAGAAATCGAAGAACTTAAAGTCGCAGTTGAAAAGGACAATGTAACTGTAGCCGAAAGAGAAAAAATGTATGCTGACATTGATCGGCTAGAAAAAGAGGTGACTGATAAATTAGATGCCTCATTAAACGATGCATTACCTGAAGTATTTGGTGTTATTAAAGAAACTGCAAAACGTTTTTTTGAAAGCGAGCTAGTTGAAGTGACTGCCAATGATTTCGACAGAGATTTAGCTGCTGAACGAGATTTTGTGACCATTAAAGAGAATAAAGCTCTTTATAAAAACAGTTGGACTGCTGGAGGAAATGAGGTTCAGTGGAACATGGTTCATTACGATGTTCAGTTAATTGGGGGTATAGTGCTTCATCAAGGTAAGATTGCCGAAATGGGTACTGGTGAAGGAAAAACGTTAGTGGCTACACTTCCTGTATTTTTAAATGCATTAACTGGTAGAGGCGTTCACTTGGTTACAGTGAATGATTATTTGGCAAAACGTGACTCGGAATGGATGGGGACTATCTTTCAGTTTCATGGCATGTCGGTCGATTGTATCGATAAGCATAAACCTAACTCGCCTGAGCGTCGCAAAGCCTATCAGGCCGACATTACCTACGGAACAAATAACGAGTTTGGTTTCGATTATTTGCGCGATAATATGGCTACATCGCCTGAGGATTTGGTGCAACGTAAGCACAATTATGCCATTGTCGATGAAGTTGACTCGGTGTTAATTGATGATGCTCGAACTCCACTGATTATTTCTGGTCCAGTGCCTAAAGGCGATGATCAGTTATTTGTTGAGCTTCGACCTAAAGTTGAGAAATTGGTTGAGCTTCAAAAATCATTGGTTAATCGTGTTTTTTCCGATGCTAAACAAAAGCTTAAATCCGAAAATTCGAAAGAACAAGAGGAGGGAGCATTATTGCTACTACGTACCTATAAAGGGTTACCTAAAAATAAAGCACTCATTAAATATTTAAGTGAGCAGGGAATTAAAGCCCGCATGTTGAAAACTGAGAATTTTTACATGGCCGATAACAATAAAAACATGCACATTGTTACCGATCCTCTTTATTTTGTAATTACAGAACAACAAAACTCGATAGAACTGACCGATTTAGGAATTCAAACCATTACCGATACGTCTGAAGATCCTCATTTCTTTGTGCTTCCTGATATTGGAACTGAAATTGCTAATCTCGAAAAATCGGGTCTAAGCGATGAAGATCAGTTGGTTAAGAAGGACGAGATGATTCAGAGCTATTCTATTAAAACCGAACGTGTTCATACAATAAATCAGTTGCTAAAAGCTTATACGCTATTTGAAAATGATGTTGAGTACGTGGTAATGGACAACAAAGTGAAAATTGTTGATGAGCAAACAGGTCGTATTATGGATGGCCGTCGATATTCCGATGGTTTGCATCAAGCAATTGAAGCAAAGGAGCGCGTAAAGGTTGAGGCTGCAACACAGACCTACGCAACCATTACATTACAGAATTATTTTAGGATGTACCACAAACTGGCAGGGATGACCGGTACTGCCGAGACTGAAGCAGGTGAGTTGTGGGATATCTATAAACTCGATGTGGTGGTTATTCCAACCAACCGACCTATTGTTCGTGATGATCGCGATGACATGGTTTACAAAACCAAACGCGAAAAATACAACGCAGTCATTGATGATATTGGAAAGCTAGTTAATGCCGGACGTCCGGTTTTAGTTGGTACAACCTCCGTTGAAGTATCTGAGTTATTAAGCCGAATGTTAAAATTGCGAGGCATCAATCACAATGTATTGAATGCCAAGCTCCATCAGCGTGAGGCCGAAATTGTAGCATCAGCTGGCCAACGAAGTATGGTTACCATTGCCACCAATATGGCTGGTAGGGGAACCGATATAAAACTAACTTCTGATGTTAAAGATGCTGGAGGTTTAGCTATTATTGGTACCGAAAGGCACGAATCTCGTCGTGTCGACCGTCAGTTAAGAGGTCGTGCTGGTCGTCAAGGTGATCCAGGATCATCACAATTTTTTGTTTCGTTAGAAGATGATTTGATGCGATTATTTGGATCGGATCGAATTGTAAAATATATGGATCGATTGGGGTTGAAAGATGGTGAGATGATTCAACATTCAATGATTACCAAGTCGATAGAACGGGCACAGAAAAAAGTGGAAGAGAACAACTTCGGTATTCGTAAACGCTTACTAGAGTACGATGATGTAATGAACTCTCAACGTGAGGTTATTTATACAAAACGCCGACATGCATTATTTGGTGAACGCATTTCCGTAGATATTAATCACATGATGGTTGATACTACTGAATCATTAATTGGCGAGAACCAAAAAAATGGTGATTACGAAGGATTTAAAATTGATTTATTGCGTGTGTTTGGAACCGATTCGCCTTTTAATGAAGATGAATTCTTAAAAGGACGATTTGATGATGTAACAAAAAAATTAAACGAAAAAGTTGTCAGTAGTTACCATCGCAAAGTTGAGTCAATCGCTCAGCATTCATGGCCTGTAATTAAGGAGGTTTATGAAACTAAATCGCAGCAATATGAGAATATTGTAGTTCCAATTTCGGATGGATTACGAGTATTTCAAATTGTTACCAACTTAAAGAAAGCCTACGAAAGCAAAGGAATGGAGTTGATGAAAGCTTTCGAAAAGGTAACCATTTTAATAACCATTGATGATGCATGGAAAGAGCATTTACGTGAATTAGATGATCTTCGTCAAGCAGTTCAAAATGCCTCATACGAGCAAAAAGATCCTTTATTGATTTATAAGTTTGAATCCTTTAACTTGTTTAAATTAATGATCGATCGCAATAATCGAGCAGTTGTTTCAACATTGGCAAAAAGTCATATTCCAATTCGCGAAGCCAGCGAGGTTAAAGAAGCTCAATCACGCAGACGCAATGATTTAAGCCAGTTGAATACTCGAAAGGATGAATTTGGAAGTAGCTTACCATCAGGCAATAGACAAGGAGGAGCTAATATGCCACCGCCACCGCCGCAAATGCAACCAGTTCGTGTTGAGAAAAAAGTGGGACGTAACGAGCCTTGTCCATGTGGAAGCGGGAAAAAATTCAAGCAGTGTCATGGCAAGGATTTATAGTGTAATATGATAAATAAACTAGGTGCGGCTAAGTATTTAGTCGCACTGAAAAAATAGGAATTATGATTTTTAATGCAATAACATGGAATGTAGATCCCGAAATATTTAGTCTAGGGCCTTTTAGTATCCGGTATTACGGATTGCTTTTTGCAGCTGGGTTTTTGGGAGGTTATTACATTCTGGAAAAGATGTTTAAATCGGAGAAAATACCCATTGAATGGTTAGATAAACTATTTGTTTATGTTATGGTAGCCACTGTGGTGGGTGCCCGATTAGGCCATGTATTCTTCTATGGATGGGAGTATTACTCTCAGCATCCGGGTGAAATTTTACAGGTATGGCATGGAGGGTTGGCAAGCCATGGAGGAGCCATTGGTATTATACTTGCCATATGGTTGTTTTCGCGAAATGTGAGCAAGAAAAACCCACTTTGGGTTTTAGATCGCTTGGCGATACCCATTGCATTGGCATCCTTTTTTATTCGAACCGGAAATTTAATGAATAGCGAAATAATTGGTTCACCCTCTAACTTGCCTTGGGCTTTTATTTTCGAGAGAGCTAGTGTTGAAGATCCTTTGATTCCGAGACATCCTGCACAAATGTATGAAGCATTGTGTTATCTGTTTTTGTTTGTATCATTACTTTGGATGTATTGGAAAACAAAAGCAAAAGAATTTCAGGGAAGAATATTTGGAGTGCTGCTCATAGGCGTTTTTACAGCTCGATTTATTATTGAATTTGTAAAAGAGGATCAGGAAGCTTTTGAGAAAGGAATGCTATTAAATATGGGGCAGTTATTAAGTATCCCCTTTGTGTTAGCAGGCATATACATTATAATTAAATCATTTTCAAATAAGAAGGCTGCGTTGAAATGATTTTAATACTTAATTAGTCTTTGCAAGAAAACTCCAAATACTGCGTTATTCTCATTTTGAAAACAGTCATTCACAAAAGTGAACTCCTTGATTTTCAAAATTTCAAAAGCCTTGTCTTTGAAGCTTTCTTATCAAAGACTGTGAAAAATGCAGTTTTCGTGCAGACACTAATTACCGGTATACTTGATTATTGGTGATTAAAATAGAATTTTATCAGCATTGTTTTTAATACTTAGATCAATTGAATTATGCGTATCGTTTTTAGTTATATTTTCACTACTTTATATTTTGTCATATTTGCTTCATGGCTTGGGTTGTTCCACTACATTCAGGTTTTATCTTTAAAATTTGGAGGATATAAAGCACATAAAAAAAGTGTTGACATATTAAATGGATTTTTGGCTAAAAGCATGATGGTTATGGGAGTGAGGAGTACCTATAAAGGCTTTGATCAATTGCCAATGGATAGACCATTGATTATAGTATCCAACCATCAAAGCTCTATGGACATCCCTCCGATTGGATGGAGATTTCGTAAACATCATGTTAAATTCATTGCTAAAATCGAGCTTGGGAAAGGGCTACCAAGTATTTCATTTAATTTGCGCATGGGTGGCTCTGCTTTAATCGATCGCAGTAATGGTTCGCAATCGATTAAGGAGATCATCAAGCTGGGTCGTTATATTGAGGCAAATAAATATTCGGTTTGCATCTTTCCTGAAGGTACGCGCAGCAAAGATGGGAAACTTAAAGAATTTCAGGCTGGAGGCTTAAAAACATTAATGAAAGCATCACCATCAGCTCTATTAGTTCCTTTTGTAACAAAAGGTCATTCATTGCTTCAAGAAAAAGGCATTTTCCCCATGCGTTTTGGAACTCGAACCAGTTATACTGTTTTAGCTCCTATTGAACAAAACAAAAGGCCTGCTGAGGAATTAATTGAAGAGTGTCATAAAGCGATCTTTAATGAGCTAGAGAAACCAGTTTAAAATAGATTTTATATTATCTTTTATAAGAACCCTCTGTTAAAACAACAGGGGGTTCTTTTTTTGAATTTATTGTAATAAGATGGATAGAGATAAAAATTGCGTATTTTTGCATAAAATAATTGAAAACATGGTTCAGATAGGGCGATTTAACATATTAAGTGTTGTTAAAACATTAGATTTTGGTATTTATTTAGACGGTGGGAAATTGGGTGAGATATTAATGCCCACTCGTTATGTTCCAGAAGATACCGAAATAGGTGATGAGTTAAATGCCTTTATCTATCTCGATTCGGAAGATCGATTAATTGCCACAACCGAGTTTCCTAAAGCACAGGTTGGAGAATTTGCATTGCTTAAAGTTGTATCTGTTAACAATTACGGAGCATTTTTGGATTGGGGATTAATGAAAGATTTATTAGTGCCCTATCGCGAACAGGCAATGACAATGGAATTAGGTAAAGAATATTTGGTTTATGTTTTTTTGGATGATGAGACCAATCGCATTGCTGCAACAGCTAAACTGGATAAATATCTCGATAATATAATGCCTGAATATGAAGAAGGCGAAGAGGTGGATTTAATTATTGCCAATCAAACAGATATTGGTTACAATGCCATTGTAAATAGTAAACATTGGGGCTTGCTGTATGCCAACGAAGTATTTAGTGAATTGCGTAAAGGTCAGGTGATTACAGGGTATGTAAAAAAGCTACGTGACGACGACAAAATTGATTTGACCTTATATAAGCCCGGTTACGAAAAGGTTGAAGGCATTGCAGGTGATATTCTTAATCGGCTTAAAGAGAGTGCAGGATTTTTACCAATATCAGATAAAACCGATGCCGAAATAATTTATTTAAAGTTAGGTATTAGTAAAAAGAATTTCAAAAAAGCAATTGGTTCGTTATTTAAACAAAAGCTGATAACTATTGAAGATAGTGGAATTCGATTGGTGTGAAAAACTTAGTTTAAAAGAAAATATCAGATGGTTAATAATCGATTTTATTAACCATTTTTTTGTCCGTTAGGTCACACTAAAAGCGATATTCGTATTTTATATGGTGTAGGCGAGGGGATTGGTTCTGGCTTATTCAAAGCCAATCACATGAACAACGAATTATCCTTTTCTGCCGTAAAACATAATATAATGGGCAGCATAGGCGTATGATCAGCATTGGTATTGCCTTTAGTTATGATGAAAATTATAAAAGAGAGTGAAATGCCAAATTTCAAACGTTTCTCTTCAATTATTTTTGTGATTGGAATCATTTCAGTGTCATTGTTTTTATTTCGATATTCAACTAATCCAGATAGTTTTTAAGCACATATAAGGGATTGTGGCAAAGATTATTTATGCTTAATACTTATATTTACTATTGTGTAATAGCATTTGTCATGCTTAAAAGAAGTTGGTGAATTAATTAATAGTTTTTCAATGTTAAATTCGCATATTCATTTGTTTCGAGATGTTGATGTTCCTCGAGATTTTCTTCGATTTAAACTTTGTCAAGTAATGGATAATCCTATCGGGTATTTTATTGTTAAGACCTTGCTTCATAATATTATACCATTCACGAATAAGGATAAACTCGATTGATACGCCTGTTTTGTAGATTTAAGTAAACAGGGCAATATCGATCAAATATTTGCGAATTGTGCAATGCATTATCCCAAAAAGCACTCAATTTGTGGTGCTTTCAATGGATATGGCATTCATGAAAGCAGGTAATGTAACTCGAAATTATGAAGAGCAATTAATTGAGTTGGGAGAATTTTCAAAAAATGAATCTAGAGTAATTCCGTTTGTGCATGTTGATCCTCGTAGAAAAAAAATCATGGAATTGGTGCAAAAAATGGTTGATTAATACGGATATAAAGGGATAAAACTTTATCCTCCAATGGGATATTTCCCTTATGATGAACGTTTAAAGCCAATTTATAACTATTGTTCCGAAAATAATCTTTCTGTCATATCACATTGTAGCCCATCGAACTCGGTTAATTACAGAGGCTCAAAAAGTGATTTGAAAAATTTACTTAGCCATTCAATTGAACCAATTAATTGGAACCTTAGCATTAAAGAACTTAGTTCAACATTAACGCATCCTAAGAACTATAAATATGTGCTCGAAGAGTTTTCTGATTTAAAAATTTGTTTGGCTCATTTTGGATCGGATTATTATTGGAATCGTTATTTAACCTATCCGGGTGAAGAAGATAATTGGTTTGTTATCATAAAACAAATGATTGAAGATTATCCAAATTTATACACCGATATATCGTTTACACTCAATAACCGCGATTTTTTTCCTTTACTTAACGTTATTTTAGAAAATCAATCGATTCGTGAGAAAGTGCTTTTTGGATCGGATTATTATATGGTTAGTAGCAATACCGATGAACGGCGATTTGGAATTGAATTACGATCGTTTATTGGGGAGGAGAAGTTCGATTACATTGCCAATATAAATGCAAAACGATTTTTAGGATTTTTGTAATATTCGGCGTAATAGACATATTTAATGCTTGAGAAAAATATTGTTTACTCAATTATTTGTTCATATATATCTTTAACAACCAACCCCGCCAAAGTAAAACCAAATATGGCTGTTATATGAACCAGCGAGCCGTTTATAACAGCTTTTTGACTAAAGCCATGCGTGGCAATTGATGAGTTATCCGATGGTGTTTGATTATTGTCAGAAACACCATTTCCCTCTTCATCAGACATATAATCGACAAAATTAGGCAAAGCTTCATCACTATATACGCACATAAATGGTTTTGAAGTTAACTTACCTCTACGCAATCGCTTTCGAACTGCCGATGCCAATTTGCATCCACTCACTTTCCAAAAATCACCTGTTTTAATTCGTGATGAATCTATTTTTAATGCAGAACCCATTGAGGCAACCAATGTAGTACTACTTTCGCAAGCGTTATGAATTAAAAGTGCCTTATTGCTTAAGCTATCAATGGCATCAACAACATAGTCAAAATTATTAAAGTCAAATAAATGAGCTGTATCGCGTTCATAAACCATTTGCAAAGCCTCTATTTGAGCCTTGGGATTGATTTCTAATAATCGATTTTTTAAAACTTCGGTTTTAATTTCACCAATGGTTTTTGTGGTTGCATGTAACTGTCTATTAATATTGGTGACACATATTTGATCCGAATCTACAATGGTAAGGTGCTGAATTCCAGTACGTATTAAGCTTTCAGCACACCAACTGCCAACTCCACCAATTCCCAAAATAATAACTCTCTTTTGAGCCAATAGTTTCATTCGCTCTTTCCCAAGTAATAACCCAGTTCTCTGAAAATATACAGCCTCAATTCCCATGTCAATACAATTTACTACTGATTAATAGTATTAGTGTCTGTTTAAATTTATATTACAATTTTTTATTAGATTTTTAGAGCTAAGATAATTAGACTGATAGAGAAGATTATAATATTCTTATACCTCTTTATTCTCTTTTCTTATTCTAATCTATCTGTCTAATGTCTAAAATTCTAACCATCTATAATTAGGGTCTGCTGAAAAACTCAAGCAGCTTTATTATCTAATTTTCTCGTAGGAATTAATACCAATAGAGAATCATGTACGATTGCTTATTTTGCCCGTAGGGCATTAACATTCATGCATTTAGGTTAGTCCACTACGGGGAACAAATTATCTCAGCATTAATTTCCTATTGATATTTATCCCCTGACGGGGAATTAAAAATTTAATAAGTCAATGGGTTATGTAATATTTTCTCTTTCCCCTTGCATTTGGCATCTAGTAAAAATCAAGTTATTTAATGGTAATAGAATGTAATAATACTTTTTCAGCAGACCCTAATAAATAAGAAAACTAAATTTAAACAGTTACTTAAAGTAATTCGATAACTCAGTATCAAAACAAAACTAAATCAAAAAAGGATAAGCTCATTTTTGAACTTATCCTTTTTCTGTGATCCCGGAGAGACTCGAACCCCCAACCTCCTGGGCCGTAACCAGGTACTCTATCCAATTAAGCTACGGGACCAATACATTGTTTCTCAAATGCGGTGCAAATATAAGCGTTTTTGTTTCAAAAAAACAATGCAGACTGCATTTTTTTTAATCTTTTTTCGTCTGCACACTTAGCTATTTGTACTCCTGAAAGTTACAGTATGTTTTTTTCAAATTTCACTCCCTAAATCAGAAATTAATCATCCTAATATTAAAATAAAAATAAAGAAATTTGATATTCTTATGGGTGCAGTTAATGGATTCTTCTATTTTTGTTAAAATTAAAAGAGAGTTAACCGGATGATTTATAGAAGTTGGATTATATTTATAATGTTTTGGAGTAGTTTAGTTTTTTTAAAAGGACAATCTCAGCCGATTTTTATTTTTCCTATGAAAGGATATTTCCCTGTAAGCGGAAATTTTGGTGAAATTCGTTCCAATCACTTTCACAGTGGGCTTGATTTAGCAACCAATGGACAAAAGGGGTTTCAGGTTTTTGCAGCTGATAATGGGTATGTATCGCGAATAAAAATATCAACAGTTGGGTATGGTACCGCTGTTTTTATTCAGCATTCAAATGGATATACTACTGTGTATGGGCATCTCGATCGCTTGTGTAACCGTATCGACTCGTTTGCAATGGCAAATCAGTATAAAAATGAAAGCTTTGAGATCGATTATTTTCCATTACCTCATGAAATTCCAATTAAAGCACACGAAGTGATTGGATATTCAGGAAATTCAGGGAGTTCAGGTGGACCTCACTTACATTTTGAGGTGCGTGATTCTAAATCAGAGCAACCAATCAACCCACAATTTTTCATACGCAAACTAGAAGATAACGTACCGCCTGGCATTAATGGGTTTCGACTCTATCCATTAACAGATGGATCTCAAATTAATGGTAGGTCGCAACCTGTTTATTATAAGGCAGTTAAGACCGCATCAGGTTATAAGTCTTCTGAACTTATCCAAATAAAAGCAGGTGGGAAAGTGGGTGTAGGCATTGAAACTATTGATTATACTGTTTTAAAAGGAGGAAGACCCATTGGCGTTTATTCGGTTGAACTGTTTGTGAATAACGAACAAATATTCGAGAGTCAAATGGATCGGTTTTCATTTGATCAAACTCGGTATATAAATAGCTTTATTGATTATGCTTTTCTAAAAACTAATAAAAAAACAGTTCAAAAGAGTTTTATCGATCCAAATAATAAACTAACACTATACAATGGTGTGAAAAACAGAGGTGTGATTGAAATTGAAGATGGGCAAAAGTACGATTTCAAATATGTTGTGATTGATAATCAGGGTAATGAGTCGATTTTAACCTTTACAATAATTGGTGTGCCATCTTCTCAGAAAATAGAACCTATTCCAGCAGGTTATGAATTGGTTAAGTGGGATGATTCCCATGAATATAAATCGGAAAGTTGCCTGTTTTCGATAAACCCAGCCACATTATATCAGGATGTAAAATTGAAATTTTCGCAGCTCCCCAAAGCACCAGGAACAATTAGTTCAACCTATCAATTAGGTAATGAAACAATTTCTTTGCAAAACTCATGTCAGCTTAAAATAAAAATGCCCGAAGGTTATTCGCAATTATCAGACAGAATTGCTATAGCGCAACTCATCAACGGAAAGTTAGTTTATGTAACTAGTAAAGTTCAGTTCGGTTGGATTGGAGCCAATGTTCGTGAACTAGGAAAGTATGCGCTTGTGGTAGATACCATTAAACCAACTATTACTGCTATTAAAGTGCCTCAGAATAATAACTATAAAAACACTAACAAACTCGAATTCAAAATCTTAGATAATTTCTCGGGTATAAATTCCTATCGAGGCGAAGTGGATGGAAAGTGGATATTGTTTGAATATGACTATAAATCAAGTAGTTTAACGTGTCCTTTGGCTAAAACACTTAAATCGAATAGCAAGGAACATAATTTAAAGCTAATTGTTTCAGATGGATGTGGGAATAGCTCCACCGTTAACTTTCGATTTGTTTATTAATAAAAGGTAAACACAATGACGATTTGGCTCGATTTTAACGTAAAGATCACATCATTTTTTTTAAGTTTGTTATAAAATAAATCAGTTCGAATGGGTTTTTTTTTCAAAAGATTAAATCATATAGTTTGGATCCTGGCAATCTTTGGGCACTCGCTTTTTGCTCAAATAAATACCGATCAGGTTATGTCGATCGGTAAAAATGCTTTGTATTTTGATGATTATGTATTATCAATTCAATATTTCAATAAAGTAATTAGTGCAAAGCCTTATCTGTCAGAGCCTTATTTTGTGCGTGCCTATGCGAAATATAATCTCGAAGACTGGCAAGGAGCCTTAACTGATTGTGATAAAGTATTGACCATAAATCCCTACATGGTTGATGCTTATAATCTAAGAGGGATTATTAATTTAAAGCTCAACGAAAACGAAAAAGCACTTGTTGATTTTAGTGCTGGTTTAAAAATTGATACCAAGAATATTAACCTTTTGATTAATAGTGGCAATAGTTATATGTCGCTAAAAAAGTATGATCTAGCCATAGTTGAATATTCCAAAGCTATTGAATCTGATCCTAAACTTGTAAGTATTTATTATAATCGGGCGATTGCTAAAATTAATCAATCCGACACGATAGGGGCAATGACCGATTTTACAACTGTAATCGAAAAAAATCCATATATATCTGATGGTTTTACAGGAAGAGGATTACTTTATTATCAAAAAGGTGAGTTTTCGAAAGCAATTGAAGATTATAATACTGCTATTAAATTAAATCCAGATGATGCAGGTTTGTACTTAAACCGATCGGTGTATCGGTATCAATTAGATGATTTTAAAGGTTGTTTAAGTGATTTGGATAAGGTGTTGGAGATTGATCCTAAAAACGTAACAGCCTATTCGAACAGAGGAATTTTAAAAGCTCAAGTAGGTGATTACAACAGAGCAGTAGAGGATTATTCGCGTGTATTAGCATTAAAACCATCGGATTATTTAACTCTGTTGAATAGAGCAATGGTTTATAATAAATTGGGTCAATATAAATTGGCTTTAAACGATTTAAATATTCTAGCTGAACGATATCCTAAATTTGCCCCCATTTATCAAACTCGTAGCTATACACGAAGTATGTTGAACGATAAGGCTGGCGCCGATATCGATTATTTAACCGCTTATAAACTCGAAAAAGATCAGGAGAAACTGGCGCAAAAACAGGATGCTATTAACGATAAATTGGTGAGTAATAGTGCATCATCTGAAACTAAAAACATAAAAAAAGAGACACGTTCTGATTTCGATTCTGATATCAAAAACTTTAATAAAATAGCTGTTTTAAATGATTTTGAAACAAAAAACACAGAGGATACCAAACCACTTGAGTCGATACGTGGAAAAATTCAAAACAAAGATATCTTTGTTGAATTGGAGCCATCTTTTTGTGTGACTTTTTATACTGCCGATACTTTATTAAATCGTCCTAAATACTACGATTTAGATGTGGTTAATTTTAATCGGAAACGTTGGTATAAGCAACCTCTCGTCATTTCGAACAGTCAATTGGATTATGAGAGTCAGGAGAGTTTATCTATTTTTAAATCCATTAACGATATTAATCAAAATCTTGAAGAGGATTCGACCCAGTTCGACAAGCAGTTTTCAAGAGCTGTATTGTTAAGTATGATAGTTAATTACACACGATCACTTGAAGACTACAATCAACTAATTAAAACCATGCCAAAAAACAAATTGGTTTATTTAAATAGGGCATGGTTGCGCTATAAAATGGTTGAAGCAATTCGAACTCTAGACAACAATCCTTTACCCGATAACCTAACCATAAAAAGTCGAATCTCAGCTCCAAAAGATGATGTGAAAAACAGTTTAAATATCAAGGGATCTGAGACGATTATCGACTATGATTTAGTTCAGCGCGATTTAGAAAAAGCCATTGAATTAGATCCTCGATTTTCATTCGCCTATTATAATTTAGGAGTACTTAAGCTTCAACGTCGCGATATCACTGGCGCTACAACTAATTTTGATAAAGCCATCGAACTCAATCCCGACTTGGGTGAGGCCTACTTTAATCGGGGATTAATCCGTTTATATCAAAAACAAGAAAAGGAAGGAACTATTGATTTAAGTAAGGCGGGTGAATTAGGTGTATTTAAGGCATATAACGTTATAAAACGCTATGGTTATACAGGGGAGGATAAGGATAATGAGGGAAAGTAGGAGGTTAAGTTGGATGCTTTGATAGATCATATTGACACAGATAACAGTGAATTTCAGGATGCATTTAACTTGATTCAGTTTACCAATTCATCGGTATTTTTAACTGGAAAAGCAGGAACGGGAAAGTCTACGTTCTTAAAATACATTTGCAAACACACTCATAAAAAGCATGTGGTGATTGCCCCAACTGGTATTTCGGCAATTAATGCGGGTGGAATGACCATTCATTCGTTTTTTAAAGCTCCATTTCGTCCCATGATGCCCGATGATCCTGATTTGTCGCTCAAAAATGGACGAATTTACGATGTGCTTAAATATCGCAAGCAGCATGTAAAAATAATCGAACAAACCGAGCTGATTATCATCGATGAGATTTCGATGGTTCGTGCTGATTTGCTGGATTTTATCGATCGAGTATTGCGCGTTTACACCAAAAATATGAATCAGCCATTTGGTGGAAAGCAAATTTTAATGGTAGGTGATGTTTTTCAGCTTGAGCCAGTTGCAAGGCGTGAGGATTGGGATATATTGAGACGATTTTATCGATCACCTTATTTCTTTTCTGCTCGTGTGTTTACTCAAATTCCATTGGTTCAAATCGAGCTTCAAAAAGTGTATCGTCAAACCGATTCGCACTTTGTTAATCTGCTTGATAAAATAAGGGTTCGGCAGGCATTACCAACCGATTTAGCTGCCATAAATGCACGCTTTAATCCCTCGTTTCAAGCACCTAGTCACGATTTTTTCATAACCCTCGCAACTCGTCGCGATACAGTTGATTACATCAACGATAAAAAACTGGATGAGTTAAAAACAACTCCCCATACTTTCGAAGGTAAAATATTGGGTGAGTTTTCCGAATCGAGCTTACCAACGCTTAAGAATTTAGTTCTCAAGGAGAATGCTCAGGTTATGTTTATTAAAAACGATCAGGAAAAGCGTTGGTACAACGGGTCTTTAGGTATTGTGGATGAGATTACCGAAGATGGCATATTTATTCGGATGGAGAACGATTTGGTGCATCATGTTGAGAAAGAGGTGTGGCGAAATATTCGTTACATTTTTGATGAAAAAAATAATTGTATTAACGAAGAAGAGTTAGGATCGTTCACTCAATTCCCATTGCGATTAGCTTGGGCAATAACCATTCACAAAAGTCAGGGCTTAACATTCGATAAAGTGATGATTGATTTTACAGGTGGTGCTTTTGCTGGCGGACAAGTATATGTAGCACTCAGTCGCTGTAGAACGTTAGAAGGTATGGTGCTTAAAACCCCTGTTACTCAGCGCGATATTATAGTGAGCGATGATGTGATGCAGTTTTCGAAACAATCGAATAATAAGCAGCTCATTCAAAAGCAATTGGACAATGCTAAAGCTGACAAACTTTACAGGGATGCATCCCAAGCCTTTGATAACTATCAGTTTAGAGAGGCAATTGAGGCATTTGCACAGGCGCTTTCCATGCGTAATGAATTGGAAAATCCGCACGTTCGTCGTTTGATAACCATTAAAACATCACGAATTCAGCAATTACGCGATGAGATTGGTGATTTGAAGAAAACCATTAAGCAAAACCAAAAAAACGTGCAGGATTTTGCTCGTGAATATTATTTGTTAGCTAACGAGTGCAGTGGCAAATATAAAGACAATCGGTCGGCATTGGCCAATTTGGATAAGGCCTTAAAGCTTAATCCCGAATTTTTGGATGCTTTATCGCGCAGAGCCGATTTAAAGGTGGAAATGGGCGATTACGAAAGCGCTGAAAAAGATTATACCATCTTGATTAAAAAAGGTAAGAAAAATCATAAATACTACTACAACCGAGGCCGAACTCGCTTACTATTACTTAACTATACCGGAGCTTATAACGATTTATTGGCTTGTGTTCGAATAAAAGATGATGATGCCGAAGGTTACTATTTTTTAAGTGTGGCCTGTCATAAAATGGGCGATGATTCAAAATCGGAGGAATACAAGAACATTGCAGAGCAGTTAGGGTTTGATATTGATTGAGTTACTTACTTAATGCGAGTATCATTCCGTATTGTTTGAATCTGTATGCAAAATTAATCGAGGAAGCGTAATATTGTATTTAATGGCTAAAATCCGAATAGCAATAATAAAACCAATGGTAACAAATTGACTTAATGTTCGTGAAACATCAAATTTCAATAGTATTAAGTACATAATTGCTCCCATAATACATGCAGTGGCATACAGCTCTTTACTGAAAATCAGAGGAACTTCGTTATTCAATGTGTCGCGTATTACACCGCCTACAACTGCAGTGGTAAGTCCCATCATTACAGCATATGGTCCCGAAATTCCAAATGCCAATGCTTTTTCAAGTCCGATAATAGTGAATATACCAATTCCAATGGTATCGAACAAGAAAAACGTTTTGCGGAGTTTAAGCAGCTTCGATTGAAAAAGAATGGTAATAACAACTCCTGAAAGTATCATGTAAAAATAAACCGGACTCTGAAGCCATCCAACAGGATGGTCACCAATCATTAAATCTCTTGTTGTTCCTCCACCCACAGCTGTTACAAAGCCAATAAACATGGCTCCAAACATATCGTGTCGCTTTTCGGCTGCCGATAAGGTACCACTTATGGCAAAAAATAGGGTTCCAAAAAGGTCTAAAAACGAAAACAGACTCATCTAATTTTTTTTACTTATTTTTTTTATTCACCTTGCATTATATTAACTCATAGACAGTTAACTGTAATTGCTTTTGGCATCTCAAAACAATTGCTATAGGTTATTGTTTTGTATTCTAAAGTAATATGGATGCAAATATAAGTCTCAATAATCAACAAATAGCTATTATTGATGTTTTATGACATAGAGGAGGATGAAATTATGCTAAAATTTGTAATAGATAAAAAGGCTCAAATAGAAATACACAGAGCTTCATCGAGAGGATATTTTGATTACGGATGGTTAAAAACATCCCATTCATTTAGTTTTGCTAGGTATTTTGAACCTGATAAAATTCATTTTGGTGCCTTGCGAGTATTAAATGATGACGTGATTGAAGCCGGCAAAGGTTTTGGTTCACATCCTCATGACAACATGGAAATCATTACCATTCCAATTGAGGGAGAATTAAAACATGAGGATTCGATGGGTTCGTCGCAAATAATTAGAACCAACGAAGTACAGGTAATGAGTGCAGGAACTGGGATTTTCCATTCGGAAGAAAACTCTAGTTTTGAGAATGACGTAAAGCTTTTTCAAATATGGATTTTTCCAAAAGAACGTAATATTGTGCCAATTTATCATCAAGCCTACTTTAATCCAGATGATGCTAAAAACGAATGGCAATTATTAGTTGGAGAAAAAGATTCGGATGCTGAATTAACTATTAATCAGAATGCTACAGTTAAACGTTCATTCCTTGATAAAGGAAATACGCTCACCATTATTACTGAATCGCACTCATTTGGGAATTATTTATTTGTTGTTGATGGAAAAATATCCATTGAAGATATCATTTTAGGTAAACGCGATGCAGTAGGTATTGAAAACAATGGAATCATCAACATAACAGCCCTCGAGAATAGTTATCTTCTTAATATTGAGATTCCTGATGCTCCGTCTCTATTTTAAATCTAATTATTTTATAATCAGATGAATAAAGTTGTTAGTGCTTTTTATTATAAATCAACTTAATTTTAATCAATCATGAAAACAGTTAAATTATTATCGCTTTTTATAAGCTTATTTGCATTCGTTTCATTTGCTCAAGAAGTGAAGTTCAATCCAACCAAATCAGAAATAAAATGGACTGGGAAAAAGGTTTCTGGTGAACACTTTGGAAACATCAACTTAAAAGAAGGTTCAATTACCTTAAAAGGCAATGCTATTGTGGCCGGAAAATTTGTGATTGATATGACTTCGATTACCGTCAAGGATTTAGAACCTGGCGAATGGCACGATAAATTGCTTGGTCATTTAAAATCGGATGATTTCTTTGGCGTAGAAAAATATCCTGAGGCAGTTTTAGTTATTGATAAATCAACGCCATTAATGAACAAGATGGTTACCATTACAGGAAAGCTAACCATTAAAGGAAAAACACAACCAGTTGTATTTGTCGCAACAAAAACCGACATGGGTTACACTGCAAAAGTAATGGTTGATCGTACAAAATATGATATTCGATATGGTTCAGGAAAATTCTTTGAAAATTTAGGAGATAAAATGATTTATGATGATTTTACACTGGAAGTGACTTTGGTGAAATAAGCATTAAATTATAACCAATGATTAAGAAGTTGCCGGTTGCTTACAACTATGGCAACTTTTTTGTGCTGTTTTTTCATGAAAAAATCGACAATTATTGACTTAAATTTGGGTAACTGGTTATTGGTAATTCAATTGTTTTTGGTTAAATTTAACATACAATTATTTGAAATTAATAACTTTAATCACTCAGTTATGCAAAAAACATCTACGTTTTTATTAGTTGTTATGATGACAGCAACGATTCCATTAGTGGCTCAAAAAAGTGATTTAAACTTTAAATTGAGCAATCATCAAAATTTGTCGTCGCACATTTCACCACCTTGCGTTAAGTTAAAAGCTGCTACAACAATGGCGCTTCCTACTGGCGAAGCAAATGACTATTGGAATGGATCAGATTGGAATCTAGGAGAGACATTTACTTACGAGTATAATGTCAATAATCAGGTCGTTACTTCAATATCGGCTAGTAATAGTAAGTATTTATTTACCTATAATGTAGCTGGTAAATTATTGCAAAAAGCGTATCAGAATTGGAATGGTTTACAATGGAAAAACAGTTGGCGCGAGGATTATTTTTTTGATAGTTTCACAGGTGAAGAAGTTGGAAATTCATATTCAACTTGGAGTGGAAGTGCTTTTGTTATTCAAAATGGTCATCGTCAAGTTCAGGTTTACAATGCAAGTAATGAGTTAATTGAGCATCGCGATGAAAATTATGACAATGGAACGAGTCAGTGGACAATTAGTTGGGGAAGCAAGATCGAAGAAGATTTGAATGTTAATAATTATGTCACCGAGAGAAGAGAATATGAATACAAAAATTCGGCTTGGGAATTAAAAAGGATCACTCAGTATTTATATGATGGTTCAAATAAAGTAACAGAGGAAATTCAGATTGGAAAGCAAAGAACTGTTTATGAATACGATGTTAGCAATAAATTAATAGTTGGATATGTGTATGAATGGGATAATGTTAATACTGTTTTTAATTTAATGGGTCGATATAATAATGTTGCTTGGGCAAGTTGGAATCCTGCACTCGGGCTCGATAATCCTATATCGACCTATACCATTCAAATGTATGATGGTATTACCCTTCCAATTACTGATGATTTAGGTTACGCTGATGCAGAAAAATATGATGCAACTTATACCTCAACTGGATATACCGGAATAACTTCATCATGGGATGCAACCACAAGTTCTTGGTTACCATCAAGCAAAAATGAGAATGATAATCCATCGTATGGCAACGAGAGCCGATATGAATATGATTACGATACCAATACTTCAAATTGGATTTATAAGCGAGTTGACGTGAAAGTAAATACTGCGTCTTAAAAATCCTCACTATCAGAAGATTATACAAACGGGGTACAGGACAGTGGTAATAAAAACTATCAATATTATGATGCAAATGGTAACATGACTTTACAAGGAAATGAGCAATATAACAATGGTCAAAGTGCATGGGATGTAAATAACTTAAACAAATATATTTACACCTACGAAGGAGCCACATCCAAAATGCTTATTAAAATTAGTCAGTTTTGGGATATTGGAACTTCACAATTTGTAAACCAAAATAGGATTACCTATTCGTATCTTGCCACTGGAATTAAGGAATCTGATGTTAAGGGGCTATCATTTATAAATTCTAAAACCAGTATTATGCTGATTAGCAATCAAAACGGATTTTTAAATGTATATAACCTTCAAGGTGAATTATACGAGCAGTTTACGATTGTTAATGGAGAAAATATAATTTACAAAAGGTCACTCGCTAAAGGTATTTTAATATTTAAACTAATTGTAGGCAATAACACGCAGATAATTAAAGTATTAAATAAATAGTAGTACTTACGTTTGTTAAAAAGAGGATTAAAGTCCTCTTTTTATATTTCAATACTTCGGTATTTAATATCATATATATCTGATTATCAGCAAAACAAGCCATATAATATTTGCATAAAGCCCTGAAAATCAGTATCTTAGTAGATTATTCCATAATTTATTAAGAATGATCTTCAGGGCTAGCAA
>JBBQUP010000027.1:0-32215 GCA_038212305.1 Bacteroidales bacterium
TTTCTACTCCGAGGGCAAATCAGGCGGTGAAAGAATTATGTTCCTTTTTAAACCAGACAGAAACCAATTTTCCATTCACAAATTTAAGGCTGGTTTACGAAACAGTCGCGCTTTAATCTGCGATAGTATTGGATGTCTGAGGATAGACAAATACCAAATGATCGGCATTAAGCAAATCGGCTTGAGCACTTTGCAAATCAGGCTCAAGTTCAGTACGCTTACGATAACCATAGGCGAGATTTAGCGAAAAAGTTAAATCAGCTAAATGAATAACCCTACATGTTGCACCAACCTTATCAGCACCCATTTTATATCGCATCGCTAAGTCATAACAAAGACTTTCTTTATCAGGATGCCCATTAATAACAAGAATTATTTTTGACTCATTCATTCGGTTGCAATTTTTTAGCAAATTAGTAATTTTCAAAAAGATGAACAACATGAATTCATAACAAAAGACACAGAAGCTATTCTGATTAATTTCAAAATCTCTCCTGTTTCGGAACAAACAAAATTATTGCATGTTGATGAACAATAACAACCGATTCATTATCTTCATTGACATTTTCAAATCAAAGATCGATTCCCATGAGGCATTTTTCAATTATCGCCTTTATCATTTTTACAATTCTGCCTCAAGCCAATGGTCAAAAAACGGTTCGTGGGAATGTAGTTGATTGTCTAACAAAACAGCCCATTGCATTTGCCAACATAATTTATCCACACCAATTAGGTGGAACTATTTCAAATTTAGATGGAAGCTTTTCTCTCGATGGTCGATTAGAAACTGACTGCGTATTAATAACTTGTTTGGGATACAAATCCATTACAACAACCAAATATCTTTTAGAACGCAATCGCACCATTTGTTTATCTCCCGAAACAATTGCCCTATCGGAAGTAACGGTAAAACCCGAAAACAACCAAGCCATAGATATTATTAAAAAAGCTATTCAGAACATTCCATTAAATAATCCCGATGCATCATTAAATTACGAATGCAACATTTACAACAAGATGACTTTTCGGTTTGATTTACCCGAAAATGCTTCAACACCTGATTCGAATGTTCAAGATTCGAATCAAAACATCAATATAAAAGACTTACTATTGATTGAATCCGTAGCAACAAAGAGGCATAGAGCCCCCGATGAAACCAACGAAAGTGTCATATATGGCCGAGTGAGTGGATTCGAAAACCCAGCACTATCGGTAATTCCATCACAATTACAGCCATTTTATTTTTATCAAAAAACACTTAAAATTTTAGACACCGAATATTTAAATCCACTATCGAAAGATGGATTAGATTATTATAATTACTTACTTGAAGACACGATTGCCACACTAAATGCCGACACGCTTTATTACATATCGTTCTCGCCTAAACCCTCAGCAAATATTCAAGCCATTACAGGATCGTTTCACATATCGTCAAATGGTTATGCACTAAAAACTGTATCTGCCCATAGCTCCGAAACAGACGCTCAAATATCGCTTTCTATTAAACAAAAATACAATCAAGTCGATGGTCATTGGTTTCCAATAGAAATGGAAAGCGAACTCATACTTATGCCCAATAGCCTTAAAACAAAAACCATTTATCCCTTAATTGGTAAGGGGAAAAGTTATGTAAGTGCGATTGTATTTAATCCAACCTTTAAAAAAGATGCTTTTTCGGAAATTACGTTTAAAGATGAAACTCAAAAATCGACAAACTCAGATATCAAAACCTATCGATACGTTCCCTTAACGGCCAAGGATTCACTAACCTATCGTTACATTGATAGCATTGGAAGAGCAAATAGATACGACAAACTACTCGAACTGCAAAAAAGCTTGGCAGAAGGCTATATCGCAATTGGCATTTTGGATATGGATATTCGAAAAATAATAGGCTACAACAGCTTTGAAGGACTAAAATTGGGAATGGGATTGTGGACTAACGATAAGGTTTCGAAACTATATTCGTTGGGTGGATATTCGACCTATGGATTCAGTCAAAACCGAATTGGATATGGCGGAGGAATTAAGTTAAACCTAAAACCATCGCACGAAACCACTTTAATGGCTTTATATAAAAATGATTTTGAAGGATCAGGAAATATTGTTTTTCACGAAGGATTCGAAAAAAAAAGTTTAGAATCATTAAAAAACAATCTGTTTGAGTGCATGGCTTTAAAAACCAGCATTGAAGGATCGCTCAGCACCCGAATGCTGAAATACTTCAAACTAAGTGCATGGGTCAATCAATCGAAAACCAATCCATTTAATGCATTTCCTTTTCAACGAGGTTCGGAAATCGAAAACAATTATGAGCTAACCAAAATTGGCATAAAGCTCAAATGGCAAAATAAAGAAACCATCTCGCAAACCTACTTGGGTAATTTTCCAAACCCATCGAAATGGCCAAAAGTATGGCTTAATCTATCAACCGGAAAAGGATCGACTTATAACTTTTCAGGTATAGAAACACAGGTTCAGCAATCGTTTTATTTCAAACCATCGCAAGAGAGCAAGTATCGAATAGTAGCCGGAAACCGATGGGGAAACATGCCCGATGGAGAACTTTACAGCTATTTTGGCAGTTACAGACTTCCCGGAATTGATGTGCCATTTACGTTTAACACCATGCGGACTAACGAATTTGCCATGAATCGATTTACAGCCATTTTCTTATCTCACAACATACCGCTTCGAATCAATCGCGAGGGAAAATTCAAACCCGAACTACTATTCTCATCATCAGCCATTTGGGGTGATGCCTTCCAATCAAACATTAGCTCCATACCCAAAGGATATTACGAATCGGGCGTAAACATGAATAATATTTTTACCCAGTTTATTTTTAAATATGGTATTGGTGTTTTTTATCGATATGGCGCCTATGCTTTCGAAAAACCCATCGATAATTTAAGCATTAAACTGGCCTTGCAATTGGAATTTAAATAGTCTTTGCAAGAAAACTCCAAATACTGCGTTATTCTCATTTTGAAAACAGTCATTCACAAAATGCTCAGCGAATTATTTGTTTATATCATCCTGCACATCAATCGCCACTGGTAAAACCTTGGGTGTCGAAATAAGCGAGGCCAAAACTGCAGCGGCCAAAACGCCCACAATCACTAATAACGACGCAATAATAGGAATAAGGTAGTAACCCGAAATTGACATCTTAATACCTACAAATACTAAAATAACAGCTAAACCATATTTCAAAAATCTAAAATATTGCATCATTCCCGAAAGAGCAAAATAGAGTGATCGCAAACCCAAAATGGCAAAGACATTGCTGGTGTAAATAATAAACGCATCATCGGTAATGGCCAAAATGGCAGGAATAGAATCGACCGCAAAAATCAGATCGGTAAACTCAACCACTACCAAAACCAAGGCCAATGGAGTAGCTACTAACTTACCGGCCTGACGGATAAAAAACTTGCTTCCTTCCATTTTATCGGTTACCGGAAAAAATCGCTTAAAGAGCTTCACCACAGCATTATTCTCAGGATCCATGGGCTTATCTTCCTGAAAAGCCATATGTATACCAGTGTAAATTAAGAACACACCAAAAACATAAATAATCCAATGGAAGTTATGAATGAGCGTTACGCCGGCGGCAATAAACAGCGCACGCATAACCAATGCACCCAACACGCCCCAAAATAGTATTTTGTGTTGATGCTCGGGTTTAATATTAAAAAACCCAAATACCAGGATAAAAACAAAGAGGTTATCTACGCTCAATGCCTTTTCAATGACATATCCGGTTAAAAACTGAAAAGCTTTTTGGCTGCCTAAATTTATGTAAATCAACAAATTAAACAGCATTGCCAACCCAATCCACACACCACTCCAAATAAGTGCTTCCTTTATTGACACACTGTGTGCCTTGCGGTTAAAAACGCCCAAATCTAGCGCAAGCATAAAAAAGATGAAGGCAAAAAACCCAATCCAACCATAGATACTTTCCATACACAAAACTCATTGAATTATGGCCGCAAAGGTAATTAAATAAACCTCGCAACGAAGTGATTCAAACGCATTGCCACAAATTTATTTTGACAAAAACGTTACATAAAATGGCGTTCGAACTATTTATTTAAGATGAGAAAAAAGATAGATGATAAGCATCAAACCAGCGAGTCCTGCATAACTCTCCCAGCGAGCATAATCTAATGGCATTTAAACAGTTAATTAAAGATAGCTCAAAACTTCAAAATTAATCATTAACTAATCGAAAAAAACGCCTCTAATCGTTACAAATTTGTAAAATTTGATTAATTTATAGTCGTAATTTTTGATTAAAAACTAATCTTTACCTAGGAGAGAGAAGAAGATATTTAGATAAAAAGACTGATAGAAAAGATGAGCCTACCAATCTCATCTATCTGTCTAAAAATCTTCCTATCTCACTTCTTGCATCTTGATACTTGATACTAAAAATCTCAATACTATAACAGAACAATGACCGATCGCACAATTGCCCACATGGATCTCGACACCTTTTTTGTGTCGGTAGAGCGGCTGCAAAACAGCAAGCTCAACAACCTGCCCGTAATCATTGGGGGCATGAGCGATCGGGGTGTGGTGGCCGGATGCAGCTACGAAGCGCGTCGCTTTGGTGTTCACTCGGCAATGCCTATGAAAATGGCTCGTCAGCTCTGCTCCGATGCTGTATTTATTCGTGGCGATATGGATTTGTACAGCAAATACTCGAATATGGTAACCGATATTATTGCCGAACGGTCGCCGGTGTACGAGAAAGCCTCCATTGATGAGCACTACATGGATTTGACCGGCATGGATCGATTTTATGGCTGTCAAACATGGGCACACGAACTGCGCAGCACCATTATTCGCGAAACAGGATTGCCCATATCATATGGCCTATCGGTCAACAAAACCGTATCGAAAATTGCCACCGGTGAGGCTAAGCCCAATGGCGAACGACAAGTAATTGCTCCCGAAGTACAACCCTTTTTAAATCCGCTGTCGATACGTAAAATCCCTGGCATTGGCGCCAAAACCTTCCACCTACTTCGCTCAATGGGTATTGTAAACATACAAACCCTTAGCTTGGTTCCACCCGATATGATGGAGCGCGTGCTAGGAAAAAACGGCATCGACATATGGCGCAAAGCCAATGGCATCGACCACACTCCCATCGAACCCTACAGCGAACAAAAATCGATGAGCGCCGAACGCACCTTCGAAACCGATACCACTGACCTGCGCTACCTGAACGAGCTGATTATTCATATGTGCGAAAAACTGGCGTTCGAACTGCGCACGCAACAAAAGCTAACGGCCTGCATCACCGTTAAAATTCGCTACTCGAACTACGACACGCACACACTTCAAAAACGCATTACCTACACCTCGTTCGACCACACCCTCATTGAAGTGGCTCAAGAACTTTTCAAACGCCTCTACACACGGCGCATGTTGGTTCGACTACTGGGAATACGCCTAAGCAGTTTAATTACTGGCAACCAACAACTCAACCTATTTGAAGATACACCCGAACAAATAAATCTTTACATGGCCATGGATCGCATTCGCAAAAAATTTGGCAAGCACAGCGTGGGACGAGCAGCCGGCATGGGGTAAGAGAGAGAGGAAGAGTTTTAAAATAGAAGATAAACAGATTGCTCTTTTCTATCTGTCTAAAACTCTCCCCATCTTCCTCTCTTCCTCTCTTCTTACCCTTCTCATTAACCATGTTCATAAACTGCCACTCATATTACAGCTTACGCTACGGAACGCTATCGCCCGATGAACTGGTAAAACAAGCAGCGGCATTAAGTATTGATGCGCTGGTTCTCACCGATATCAACAACAGCTCGGGGGTGTTCGATTTTGTGAAAGCCTGCCGCACCTACGAAATAACGCCGTTGGTTGGTATGGAATTCCGACAGAATAATCGACTACTCTACATTGCCATTGCCAAAAATAACGAAGGGTTCAGAGAGATAAATGCCTTTCGCACACATCACAATCTCAATGAAACACCAATCCCATCAACGCCTCCTGCATTTAATCAGGTTTACATCGTCTATCCGTTTGGCAGTAGCAAAGAAGTGCGTCAACTGGCCGAAAACGAGTTTATCGGCATTCGCCACATGCAGCTCAACAAACTCATCTCATCAACCCTTCGCTATCAACAAAACAAACTGGTGGTTTGGCAACCGGTAACTGTGGCCAATGCTGCCGATGCCGAACTGCACCGCCACCTTCGGGCTATCGATCACAACTGCTTGCTTAGCCAGCTGCCATCAACCGAAACGGGTTGCGAAAACGATCTGCTCATGCTCCCATCGGAACTCATCAAACAATACGAGCACTACCACCAAATAGTCGAAACAACTCAAAACCTGCTCAAACACTGCTCGTTCGACTTCGATTTTAATACCGTTAAAAACAAAAAAACATATACCACGAGCCGTTCCGATGATAAAAACCTGCTTGCCAAACTGGCACTTGATGGAATGGCGTACCGCTATGGAAAAAACAATTCCGAAGCCCGCCAGCGCATCGAAAAAGAGCTAAAAATAATCAATCAGCTTGGATTTGCAGCCTACTTCCTCATCACTGCCGATATGGTTCGCTACTCCATGTCGAAAGGGTTTTACCATGTGGGGCGTGGCAGCGGCGCCAACAGCATTGTAGCTTACTGTCTGAGGATTACCGATGTCGATCCCATTGAGCTGAACCTCTATTTCGAGCGATTCCTCAACCCCAAACGCACCTCGCCGCCCGACTTCGATATCGACTATTCGTGGAGAGAGCGCGATCAAGTGCAGGCGTATCTTTTTAACCGGTATGGGCGCGAACACACCGCATTACTCGGTGCTACATCAACTTTCCAGGGAAAATCAATCCTTCGCGAACTGGGAAAAGTGTATGGCCTGCCTAAAGAGGAGATCGACCAATTGGAACAAACCACTGGTCAGCCAATCACCGATACGCTGATTCAAAACATTGTGCGCATCGGGCAGTCGCTCTCCGACTTCCCAAATATTCGCTCCATTCATGCGGGAGGCATCCTCATTTCCGAAGAACCAATTACGTGCTACACCTCGCTCGACTTGCCTCCCAAAGGATTTCCTACCACGCAGTTCGATATGTATGTGGCCGAAGACATTGGGTTCGAAAAGCTCGATGTGCTCTCGCAACGCGGCATTGGACACATTAAAGAGTGCGTTGAAATCGTACTTCAAAACAGAGGCATCACGCTCGATGTTCATCAGGTCACCAAATTTAAAACCGACCCACATATTCAGGAACAATTGCGAAAGGGCGAGACCAACGGCTGCTTTTACATCGAGAGTCCTGCCATGCGAGGCTTGCTGAAAAAACTCCAGTGCGACAATTACATAACGCTGGTAGCAGCCAGTTCCATTATTCGTCCCGGAGTAGCCCGTTCGGGCATGATGCGCCAATACATCCAACGGTTTCATAACCCCACCGGATTTAGCTACCTCCATCCAATTATGAAAGAGCAACTCGAAGAGACCTACGGCGTGATGGTTTATCAGGAAGATGTTATAAAAGTGTGTCATCACTTTGCAGGGCTCGATTTGGCCGATGCCGATGTACTACGACGTGCCATGAGTGGTAAATTCCGCTCAAAATCAGAGTTTCAGCGCATTGTAGATAAATTCTTTAGTAACTGCAAACAAAAAGGCTACCCCGAAGCACTCACTCAAGAGGTATGGCGACAAATCGAATCGTTTGCTGGCTACTCGTTTTCCAAGGCGCACTCAGCCTCGTACGCTGTTGAGAGCTTTCAAAGTCTATACCTTAAAAGCTACTTTCCACTTGAATTTATGGTGGCGGTTATTAATAATTTCGGAGGTTTTTATCAAACATGGGTTTATGTGCACGAGGCAAAACGATGGGGGGCAACCATTCACGTGCCATGCGTCAACCACAGCATCAACCTAACCTCTATTGCCGGAACCGACATTTATCTAGGCTTTATTCATCTGCAAAACCTCGATGCCAAAACAGCTAACACACTTGTTAATGAACGAACACGTAATGGTTTATACACGTCGCTCAACGACTTTATGACTCGCACCACCATTGGTCGCGAACAGCTTATATTACTCATTCGCATTGGCGCACTCAGGTTCACAAACAAATCGAAACCTGAGCTACTTTGGGAAGTGCACATGTTGCTAACTAAAGATAAATCGGCCGTTCCATCACCAACCCTATTCAAGCAGACGAGCAAACACTACCAACTGCCACCTTTAACCCGACTACAAATCGAAGATGCCTATGATGACATTGAACTGCTAGGCTTTCCGGTCACACTCTCCCACTTCGATATGCTGGAGACTACGTTCCGAGGCGGACTAACCTCCAACGAGCTCATCAATCATGTGGGCAAACGCGTGCGCATGATTGGACAACTGGTGACAATTAAGTATGTGCGAACAGTTAAAAAAGAGACCATGCACTTTGCCACTTTCGTGGATACACAAGGGGAGTTTTTCGACACTACGCACTTTCCTCTGTCATTAAAGGCTTATCCGTTTAAAGGCTATGGCGCCTATTTAATTATGGGACGAATTGTACAAGAGTTTGGCTACCCATCTATTGAAGTGGAAAAAATGGCCAAAATGCCGGTTATGCCCGACCCGAGGGGAAGTTAGTTTTAAAGAGTTTAGGAGTTTAGGGTGGGGTGAATTTAGATAACCGTGGGTGTCAACCCACGGGGAAAATGTAATCGCAAACCTCAGCCATGAAAGGGATGAACCCTTTCATGGCTCAATGTTGTAGTGCCTTTTTCCCGCCGGCTACACCAGCGGTTATCGAGATTAAAGCCTTTCAGGCCTTAACTAAACGACATTGATTTGCGAATCTCAAACAATTTTTTAAATACATTGTTAAACGCATATTTCCCTATTTCAAAAGTACTTATTCAATATAAAAAATATTACCTTTAAGCTTGCAAGCCCTTTTCTTATGAATAGAATTAAATCATTTCTAATTTTCATCATCGCTACAATAGGTCTATGGGTTTCCAATCCATCTTTTGCAGCAACATCCACTGAAGATACGAAAGAGATTCTGCTATTAAACAGTTATCATCGAGGGTTTAAATGGTCTGATGATATTACCGAAGCAGTGTTAAAAACGTTTCGGGATTCATCAAAATATCGTGTTTTTGTCGAATTTATGGATTCCAAACGATTCCAAACTCCTGAATATTTCAATCATCTCGCACTACTTTACCAACTTAAATACAAACGCGCCAAAATTGATGGGATTATTTGCTCCGATAACAATGCTCTAGACTTTATAATCGCTCATGGTGACTCAATTTGGGGTGTAACTCCAGTTTCTTTTTGTGGCATAAACAATCCAAACGATTATATTAATAAAATTGATACCAATCGATTTAAAGGTGTGGAAGAGAAACTTAATATTCTCTCTACCTTACAAACAATGACTAAACTACAACCTAACTTAGATGAAATAATTGTGATTGGGGATAATTCACTTTTATTTCCAATATTTTTAAAACAATTCAACGATGCCCTTCTTCAATTAAATAAACCCATAAAACAGAGGTTACTTATTGCAACTACAAATATGCAATTAAGAGATTCTCTCGAATCGATAGATTCAAAAAACAAAGCCATTTATCTATTAAGTCTTTATATAAATAGAGATGGAATTCCTCGCGAAATGATATTGGAAGGCCAAGAGATATTGAACAATTGCAACATACCTATTTATGGAAACTGGGACTTTTTAATGCCTAATTTAGTATTAGGAGGGACAATTATTAAAGGCTATGACCAAGGTTTGCTTGCTGCCAAAATTATGAAATGTCAATTTTGGGATAGTCATAACATCCCATTTCACGTTTTACCCCCTGAATATAGTGCTTTCGACAATGAAGTGCTGAAAAAATTCAGTATTAATTCAAACTTACTTCCTCCAAATCATATTCTTTTAAACAAAGCTGCTAGCATTTTCGAACGCTTTAAAACTGAAATTGCATCTACAATTGCTGTTCTAATTGTTTTATTAAGTATTATCATCACATTAATTTCCAATATAATCCAGCGCAAACGAACAGAAGTTCATTTGCTTGAGAGCGAGAAAAGATTAGAACTAGCACTTGAAACTGCCAATCAAGGCTTGTGGGACATAAATTTAGAGCGCAAAAATATTTTTATTAACCGACTATTTGCCAATTTATTAGGATATGATACCCCCAAAGACTTAAATCTATCGTTTGAAAATTGGGTTAAGTATATTCATATTAATGATATTGAACACATTGCGGAAGCATACACGCTTCACAAACAACATAAAACAGAATCTATTTCCTGTGAAATTAGATTAAAAGGGAAAAATGATCAGATTACCTGGGTAGCAATTTATGGCAAAATAACACAAATACTTAACAATGAACCCGTTCGAATTATAGGAACCATACTAAATATTAATTCGCAAAAAGAATTTGAACTTCAACTCAAATCAGCTAAAGATAAAGCAGAGGAATCTGACCGATTAAAATCCTCTTTTTTAGCCAACATGTCGCACGAAATCAGAACTCCCATGAATGCAATAATGGGATTTGCGGACTTAATCAGTACCAATGCCATTGATGAGGAAGAGCGCGATACCTACTTAAAACTTATTAAAGGTAGCGGTGAAACGTTACTAACATTAATTAATGACATAATTGATATTTCAAAAATTGAATCCGAACAACTCCAACTTCATCGTCAATCGTTTGATTTAGATCAATTGCTCTATAACATTCAAAAAATTGGACTCACCTTTATTAAGAACAATAATAAAACGCTTAAGCTCATTTTAATTAAAGAGTCAACCAAACCTCATCACATTATCTACAGCGATCCATATCGACTTCAACAAATACTTTTAAACCTATTAACCAATGCAATAAAATTTACCCCAAAAGGGAAAATTGAATTTGGCTACCGACAAATCAAAGATAATCTGGTTCAGTTTTATGTGATTGATACCGGACATGGGATAGCCGAAGAACATAAAGAAATAATTTTTGAACGTTTCAGGCAGGGCGATGAAAGTTTAGCGAAAAAATATGGAGGTACTGGCTTAGGATTAGCGATTTCGCAAAGTTTAGTTACTATGCTTGGAGGAACAATACGTGTTGAATCAGAAATAAGTAAAGGCTCCAGTTTCTTTTTTACTATTGCTTCGCCCACAATTTCTCCTATTCAATAAATATTCTTGCTTAAAAACACGGGGGAATTGTATATTTGCAGACTAATTTTTATACATGGAACTTTTTTTTGATGACAACTTTGGGGAATCACAACCCGTCTTAAACTCCAATGAAAGTAAACATTGCATTCAGGTTCTTCGTCACAAAGCAGGTGATGTAATTAAGATTATTAATGGCAAGGGAACATTGTTTTCAGCAGCAGTAATCGATGCCAATCCCAAACGTTGTACTCTAGGAAATATTGAGTCGACTTTTTATCCTATAAATAAGTCGTTACTGCACATTGCCATTGCACCTACAAAAAATAACGATCGATTAGAATGGTTTACCGAAAAAGCAACCGAAATTGGGATTACTGCAATTACACCTATCTTATGTCATCACTCTGAACGACGACATTTCAAGACCGATCGATTACAAAAAATTGTGATTTCGGCCATTAAACAAAGTCATCAATATCACAAACCATTAATTAATGACTTAATAGCATTTGAGAAATTTATCGCTGTTCCATTCGAAGGAAGTAAATACATTGCTCACTGCATCAACTATATACCGAAAATAAACTTAGCAAATGTTTGTAAAACCGAATTAAACTGTTTAATTCTAATAGGTCCAGAAGGTGATTTTTCGGAAAAAGAAGTTCAATTAGCGCTTAATAATGGCTTTATATCTGTTTCTCTTGGCGAAAGTCGGTTAAGAACAGAAACGGCAGGAGTCGTTGCATGCCATACAGTAAGGCTGATGCAAGAGATTTAAAGATACTTATTTAGTGTTTGATTTTTTAAAAACGATACAAATTCAGCATTGAGTTTTGTTGATACTTCCCCTAAAATGCACAAGCCAAACGGACAAGTTTCTTTGGTTCCGGGACAAGTTTGTGTTTCAATTTTTCCTTCAATTGCCTCATATATCTCAAGCAAACTAATCTCTTTTGGGTCTTTCTTTAACACAAAACCACCTGCTGGCCCTCTGTTCGAACTAACATAATTCTCTTTGGCTAAACGCTGCAAAACCTTTGCAACATGGTGCTTCGAACTACCAATTCTTTCAGCAATTTGATTCACATTTAGTTTCTCTTTTTCCTTAGCAATTAATACAATGCTATGTAATCCAATGGTAGCAGCTTCTGAAAGGGCTAATATATTCGACATTATCAAGTAATTAAGAACCAAAATTACTTCTTTTTTTTAAATAATAAAACCGCACTCAAGAACTTTATATACCTTTGATTATTAAAGGATTCTATTCAGAGTTATTTGGAATTGAATTAACAAAAAGAGAGTTCCTCTTTTTAAAGAAACTCTCATCTTTTTAAATATGTGCTAGTTTAATCAAATAGTTTATGCTTTTCCTTGCTCTAACACCAGTGTTTTGGTTGGAGCATCACATACTGAAGATGGACCAAAATATTGAATTGGTCCAGGGTAAACATACTTTGTATTTTCAGCCCAATCTTTACGATTTGCAACTAGTTTTTTAAATGGTGCACCATTCAATTCAACCAATGCTTTTTGAATAACTGGTTTCATATGACCATGGCGTTTTTCCATATTCATCATAGTCGTAATAGGTACGCCACCAGCAATCCACTTATCTGATGACTCAGTTAAGTTCCTTACCGAAGCCATATATCCAGTTTTCCCAGCTCCAATTAAAACAGATGCTGTACAACCTAATGAATAACAATAATCAGCATCGAAATTCGAGGGTGATGCGCAACGGCCTTCATAACCAAAAAAGTGTGGTTGTCCTTTAAATTTACCACCAAACTCTCCTGCTTTTTTTAATCCTTTGATATGCGCTTTTACCATGTCAATCAACAATTTCTCAGTTTCAATTAATGACACTTGTACATTTCCATGTGGATCACGATCTAACATTAATTGGTTGGCAAATGTATTTGGCAATGAATTAAATACCGATGCTGACTCTTTCGACAACAAACTAGCTACTAATTCACGTTTGTCCTTATTGTTCTCTAAAACATTTACTTTCGCCTCGTGAATCGCCAATAAATCGTTTAATTCAGCAATTAGTTTTTTAATCGCTGGAATAAACTCCACCAAACCTTCTGGAATCAATACAGTTCCAAAATTATCGCCATTTTCAGCACGTTTAATCACCACATCGGCAATTTCAGCAACCACATCATCAAGTGTCATTTGTCTCTTCTCTACTTCCTCCGAAATAATAGTAACATTCGGTTGTGTTTGCAAGGCACATTCTAATGCAATATGCGACGCTGAACGCCCCATAAGCTTAATGAAGTGATAATATTTTTTTGCCGAATTAGCATCGCGTTGAATATTACCAATTAATTCGCTGTAAACTTTACAAGCCGTATCAAATCCAAACGAAGCCTCAATCATTTCGTTTTTTAAATCTCCATCAATGGTTTTTGGAACTCCAATCACCTGAACACCCGATTGAATACTTGCATAATATTCGGCTAAAACACAAGCATTTGTATTGGAATCATCGCCTCCAATTACAACTAATGCTGATATTTTTAATTTTTTCAAATTTTCAAGGCCTTTATCAAATTGAGCTTTCTCTTCCAATTTTGTTCTTCCCGACCCAATAATATCAAAACCACCCGTATTTCTATAATGATCAACAATGTCAGCAGTCAACTCAACATACTGGTTATCAACCAATCCTCCAGGCCCCGCTAAAAAGCCATACAACTTACTGCCAGAGTTTATTTTTTTAATTCCATCAAACAATCCCGATATAACATTATGACCACCCGGGGCTTGACCTCCTGATAAAATTACTCCCACATTAACAGCAGGCATATTATCAGTTTTTCCTCCTTTTTCGAATGTAATTATTGGCATTCCATAAGTATTTGGAAACATAGCCTTAATTTGATCTTGGTCACCAACCGATTGTGTTGATTTTCCATTTACTAAAGTTACATTACCTTTTAACGATTCAGGCATTTTTGGATTGTAACTCTCCCTTGCAATTTGAAGTGCGCTTTTAATCATTGTGTGTGTGTTTATTTCGAAGTAATAATTTACCATTTCATTATTCAATTCTCAATATAAAATTGACATGCAAATTTGCAGATATTTTTCAAAATAAAAAAATTAGCCTGCCTGCATTTATAGTTTAATACGCGTTTGCACTTTAAAGTAACAATTAGCTTTATTGATAAAATACTTTTGGGTTTTAATAACCTTCTTTTATTCAATTTCTCCCACAAAATTTAAACACAACTATTATTGGGTGATTATTGACAATACTACAAGTAATGATTGCTAAAATGCATCTTTTTTTTATATTTGATATGTATTAAATAACTACACTCATATATTTATCAATTACTGTAATTAGTATAAAACTAATATAATACCATCATGACAACAATTAAATCAAATGGCAAAACAATAGGCATTCTCACCGGGGGTGGCGATGTTCCTGGATTAAACCCTGCAATTAGAGCAATAACCCTAAGAGCAATCCGCGAAGGATTCAAAGTAATTGGCATTCGAAATGGATGGAAAGGTATTATTTCTATTGATCCATCAAAACCAATTGACGATCAAGAGTATTGTATGCAGTTAGATGAAAATATTGTTAATAAAATTGGTCGAACTGGTGGTACTTTTTTACATTCGAGCAGAACCAAAGCTGATAAAGTAGTTTTAAATGACATCCCAGATCATTTAATATCAAAATATAAAGAGCCTTTTAATGATTTAACAGAAGAGGCAATTATCAATATTCGACACATGAAAATTGATTACTTGATACCAATTGGTGGAGATGATACTTTAAGCTATGGTGTTAGGCTGCATAAAGAAGGTATCAAAATAATTGGTATCCCAAAAACAATGGATGGTGATGTTCCAGGAACTGAATACTGTATCGGATTTAGTACATGCGTTACCAGAACTATTGAATTAACTCATGCATTGAGAACATGTGCAGGATCTCATGAACGCTTTTTGGTTCTTGAAGTATTCGGTCGAAATGCGGGTTATTCAGCACTATTACCAACCGTTGGTGGTGCTGCTGACCGATGTGTGATTCCTGAATTCCAATTCGATATTGAACACCTAACTGAACTATTAGTCGAAGATAGAAATAACAACCCTAGCAAATACTCCGTAGTTTTAGTTTCTGAAGGAGCTACGTTTAAAGGTGCTGATATTATTTATCAAGATGCTGAATTGGATAATTTTGGCCATAAAAAGCTTGGCGGTATTGGAGAAATAGTTGGACAACAACTAAAGCGCATTTCTCCCAAATTTAACAAAGGACGTGAAATCAGTGTCATTAATCAAAAACTTGGCTATTTGGTTCGTTCTGGCCATCCCGATGCCATGGATACAATTGTACCCACAGCTTATGCCAATCTAGCCTTAGATCTCATTATTAAAGGCATTCACGGACGTATGGTGTGCATACATGATGGACAATACTCGCACATCTCCATTGAAGCGGTTAGAAAAGATGCAAATGGCGAAAGCATCAAAAAAGTAAACATCGAAAAGTTCTATGATATTAACAGGTATCGCCCTAAATACGATTATATAATAGGAGAACCCATGTTAATTCTTACTCGAGATTAATACAAATATTTTGGATCAAATGGCTGTTCACTCCCATTGTTAACAGCCATTGTTTTTTTTAAATAAGTATCTTTGACCATAAAATAATTTGAATTTACATAATCCTGTTTTGTAAATCTCTATCAACCTGTAATTGTTATAAATGACTAGTTTATCGTTAATTATACCTGTATTTAATCGCCCTCAAGAACTTTCCGAGCTATTGGAATCAATAGCAAAACAAACTATTCTGCCCTCTGAAGTTATTATTGTGGAAGATGGGTCAACAGATAAATCGGATCAAATAGTTCATCAATATCAATCTTCATTAACCCTTCATTATTTATACCAATCCAATACAGGCCCTGGTCCTGCGCGGAATAATGGAGCAACAGTTGCAACAGGTAACTATTTAATATTTTTGGATTCCGATGTGATTCTTCCATCAAATTATATCGAAAGTGTATTACTATCCTTATCAAATAATCCAACTGATTGTTTCGGAGGTCCAGATATGGCTCACCCATCCTTCTCACCTATTCAAAAAGCAATTAGCTATGCGATGACGTCTCCATTAACAACCGGAGGTATCAGAGGAGGAAAAATAAAAATGGATAAATTCTATCCTCGAAGTTTTAACATGGGTGTAAAACAATCAGTATTTAAGGAACTTAATGGATTTTCACCTATGCGATTTGGTGAGGATTTAGATTTAAGCATGCGTATTATTGAGAAAGAATTCAAAACCAGTTTATATCCCCTAACTGAAGTATTTCACAAACGAAGAAATACGTTTAAATCATTCTTTAAGCAAGTCTATAACTCGGGGATTGCAAGAATTAATCTATATAAAAAGCATCCGAGATCACTGAAAATGGTTCATGCACTTCCATCGCTATATACAATTGGAATGCTTACATTAATAATTGCGGCTCCTTTAATTCCTCAAGCAATAATTATAGCAATCATCCCATCGGTCTTAATTTTCAGTCACGCTTTGTTACAAAGTGGAAATGTAATCACCTCACTATTAGCATCATTAGCTTCAAATATTCAATTAATAGGATATGGAAGCGGATTTATAAAAGCATTCATATTGAGAATAATCTTAAAACGAGATGAATTCCATGAATTTAAAACCACTTTTTACAAATAAAAAGCAATTCAATTATCCGAATTATATCGATTCCAGTTTTTTCTTTAACTCTTCAATAACTTTCTTATTCGGCGAAATACCTTTTAATTCAAAAAAGCTATTTTGCGGAATTTCAAATATCAACAAAAACAGTTCTGAAGCATTAGTTGGCTCGCTAAGATTTGTAAAACTTTCAGTCATAGGCTGTCTTTTTTCAGAATAACGAACCTACACAATGATTTATTGCTTTTACTGAGAACAATTACATGCTTAATGAAACTTTTTTCTCATCCATTAACTTCCTTAGATTAATAATGGCATATCTCATTCGACCTAATGCGGTATTAATACTCACATTTGTTTCTTCGGCAATTTCTTTAAAACTAAGGCCTTGAAAATGTCTCATTTTAACCACCTCTTTTTGTACCGAAGGGAGTAATTCCACCATATTAGCCACATCCTTAAGAATTTGATCATAGGCCATAACATCTTCAATGCTTTTGTCCGAGAATTTCATACTATTGCCAATGGCAACATCTGGCTCGTCATACAATTGAGTATTCAGTTTTTTCTTTTGCCGAAAATGATCAATTACTAAATTATGCGATATGCGTAAAGCCCACGAAACAAATCGTCCGTTTTCCACATATTGCTCTTTTTTCAATGATTGAAAAATCTTAACAAAAGCATCCTGAAATAAGTCATCCGCTAAGTCAGATTGCTTAACGTTTAGTAAAATATAGCTATAAATACGGTTTTTGTGCCTGTCGATTAATTGATCAACACAGTTTTGATCTCCTGAAATAAACCCCTTTATCAGCTCATCATCAGATAGAAGCCGGTAATTTGTCATATCGCTCTTTTTTAATAAGGGGTACAGCTTATTTCTATAGGCACAAATGTTTTTAGATTAATAAGATTCAAAACAATAAAAAAATAATGACTTTTCAAAATTATGATATACATTTTTATAATTACTACTCTATTTATAAATGAAATAGTCTTAAAAAGGTACAAAAAACCAACATAAAACCAAGTAGATTAAAAAAAATCGGCTCTATAACGTTTCTAGTGGGTAAAATTTATTGATAAATAAAGGCCACGAATCGAAGATCTACCACTTGACATACATGGTAAATAATCAAATGGTCTTTAGAAAAAAACCCACCCACTTAAATCAACATAGAGCCAAAAAATCTGAATTTGAACAAATTTACATTTCTAAAACAATTGCATCATTTTAAATATCAAAACTCAAAAAATCTATTTTAGATTATCGCAATTCAATAAATAAAATCTTTGAGGACAATTGTGTTTTGTATCTTTGCATTTTCAAATAATAATATATGTCAATAAACAATCCATACATTCATATTCAAGGAGCTCGAGTCCACAATTTAAAAAATATTAGTCTAAAAATCCCTCGTAATAAATTTGTAGTTATAACTGGTGTTTCCGGAAGTGGAAAATCATCATTGGCATTTGACACTTTGTATGCCGAAGGCCAAAGACGATACGTTGAAAGTTTAAGTTCCTATGCCCGTCAGTTTTTAGGACGGCTTGATAAACCTGAAGTCGATTTTATAAAAGGTATACCTCCTGCTATTGCAATAGAGCAAAAAGTTAATACCCGAAATCCGCGCTCTACAGTTGGCACATCGACCGAAATATATGATTATTTAAAGTTATTGTATGCTCGATTAGGCCGAACTTATTCCCCCATTTCAGGTAATGAAGTTAAACGCCACTCGGTAAAAGATGTTATTTCTTTTTTTTCAAACTTAGTCAATGAAACAAAGGTTGCTGTAGTCGCACCATTTCATCAACCCGATAACAGATCTTGCCAGGATCAACTTGGCTTGCTACTAAAACAAGGATTCAGTCGAGTTGAATCAAAAGGAGAATTTTATAGAATTGATGAGTTAATAGAAAGTTCTGATCTCTGCGAAAATTTTAATCTTGTTATTGATCGCTTATCGGTAACAGAAAGTGATGATTTCATTTCGCGATTAAGCGACTCGATAGAAACTGCTTTTTTTGAAGGCAAAGGCGAGTGTATTGTTATTGTTTTTAACGACAAGCCAATCCACCATGTTTTCTCAAACAAATTTGAGGCTGATGGGATTACATTTGAAGAGCCCAATGAGCATATGTTTGCTTTTAATAGTCCTACAGGAGCTTGTAAAAAATGTGAGGGGTTTGGAAGTGTAATTGGCATTGACGAGGATTTGGTGATCCCTAACAAATCACTTTCGGTATTCGATGAAGCCATTGCTTGCTGGAAAGGTGAAAAAATGACAGAATGGAAAGACGAACTAATTCGCCATGCGCACCGCTTTGATTTCCCAATTCACAAACCCATTTTTGAGCTAAGCCCCGAAGAGCGGAAACTGCTTTGGACTGGCAATTCGAATTTTAATGGGATTAATGACTTTTTCAAGTTTGTTGAAGAGAACCAATATAAAATTCAATATCGGGTAATGCTGTCTCGGTATCGTGGAAAAACCATCTGCCCCGATTGCAATGGAAGTCGCTTAAAAGCCGAAGTATCATGGGTAAAAGTAGCAGGGAAAAGCATTACTGAGTTATTGGTTTTACCAATTTCAGATTTGTATAACTGGTTCAACAACCTCAATTGGAGCGAACATGATGCCAAAATTGCTGGAAGATTGATTACTGAAATTCAATCGCGGTTGTCATTTTTATTGGAAGTAGGCCTAGAATATTTAAGTTTAAACCGTTTATCAAACACACTCTCGGGAGGCGAAAGTCAGCGAATAAATTTAGCAACCTCATTGGGTAGTAGTTTAGTTGGTTCGCTATATATTTTAGATGAACCAAGCATTGGCTTGCACTCACGCGATACAAACCGACTTATTAAAGTATTGTATAATTTAAGAGATCTTGGCAATACGGTTATTGTTGTTGAGCACGACGAGGCAATTATCCGCGCAGCTGATGAGATAATTGATATTGGTCCCGCAGCTGGTCGATTAGGTGGTGAAGTAGTATTTCAAGGTGACATTAGTTCTCTTGTTAATTCCACCCAAAGCTTAACAACCAAGTATTTAAACAAAGAACTAACAATACCTACTCCTAAATCGCGCCGACCTTGGAATTTGTACATCGAAATAGTGGGTGCCAGAGAGAATAACCTAAAAAATTTAACTGTAAAATTTCCCCTAAACACCATCACAGTAGTTACAGGTGTAAGTGGTTCGGGCAAATCATCTTTAGTAGGCAAAATTCTTTATCCAGCTTTAAAAAAACGATTAGGTGGATCTGCAGATAAAACGGGTGCATTTGATTTAATCAGAGGCGATTTAAAATCCATTACTGATGTTGAATTTGTTGATCAAAATCCAATTGGAAAGTCCTCTCGCTCAAATCCAGCAACCTATCTTAAAGCCTATGATGATATTCGCAAATTAATGGCCGATCAGCAAGTATCTAAAATAAATGGGTTTACTGCCTCGCATTTTTCTTTTAATATCGATGGTGGCCGATGCGAAGAATGCCAAGGCGATGGAACAATAAAAGTTGAGATGCAATTCATGGCTGACATTGTTTTAACATGCGATAGTTGTCACGGACACCGATTTAAAAACGAAATATTAGAAGTCACTTACCAAGGTCAAAACATCCATGACATATTAAATATGACAGTTGACCAATCCATCGAATTTTTCGCACAAAAAGGTGGTTCAACCGAAAAACGCATTATATCCAAATTAAGCACTTTATCTGAAGTTGGATTAGGATATGTGCAATTAGGTCAAACCTCCAACACATTAAGTGGTGGAGAGAGCCAGCGTGTTAAATTAGCATCTTTTCTAGCCATGGAAAAGGCAAGTCCAGCTTTGTTTATTTTTGATGAACCAACAACAGGATTGCACTTTCATGACATAAATAAACTAATAAAAGCATTCAATGCCCTAATAGAACGTGGTCATTCGATACTTATTATCGAACATAATCACGATATTATCAAAACAGCCGACTGGGTTATTGATTTAGGTCCCGAAGGTGGTGAAAAAGGTGGAAATCTAGTATTTGAAGGGAAGCCAGACCAAATCATAGATTGCGAAAAAAGCTACACTGGCAAATTCCTAATTGATTAATGGTGATGAAAACAAATGATTAAAAACGATTACTATTTATTCATTCCAGCCTTAAAACAAGCATAGTATTTTTTATCAACTACCATAATATGATGTATTAACCAATCACGCAAAAATGTCATAATTTCAATTGAAAGCAAAGCTTTCCCAGCTTCATAATCGGTTTAAAATTCCACTACTTTTTTGGCAAAAGCACGATGTTCTTTAATGTGCTGCTGGGCATCATCATAATTAAATTTTTCGAAATAATTCTCTTCCGTTGAAAAATGAATAGTCGAATAAGCTAACATATCATCTAACAAGTGTTCAAGAAAATCTTTCCCCTTACCCTGTGCCATGGCATCTTGCAAATTATTGATTCCCACAACTAAGGATTGATGCTGCTTGTCTATATCCGGAATACCCACCATTAAACTTTCATTCCATGTAATTATCGCCATTGTAGTTTAAATTTATGCAGTACATAACACTAAAAAATCAGACTATCAGTAAACCGAACGTCAGATTAAAGGTCCCAATTAATTACTTTGCTTTTCTTTCAAGACCAAACAATACTGAAACACAACCACTTATTTTATCTTTTGAACCGGGTCGTTCCAAAACTTGCATTTGTACGACAAGCATCTGAGTGCTTTCTATAGAAAAATCCCAAACCATTTGAAAATTGAAATCCTTATTATCGAATAAAATTCTTCCGGTTTTATCAACGACTTTAAAGTGAATGGGAGGCAAATCATCTACTTTACTAATTGCTATTCGATAGGTTTGCCCTTCGAAAAAAGTCTTAAATAGTTCAGCTGTTTCACCTTCTGAAAGAATGGTTGAGTTATAGTTACCATCATGAACAAAGCTCCCCATTGTAGCCTTGCAACTATTCTTCGCAAAAGTTAAACATTGTCCCCATGAATAATTAACAGAGACCATGAATACTACAGCAATAAAAAGGTATTTCAATTTTTGCAACATCCGAATCTTACTATGATATAAATTGGCTTCGTATTTCTTTTACTTTCTTACACAAACTTTCGAATACCTCTTTTGACATAAACGTTTCTGATTCAGCTTTTATTGTTGTCAATCTTTTCTCTGGATCTGTTTGAGCTTCAATATTTGATGTATTCACAATTTTCACCTTATCAAAAATAACTCTCAATTCATTCATCTTGCTGTACAGTTCATTAATATCCTCGTTACTTCCTTTATATGTTTCCATTAAATTAAGAACTGTATACAATGATAATTTTTGATAAATAATTTTTTCAATTAACTTTTGGTTATTATCATCTGAAATATTAGATAGTGTTGTAGCAATGTGTAACCCTTCAACCCATCCACCCACTAAAACCATAACCGCTAAAGCAGGGCGATCATTCTCGGTAAGGTAGGCATTCGAATTCATAAATGATTCGGAAATAATATCCATAACCACATCTCGGTTATTCATATTCTCTTCCAAGCGTTTTATTGTATTTTCATCAATAGCATCCATTATTCCTAAGCCCTCAGCAAGTTTTTTGGAATTTGCCATGTACTTTAACGAACTCTGAGTTTGATCAAATAAACTGGCATAACTTAAATCCGCTGAATAAATTCCGAGATTAAGTGCCATTTGCCTATTGGTAGTGTACTTCGAAATATTATCAATTGGGTTTAAAATCTCCTCATTGTATACAACTCCTGCTCGTTTAATTAGCATTGCAGTCTCTAATGGAGATGGTAAAGAGTAAAATATTAATTTAGACTTCGCAAAATTATCAATAAACTGAGAATCTATCTCAACAGTATCAATTATTGAGACTTTTTGTCCTTTCTTCCCATCAAAATTACACGAGACAGCCAACAATGCAGCAATAATTACAATACCAAAAAGTTTTATACTTGAATAAAAAATATTTTTCATAATGACCTGATTAACATTTCGATGGTTCAAAAATTAAAATTGTAAAAAAACAATTATAAATATAGAAAAAAAAACTCTTGCAAATCAAAAAACATGGAATAATAAATCGTCAAAATCAAAACTATTCTAGGTTAGAGAAATATTTCATGAACTGAGCACGCTCAAAAACGGCAGGTTCACCAATGTTTTTATAATTCATTTTCCCTTTGAATGACGAAATGGAAGCAAATCCTTTGGAATCCATCCACTGATTCAAACGATCATTCATTGTTGTGATTATTTGAGGACCGTTTTTATAAACTGCCGAACAAACCTGAACCGTTGAAGCACCAGCCAGCAACTGTTTTATTACGGCATCGCCCGAATGCACACCTGTTGATGCAGAAATATCTACATTCCCAATTTTAGACGACAAGATAGCTACCCATCTTAACGTTTGTCGAATATCAGCCTCTGTACTAAAAACTTCTGCAGAAGTAATTGCCATCTGCTCAACATCAATATCAGGCTCATAAAAGCGATTAAACAAAACGATCCCTTTAGTTCCCAAGACTGATAGCTTATTGACAACACTAATCAAATTTGAGAAATAAGGTCCAATTTTTAAAGCAACTGGAATTGAAACAGCTTGAGAAACAGCTTCTGAAATTTGATAATACATAACTTCATAATCCCCTGCTTCACTATTTTTATCGGTGTTTAAAATAAAAACATTCAATTCAATAGCATCAGCACCAGCTTGTTCAATCTTTTTGGCAAAATCAACCCATTCGCCTGATGAATAACAATTTATACTAGCAATAATTGGAATTTTAAATCGACTCTTTGCCTCTTTAATCAAATTTAAATAGTCCAAAACATCATTATCCTTCACATACTCCTTAATGTAATCGTATGCTTCAGGGTAGTCAACCGACTGACTTTGATAATATGATTTGGATATATTTACATTAATCTGCTCTTCGAATAATGATTTTAAAACAACTGCCCCAACTCCAGCTTTAACAAGTTTTTCAATCTTTAAAATACTATTAGTTAAACCACTACTGCTCACCACAATAGGAGAACACAGCTCCAACCCCATATAACTAACTGATAAGTTGCTCATAATTAAATCTTAGTGAAAATGTATTAACAAAAATAAACAAATTATGTGTTTTACAAATAGTTTGTTTATTTTATATGTTATCGATGACCAAAAATTGAACTTCCAATTCGAACCATACTGCTACCTTGCGCAATAGCGATGTCGTAATCATCAGACATACCCATACTTAAAATGGTGAAATCACTTTTCTCTGAAAAAAGCGCACGCTTAAGTTGATCAAAAAGTTGCTTTAAATAGTTGAACTCAGTTTTAACATGTTCATGATCATTTGTAAATGTTGCCATCCCCATCAACCCTTGTAAGTTTATATGAGTCATTGTTTTATATTGGTTTGAACTTAAATATTCAATTAGTTCATCACCTGAAAAACCAAATTTTGATGACTCAGTTGCGATATGAACCTGAAGTAAACAATTAATTTTTCTGTTGCATCTTACCCCCTCTTTTTGAATGACTTCCAGTAATTTAGGACTATCAACCCCATGTATTAAATGCACAAAAGGGGCAATGTACTTAACCTTATTTGATTGAAGATGTCCAATCATGTGCCACCGAATATGGGGAGATAATTGTTGCTGCTTTTGAACCAATTCTTGCACTTTATTTTCTCCAAAATCCAATTGTCCCACTTCAAGAGCTTCACTTATTGCACTTATTGGATGAGTTTTTGATACTGCAACCAATGTTACATTCGATGGAAGATCTTTTTTAATTCTTAATAGATTTTCGGAAACTGTCATAGCCCTAATATTGTAATACAAAATTGATAAAATCATTTAACAACTCAAAAACTAAAAGAAGATAAAAAAAGGGTATCCGCAATGAATACCCTTTAAACGCTAAATTATTTATACCATCTTGTTTAACGAGGCTTGAATGACTATAAAGAATGAATGACTAGCCCTGATCGAAGTTTTGGTTCGAACCAAGTTGTTTTTGGAGGCATTATATTTCCACTATCGGCAATGGTAATCAGTTGATCCATTGAAACAGGGAAAAGTGCAAAAGCAGCTGCCATCTCACCTGAATCAACGCGCTTCATTAGCTCACTTACACCACGAATTCCACCAACAAAATCAATTCGCTTAGATGTTCGAAGATCCGTAATATTTAATAATGGCTCTAATACTGAATTCGAAAGAATGGTTACATCCAGCACTCCAATTGGATCAGCATCATTATAGGTTCCTTTGCGCGCAATAAGTTTATACCATTGCTTATCCATATACAATCCAAACTCATGCAAATTCGATGGTTGAAATTCAGATATAGTCTGACATTCAATTTCGAAAGAACCATCAAGTTTTAATAAGAATTGTTTGGGTGTTAGTCCATTTAAATCTTTAATCAACCGATTATAATCGATAATTTTAAGTTGATTATCAGGGAAATGAACCGCCATAAAAAAATTATACTCCTCTTCCCCTGTATGATTCTTATTGTTACCACTTCTCTCCAAACCAACTCTTGCGGCTGCCGCGGTTCGATGATGACCATCGGCAACATAAGTGAAAGGCACTTTTAACGCAAATAATTGTTCGATTTGCTGGTTCAATGTCGCATCCTCAATTACCCAAAAATGGTGACCAAAACCATCCTCAGCAACAAAATCGTAAATAGGTTTTTGCTTTGCAACAACATCCGATACAATTTTATCAATTTCAGCAACCGCTTTATAACTAAAAAATACTGGTTCTATATTGGCATTGTTAATGTTCACATGAATCATTCGATCATCTTCTTTATCTGGTCGAGTCAATTCATGTTTTTTAATTATTCCTTTGGCATAATCAGAACAAGCTGCGCAACCGACTAAGCCATATTGAGTTCTGCCGTTCATGGTTTGAGCATAAATATAAAAATGCTCAACCGCATCTTGCACTAACCATCCTTTTTTTATGAAGGACTGAAAGTTTTCCACCGACTTTTGATATACTGCATCGGAATGTACATCCACGCTTTTATGACAATCTATTTCAGATCGTGTAACATGAAGTAGAGACATGGGCTTTCCTTGAGCCATCTCTGCTGCTTCCTGAGCGTTCATAACATCATAAGGTAAGCAGGCTAAATCCTTAATAATTTCTGGAGGCGGACGTAATCCTTTAAATGGTTTAACAATGGCCATAAGTTAAATTTTAGGTGGAGATTCTTATAACTTTGGTTATTTATTTACGCGATATGTCTCATCTCCAGTTTTAAAGAACGATACAATTTGACGAGCAGCGGCCACACCAGCATTGACATTGGCTTCCTTGGTTTGAGCACCACTTTTCTTTGGTGTAAAAAAGAAACGACCAGCTAATTCAGCTGTAAAAACGTCTTTATTTCCAGGTTCAATGTCTGAGATGTAACGAAAGTCAGCACGATCTTTCATTAATTTCACTAATTCCTCTTCGTTAATCACCTCTTTACGAGCAGTGTTAATTAAAACAGCCCCTTTAGGCATCAACGATAATAAATTGTAATTAATTGATTTTTTGGTACTCTCAGTAGCTGGAATATGTAACGAAATATATTGACAAGTTTTATAAAGTTCTTCAACCGTTGCAACAGGCTTAACACCATCAGCCACCATTTTTTCAGCTTTTACAAAAGGATCAAAAGCATACACTTCCATGCCAAAACCTTTCGCAATTTTAGCAACATACATTCCTACATTTCCATATGCATGTATTCCTATTGATTTACCTCTTAACTCATTGCCTGATGCTCCATTGTAATTATTACGTGCCATCATCACCATCATGCCAAATGCCAATTCTGCAACAGCATTCGCATTTTGTCCAGGAGTATTCATTGCAACAATGCCTTTTGAAGAACATGCTGTTAAATCCAGATTATCGTATCCAGCACCTGCACGCACAACAATTTTTAAATCCTTAGCAGATTCAACAACCTGCGCTGTAATTAAATCAGAACGAACAATCATGGCATTTGCTTTTGAGGCAGCTTCGATTAATTGCTCTGGAGTTGTATATTTTTCAAGTAAAACCAATTCGTGTCCCGCTTCGGTAACAATACCTTTAATTAGCTCAATGGCTATTTTCGCAAAAGGTTTATCGGTGGCAACTAATATTTTTTTCATGTTATTTATGTATTTAATATAAAAGAAGATAGAGATATAGCACGACAATTTCTAAAAAATCGAAAACCGGATCAAGAGAATTGATCCGGCTCAAGATGTTAGTTATGCTTAGTGAGAAGCTGCAAATTCTTTCATGCAATTAATCAATGCCTGCACACTTTCTTTTGGCATAGCATTGTAAATAGATGCACGGAATCCACCAACAGAGCGGTGTCCTTTAATTCCATCCATTCCTTTTGAAGCTGCAAATGTGTTAAAATCTTTTTCTAATTCGGTGTACTCATCCTTCATAACAAAACATACATTCATTAACGAGCGATCCTCACCTGCAACAGTAGCGCGGAATAATTTATTGCTATCAATTTCGTCATATAAGATAGCTGACTTTTCGATATTTCGCTTTTCCATCTCTTTTAAGCCGCCCATCTCTTTCAACCACTTTAATGTTTGTAAAGCAGCAAAAACAGGTAAAACTGGAGGTGTATTAAACATCGACCCAGCAGCCAAATGCGTTTTGTAGTTCAACATCGTTGGGATTGGACGTTCCACTTTTCCCAAAACATCTTCTTTTACAATGGCAAATGTTAATCCAGCAGGAGCTAGATTTTTTTGTGCTCCACCATATATAATCGAATATTTAGAAATATCAATTGGACGAGAAAAGATGTCACTCGACATATCAGCAACCAATGGAATCTTAACGTCCATGTCGGTTTTAATTTGAGTTCCAAAAATGGTATTATTGCTAGTTATATGCAAATAATCAGCATCAGAAGGAACATCAAAATCCTTAGGAATATAAGAGAAGTTTTTATCTTTCGAAGAAGCTACTTCAACTACTTCACCAAAAAAACGTGCTTCTTTTTGAGCTTTGGTTGCCCACTCACCTGTATTTAAATAAGCAGCTTTTTTGTTCATTAAATTATAAGGAACCATGCAGAATTGAAGACTTGCTCCTCCACCAACAAAAACCACATCGTAGCCTGCGGGGATATCAAGTAATTCTTTAAACAGGGCACGAGTTTCATCCATAACAGCAATAAACTCTTTACCTCTATGCGACACCTCTAAAACCGACAATCCAGTTCCAGCAAAGTTTAAAACAGCATCGGCTGTATTTTTAATAGTAAATTCCGGCAAAATAGACGGACCAGCAGAGAAATTGTGCTTCTTCATATTGAATAAATTTGAGATGTATTGAAGTATTTAAAGTTTATGTATAATGCCTTCTTTAGAATGCAAAATTATGAAAAATACTGACTTGATTTCCCTTAATAAATAAATTAAGTGACATTTCTCAGCTTTTCATTATTTGGCAATAGCACCAATTCTATTGCCATTCAGTATTTTTGAATCAAAAGGGATTAATAAATTATGCTCTAAAACAGGTATTATGGTGGTCAAATTAGGTGTTAAACAATATTCAAAAACATCATCTAAACCATTAGCTGCCAAACGAGCTTTTTGGGCTGCTTTAAGCATATAAACAATCAAATTTGGGGAGGCTTTTTCCCAAAGATCAAGTGAAGCTAAAACCGAATCACATTTTGTATCATACTGATATTCACCAATTAGCTTATCAGTCAATGCACCTGCAAAAACAGAATCTTCGAGACTAAAACGGTTTTTCCATCCGGCACATAAAATAACGACCTCTCTATTTAAAGATGCTATCCAAAGTGCCAAAGCATCTAAATTTAAAAATGCTCCTACTCCAACTCGATAACAACTTGAAGCCATTTGTATTGCATTGGTTCCATTAGTTGTGCTATAAACAATTTGTTTTCCGCTTACTCTATCAGGAGTGAAATTATAAGGTGAATTGCCAAAATCGGCAAAATCCAAAACTAATCCATCGCGTTCTGCTGCAACCATGAAGCCTTTGCTTTTATACTCGCGGGCTTCATCTGACGAACCTATTGGTATAATTGATGAAACGCCATTCATAAATGCAGAACAAATAGCAGTAGTAGCCCTTAAAATATCAACAACAACAACAACCTTATCTACATTATGATGGAAATTATAAAGAGCAGGCGAAAAGCATACTTCGACACTTAATTGAGATTTTTTCATTTATTATGGCACAATGGATTAATTAGACCGCAAAATTAAAATTGCAAATGGTACTACCCAAATATTACTGCGAAATAAATGGCATTTTCACCACTTTTGCTTTCATCTGTTTTCCTCTAACTAGAATAAAAATTTCGGAATCTATTGCTGCAAATTCAGGTGAAACATATCCCATGCCGATACCTTGTTGCAAAACGGGTGACATGGTTCCTGAAGTAACTTCACCAATCACCTTACCTTCTGCTGTACATATTTCATAACCATGTCGCGGTATTGCTCTTTCCATCATAACAAAACCTCTCAATTGACGAGTTACTCCATTTCGTTTTTGGTTGAGCAATAAATCCTTATCAACAAACTTCTTAGTGTCTGTAAATTTAGTTATCCATCCTAATCCTGCTTCGATGGAAGACGTTGTATCATCAATATCATTTCCATATAAACAAAAACCCATTTCTAACCGCAATGTATCTCGAGCAGCTAATCCAATTGGTTGCAAATCAAATTCTTTTCCAACTCTAAATAATTCGTCCCATAATTTTACGGCATCTTTATTATAAACATATAATTCAAAACCTCCTGCCCCTGTATAGCCAGTATTTGATATAATAACCTCTTCGATGCCAGCAAATGTGCCCACTTTAAAAGTATAATAGGGAATGGTTGATAAATCAACAACCGTTAATTTCTGAATAATTTTAATTGCATTTGGACCTTGAACTGCCAACTGAGAAATAGAATCGCTACTATTTTCAAGCTCTGCACCCATCTTATTCTGGCTCACGCACCAATCCCAATCCTTTTGAATGTTTGCAGCATTCACAACCAACATATATTTATCAATAGCATATCTATAAACAAGCAAATCATCCACTATGCCACCCTTGCCATTTGGGAAACATGAATATTGAATTTTTCCTATTTCAAGCAAAGAGGCATCGTTTGACGTAACCCATTGTATAAAATCGAGTGCTTTGGGACCTTTTACCCAAAATTCGCCCATGTGAGATACATCAAAAACACCAGCATTATTTCGAACTGCCATATGTTCCTTATTAATACCACTATATTCAACAGGCATTTCAAATCCCGCAAAAGGAACCATTTTTGCAGAAAAACCAATGTGATTTAAATAAAAAGCAGTTGTTTTCATTTATAATATTTTAATGAATTAACCTTTAACTAAATAGTATATAACGTTCCTCAATTAATGCGATTGCAAAAAACATTGAGGAATTTTGCAAAGTTAGATGTTTTTTTCACCTAGAACATGATTAATTTAACTACTACATTATTTTAATATGAATGTAGTTCTTAATTCGCAATCAAAAACTGAAATGAAATTAGTTATTTCAAAAAGCCTATATAAAGATAAATTATCTCACAAGAAGATCTATTGCTCAAAAAAAATTAAAAGAAATACCACATAGCTTGATTTTATAATCTTAACGCTGTATTTTAACACCTTATTATTTAATTTATTGATGCTGAACAAATGGAAAAACAACCTAAATTAATAGATCTCAGCTATTTGAATAGTATTGCTGATGGGAATAAAGAAATTATTAATGAATTAATTGATATTTTCATCGAACAAGTCCCTGAATTCACTCAAGGATTAGATGAGTATTATAAAAACAAACAATGGCTTGAGCTTGGAGGGTTAGCTCACAAGGCAAAATCATCGGTAATTGCGATGGGAATGGAAGAAATGGGTAATGTTGACCTGAAAAATCTGGAATTGCTTGCAAAAAAAAGACAGATAGAAGCTATTGAAAGTCAGACAATTGTAACCATTAAAGAGCAGGAAATACTCGACCGATTATCACAAAACATATTGGCTTACGATAAAAACCGACAAATATGGGTACAGGAAAATGATAATGATGGTACATTTAAACAAATAATTAATAAATTTGTAACACATTGTGAAGATGCAATTAACGAACTCAAATTTATTAAAAATTCATAATTACGAAACCTTTATGTTAGACCTACACAATAAATCAGGTAAGAAAGTTGGAGTTCTCAATCAGATAGACCGCATTAACGCAGCCAATGCACCCGAGATTAAGCTGTTATTAAATGAATTGCTATCTGAGCCAGGTTCTCAATTAGTGCTTAATTTGAAGAACATAAAATTTATTGATTCATCAGGTATTGGAGCGCTCATTTCGGCATTAAAAACAGCTCGTCAAAATGATGGATCTTTTCAACTTTGTTCAATACAAAAAGATGTATTTAGTTTATTGTCTTTAATGAAACTAGACAAAGTTTTTGATATTTATTCTAGTGAGAGCGAATGTCAGGAAATGATTTCATAAACTTTTGAAAGAATACAAAAAGGAGGGAATCTGAAATTTATCAGATTTCCTCCTTTTTTTTGCAATTACAATTCCTGTTGCAAAAAGCTCAGACAATTAAATGCCTTACATCTAATTGTCACCAAAATTTTGAAAACGAATCGAGCAAAGTGACTTATTCTTCCATTTCAATCATTTTGAATGGAATATTTATAATAGATTGATAATCTTCACCAGCTTCAAACATATCCTCATCATCTTCTTCATAATACCAGTTCACTTCAACTAAATGACCTTTCTTATGAATTAATTCCAACTTTTTAAAAATATCCAAGATACACTTGGATGAGCTGGTATTAAAATATTCTAATTGAATATTAACATATGTTTCCTTTACAGGACCGGCACTATATTTCTCAAGCCAATCAATTAAAGGTTTATAAAACTCAACTGAGTTTTCAGGAATTGATCGACCTTTAATTTCAACCAATCCTTTTTCTCCATCAAACCGAACAAACGGCGTTTTGGGTGTACCTTCTCGAATAATTGTTTCCATATGGATTCAATATGGTTTTAACTAATAAATACGTCTAATGAAAAGAATAAATAATTTTCATTGTAATTATAAAAATAATATTCCAATTTATTGCCTGTTTTTCGAACTATATCAATCA
>JBBQUP010000028.1:0-32092 GCA_038212305.1 Bacteroidales bacterium
TGACAAGCCTGCTCCAAATAAGATTTTCTGCTCATTTTATAAAACTTTTAAGGTGAATAAAATGAGCTTAATATCGGTATTTTATTACTTTTGGATAATGTACCTGAAGTTACCCGACGAAGGAGGGTTTAGTACAACAAGTGAAACAACCTCTTTAAAACTAAAGTCTATTCTGATTAAAACTTAATTTCCATGTTAAAAAACAACCTTCCAATGTCATCAGATCCATCAGCCATATAATGACGATAATTAGCAGAAGCAGATAAATTTTTCAATAATTTATGTTCGTACCCAAAAATGATCATTTTAGCATCAACGTTAGTCACAGAATTATCAACTTGAAGTAGATCAAAACGACCAAAAAGAGATCCTTTTTTACTTACGTTAGCAGCAGCATATAAAGACAATCCACTTTTATCCAAATCTGCAGTTTTTGCAAAAATTGTTTGCATATTGTACTCACCACCAATGCTAAAATTATCATCCATATAACCTGCAAAGAGAGCAATTGAATTGGTAGCCACAGTATCCTCCATGTAATCATCTGAAGCACGAAGCAACAATTTATTATCAAGTAAAGAAGCAGTTACACCCAATGATCCACGCAATTCGTTATTGTTGGTTGTTTTCTTATAACCTTCGCCATTGTACAAGCCTAAATCGAACGATATATCTCCAGCGGTGTACTGAGCAGTTGCCCCTAAATCAGCAGAATAAGCAAAGTTATAAACATCTTGAAACGATTTATCGATATAACGTTTTCCCCAAACTTTCTCCTGCATTTTAAAATTGTAGGTATCCTGCAAACCAAATCCAATTTTCAAGTTGTTTTTGGTATAATAAACCACTGCATTTTTAAAAAATGCATCACGTCCATTATCAGCATCACTACCAATATCTAACAATACTCTACTTGAAAATTCTGATGAAAGATTGTAAGTATAACCTAAATAAGCACGTTCAACGGCAAAACCAGATTTTTCAGGACTTCCAGACACCGTTGTACTGTAATTTGAATAAATCTTTCCATCAATTTTACCAGATGGCTTAAATTCTGAAGTCTCTTGTGCATTCGCAATAAATAAACTAGAAGCAGCAATGGCTGCTAATACTAAATGTTTCCACATGTTTAACTATTTATTAATTGTTTACTAAACTTCATTAACATTGAGTTTATCCTATCTTAACATTTCAAATTCTCGAAGTGAAATAGTTTATAAGATGAGTCATTAAATCAATGTTTAAATTTTACTTTTTTCCGAGTGCAAAAATATTCTCTGAATAATAATTGAAACTAAACTCAATGTTAATAAATTGTTAATAAACACAACAAAGGAGGCAATTGCCTCCTTTGTTGTGTTTACATATAAATAACTAAAAATTTACGATTCGTTAGTAATAAAGTCACGTTGTGCCTTAAGAAGGTTTCCTACATGTAACACCAAGTTTTGTGTTTCATGCAACAAATTTAAATAAAGTAAACTAAGGCGCGTACTGGCTTTCTCTTTTTTAATTCGTTTTAATTGTTTCTTGCGTAATAATCGTAACTGGTCAAGTAATTGTTGCTGAATTTGAAGATGATTGGGTAAGTTATCAAACGAATCGGACGAAATCATCTCAATTGATTTTGAAATAAACTCGGTTAATAACAATCGAACACCTTTTAAATCTTCAAATTGCTCTGAGCTGAATACTTTATGATTATTATTTAAATGCTCATAAAATGGAGTTGATATATAAGTCAAACAATGAGCTGATTCGCGCAGATAGTCAACTACTTGCACGTAATACAAGCTACTATCAATATAATCTTCCTGAAGCTTTTTAACAGTTGGGTATATATGATGTCTCAGCTCTTTAGTTTTAGCATTTATAATCTCCACCTCTTTACCCAAATGCTTTAATTGCTTACGGTCTTCGGCTTCAAAACCAATAATGGACTCGTTATATAATTTAATAACCTTATTCAATACATCATTTACATTGTTTTTGCATTTTTTCAGAATAGTTCCTGCTTGCAATGCTCCGTCAATCTCATCGAGTTCAACGTTCTTTAAATTGTGCTCAAGAGCATCTTTGCGCTTGAGCAATACATGTGTATGATAAATAAAATAAATAGCTAAAAGCACTAATCCAAATATTGCCCAATAATCAAACCACTTAATTAAAGTAGCAAAAACAAATGCGCCGGTGAATGCCAAAAATGCTGTAAAAAACCATCCTCCAATTACTGACAAAACACCTGTAACCCTATATACTGCGCTCTCACGTCCCCATGATCGGTCGGAAAGTGATGATCCCATGGCAACCATGAACGTAACATATGTTGTAGACAATGGAAGTTTATATGATGTTGCTATTGAAATTAAAATACTCGATACCACAAGGTTTACTGAGGCTCTTAATAAATCAAAACTTGGAGCATCTTTACTCTGATCCGCATTTTTATTTTCTACTTCACTCGAATCAAATTGCTTGTCAATCACTCGCTTTAAAGCTACAGGCATAAATCGTTCAACAGATCGGGATGCTTGAATGGTTCCACGCACAATGCTACGTGCCAAGAATGATGATCCAAAGCGCTCCTCTCCTTCAGTCTGCCTACTTAAATCAATTTCGGTTTTAGAAACCCGTTGTGCTTTTTTGGAAAACCAAATGGTTAAAACCATAATAAGACCCGCAGCAACTAACATATATGCAGGAACAGATACTGCATTTTCCCCAGCCATCGAGGTCATTAAAAAAGTACTGGAAGTTGCACCTGGTGTATGAATGAAAAACTCGTACGAATTAAACCCTGCAATGGGAACTCCAATAAAGTTGACCAAATCGTTACCTGCAAAAGCCATTGCCAAAGCAAATGTACCTGCTAGCACAATTAATTTGAGTTCGTTTATTTTAAACACAAATTTAAAAATCTGAATGATTATTGTCCAGCCGATTAAGCTGTAAAATATTATTAAGCTGCTATTATTGGCAATCCACGCTTTAGTCTCTGTACTCATAAAAACAGCATCTTTTGCTCCTTTTATCAGTAGAAAGTAGGTAATGGATGTAATGGCGATACCACCAAAAAAAGAACCCAAGAATTTCAATCGAGGTTGATAGTTAAACGAAAATATCAATCGAATAAAATATTGAATTATAATACCTGCCGTAAACGCAATTATTACCGAAGCTAAAATTCCGGTAATAATTCCCAGCGATTTGGCTGTATTAATATAATCCCCTATTTGAGCAATTTTCTCGACTCCTTCTACAATAATTGTTTGGTTTCCTTCTGCAATTTTAAAAATTGAAACAGCAACAGCCGCCCCCATTAATTCAGATACCAACGATACGGTTGTAGATGTAGGGAGTCCAAGCGTATTAAACAAATCCAGCAAAATTACATCAGTAATCATCACAGCCAAGAAGATGATAATCATCTCTTTAAAATAAAAATACTGAGGATTGAAAATTCCATTTCTTGCAACCTCCATCATACCAGTTGAAAAAGTAGCTCCTATAAATATTCCAATAGAAGCCACGAATAAAATCACCCGATAAGGGGCTGCCTTAGATCCAATGGCAGAATTCAAAAAATTAACAGCATCATTGCTAACTCCCACTATTAAATCTGAAATTGCCAGAAAAAAGAGGATAACGACCAGAATCAAATAAATATTGTCCATGCTTAATACTTAATATTCATAAACTTATAACCTTTAGTCAATAAAATTAAAGCAATTCAAAGTTAAAAAAATGTTAAAAGAAGACAAGCATTATTTGTTGTACAAGATATATTTCAACACATAAAAAAATTAATATATCCTTAACTTTCTATTAATGTTCATGTTGAATACAATGATTTTTAAAACCAAAAAAAATAAAAGCCATTATTTTTTATTCGTTAAGTGGTAAATATTTTATGTTGAAGACATTTTTTACATCTTTGCATTATGAATTTGGTATTTTTAATTGAAGGGATTATTGTTGGATTTATGGCATCGGTACCATTAGGGCCGATTGGAGTGCTTTGTATTCAACGTACGCTTAATAAAGGGCGGTTATCTGGATTTATATCTGGATTAGGAGCTGCCTCCTCAGATGTAATCTATGCAATATTAGCCGGATTCAGCTTGTCGTATATTGTTTCGTTTATTGAAGAGCAAATGCTTTTCTTACAGGTATTTGGAGTTGTTTTATTGTTGTTTTTAGGATTTAAAATATTCTATACTAATCCAGCAATTCAATTACGCAAGCAAAAAAGAGGAAATAGTAGTTTGTTTCAGGATTTTGCTTCAACTTTTTTATTAACCCTTTCAAATCCTTTATATATATTCTTGTTTATTGGATTTTTTGCCGGATTTAGGGTTGTTCAACCTAAAGATAACATCATTAATCAGCTGCTTTTAGTTGGAGGTGTATTTGTAGGAGCCGCACTATATTGGCTTATATTAACATCAATTGTTAACCTTTTCAGAAAAAAGATTAATCTAAGACGTTTGTGGTGGTTGAATAAAATTGCCGGAGGTCTCATTATTGTGCTGGTTATTTCAGCCTTTATGGGGTGGGTTATTAAAGAGTATGTTAAGAACTAAAAAACGGTTCGAGTTTTATTGCAATTAAAGGAGGTATGCGCATAGGACGCTTCGTTTCTGCATTTAAAAATCCCAAAACTGTATAACCAGCAGTTATTGTTTCTCCATTTTGATTCCGAAGGGTGTATTCGAATCGAATTCGACTAGTAGGAAATTCTTTCAATTCAGTTTCTATCTCTACCAAATCATCATAAAAAGCACTTTTAAAATATTTCACAAACAACTCCGAAACGGGAAGCAAGATCCCATCGCGCTCCATTTGAGCATAACTTATGCCTAAATCACGAAATAGTTCAGTCCTACCAATTTCGAAAAAAGATGGGTAATTGGCATTATTGACAATCCCCATCTGATCCGTTTCGCCATATCGTATGCGAATAGTTGTTTTGTTTGTTATCATTGGTATACTTTACACACTATTTTTTAATGGGCGAAAAGGGTTCTTTAGCCATATGGTTGTAAGCTAATTTTTCTAGTAACGAAGGGAAAATCTTCTTTAAAAATACCGAAAATTTACCTTCTAAAAAGGTTAATATAAGTGTTCTTTTTCGTTTTTCAACAGCACGACGAAGATATTTTGCTACTGCTTCGGCACTCATCATTTTTGATTCATCACGAGGGGTTTCAGCTTGCGTTGAACCATCAGCAACTAAAGCAGCAAAACGCACATTGGATGCAGTAAAACCAGGTGCTGCAATTAATACATGCAATCCTGTTTTTAAATTTTCAGTTCGTAATGACTCTAAAAAGCCATTCATAGCAAATTTCGATGCCGAATAGCCAACTCGTCCAGGTAATCCTATGTAACCAGCAATAGATGAAACACCTACAACCGACCCCTTACGTTCTAACAATGAGGGCAAAGCATATTTAGTGCAATAAACTGACCCCCAGAAATTAACATCCATCAATCGTTTCATAACACTTAATTCAACATCGCGAAAAAGGGCGCGCATTGAAATTCCAGCATTATTAATAAGCACATCAATTCCACCAAATGTTTTTATGGTTTCAGCAATTAAATGTTGACAATCACTTTCGATACTCACATCGGTTGGAACAACCAATACAGATGTACCTAATAGTTCCAATTCAGCTTTTAAAGATTCTAGTGCATCAACCGAGCGGGCAGCCAAACTTAAAATGGCACCACATTGTGCAAATTCACGAGCACATGCTAAACCTATTCCGGAGGAAGCGCCTGTGATTACAACAACTTTGTTTTGAAACGATTTCATTAAAAATTATAGTTTAGGATGAGTAAAATACATTTAACAATCTCAATTCCCAATCAACTCGAATCTCATTCGTTAATCTCGAAATATAATTCGTCGTTGACTAAAAATAAAAACCGAAATTAATATTTTTATGTAATCTAGAGTACATTGCCCTGAAATAAAGCATATTTTTGTCAAAAAAAAAGATGAATTATACAAAAGTCATATTCACACTCAATCCTTATCATTCCGATGCCTCGGATTTATTGATGGCGTTATTGGGCGAAATAAATTACGAGAGTTTTATTGAAACCGAATCCGGTGTTGAAGCCTATATCCCATCAAAAGATTTTATTGAAACTGAAATAAACACAATCGAAATACCATTTAATCATACCACTTTCACTTATCAGATCGAAGAAATTCCCGATCAGAATTGGAATGAGGTATGGGAAAAAAACTATTTTCAGCCCATAATAATAGATAACAAATGCATTATAAGAGGCCCCTTTCACGAAGCTCAACCTCATATACCTTATCAAATAGTTATTGAGCCAAAAATGGCTTTTGGCACAGGTCACCACGAGACTACTGGTCGCATGATTTCCTTTATTTTGGAGATAACAATGCAAAATAAAACAGTACTTGACATGGGTTGTGGAACAGGAATACTAGGTATGTTGGCCTCTATGTTAGGAGCTAAAGAGGTGGTGGGAATTGACATTGATGAATGGTCGACAAACAATACCATCGAAAATTGCACATTAAATAACATTCACAACATGAGTGCCCTTTTGGGTGATGCATCGTTACTTACAACACCGATTAAATATGATATCGTAATCGCAAATATCAATAGAAATATATTACTCGAGGACTTGAAACACTATTCGAAAGTAATTAAACCAGGTGGCACACTGCTACTCAGCGGTTTTTACCATTCAGACTTAGAGATTATAAATTCGGAAGCAAATATTCAGGGATTTAAGTTTTTATCAGTCAAAGAACAAAACAATTGGGTAGCTTCAGCGTATACAAAAAATTAGAAATAGAAAATTAAGGTCTGCGTATGATTAAATATTTATCAATTTTATTCATCACTTTTTGGGTTTTAAATTTTAATTCAAATGCGCAAACCATTGTTTTTAGTAATGAATATCCCGAGTTTTTCGCTCAATTAAGCCAACGTTTTGAGACAACGGCAGATAAAAAAACTGCAAAAGAATTTTTGGATAATTTTTATCTGTTTTGGAATTCACCTGATGTAACAGATGATGATAAAAATAGGATTATTATTACATTAAACTTACTAAACAAAAAGAAAGCGACTCCTTTCCCCGATTATGCTACCTACTTATCAACCTATCAAAACTTTATAGAAACAAAGCATCCAACTGCAAGTTTTAATAATTGGCATACCGCTTTAAATGACTTAATCGCACAACCGCGGTTTCCTCTAAGGCATGTTAAAGATTTTATTGAGTTAAGCAACTCTCAAATAACTCAAAGTATTGTTTCCGAAACACCTTCGGTTAAATGGGTGAGTTCCAACAATAATCTGGTATTTGAATACGACACAGTTATTAAGCTTATTGTTCCTTTAACCACTTTAACCTGCTATTCAGCTACAGATAGTATACAAATTTTTAAAACACAAGGGATATTTTATCCTCTTGAGAAAAAATGGGTTGGAAAAGGAGGATTAATAACCTGGGAACGAGCAGGTTTTAGCAGCGATCAGGTATTTGCTACTTTTCAAAAATATACAAATCAACTCGACAAGCCCTATTTCTCGATTGACAGTGTAACGTTTTATAACAAGCAATTTTTCAGCAATCCACTTGTAGGAAAAATAGATCACAAAGTAACAAGTTTTAAAAACCCAGATGCAGCATCCTATCCAAAGTTTACATCCTACGAACAGCGATTTAAAATTGATGCGATTCATCCTAACATGAATTACGAAGGTGGTTTTGCACAATATGGAGCCAAGTTTTTGGGAGCTGGCACCGATGAGAATCCGGCTACAATAACCATATTCCGTCACGATACACTTTTTATTACTGCCAAATCGCTTTATTTTGCTCTACGTCAAGATCAAATTCAAAGTAACGACACTGAAATACGAATTAATCTAGATTCTGCATTCATTTATCACCCCGGATTGATTTTTAAATATTTGATAAATGAAAATGAAGTTCATTTAATTCGAAATGGCGATGGCTTATCGAAAAGTCCCTATTTCGATACTTATCACAATATTAGTTTGGATGTTGAGCTAGTCAAATGGAAATTATCCGACCCTATCATCGACTTTCGAATGTTATCGGGTGCATCTGAAAATCATGCTTTTTTTGAATCACTCAGCTATTTTCGTGAAGAGTTTTACAACCAAATACAAGGCATGGATGCCATTCATCCTTTACAAGGATTAAAAAAATGCTCCAACTATTATTATGGTAAAAAATTCACAGCTGCCGATTATGCTAAATTTCTTGGATTACCCGAAAACCAAATCCGTCAGCAAGTTATGTCGCTCTCCTTTTTTGGATTTGTGGGGTACAATGTAAATACCGATGAGATTGAAATCAGAGACCGACTCAATGATTACCTTCTCTTTCGATTAGGGAAAAAGGATTTTGATGTCATTCGATTTAACTCAACAACACCGGGTAAAGTATCCAATGCACAACTCGATTTAAACAACTTTGATTTACGCATGAATGGCGTTTCAACCATTTCTATTTGCGATCACCAAAATATTGTGTTTTTCCCTAAATCGGAACAAATTTTACTAAAACAAAACCGTAACTTTTTATTTGATGGAACCATAAATGCTGGCATGTTGCATTTGTATGGAGATGGATTTAAATTTTCGTACGACAATTTTAGGATTGATATTAAAACCATTGACTCGATGCGTATGCAGGTTCAAACCGGTGAACTCAACTATTTTGGCAAACCACAAATGACCTATGTGAACAATACCATAGATCAATTATCTGGATATTTGCAAATAGACGATCCTCACAATAAATCGGGAGCCAAATATTATTCGCAATACCCAATACTTAAAAGCGATAAAGAATCGTATGTGTATTACGAAAAACCCGAAATACAAAATGGTGGTTATAAAAGAGACGCATTCTATTTTAAACTCGATACGTTTGAATTAGATAGTATAAACACACTTACCAAGCGCAACTTTAATTTTGCCGGCACATTTTCTTCAGGAATCTTTCCCAATTTCAGGCAGAAGCTAACGGTTCGAAATGATTATTATCTTGGATTTCAAAGTCAAACTCCAACCGATGGATATTCTATTTATGACGGGAAAGCCAAATTTTTCGCTAAAATTGATTTAAGTGGGAAAGGATTACTGGGGAATGGTAAATTAACTTACCTAACATCAACTTCGCTGTCTGAAAGTTTTGTCTTTCTGCCAACACAAGTCAACGCACAAGTGCACGACTTTACAGTTGATAGCAGATCAACAGGTGTTGAGTACCCCGATGTTAAAGGGAAATTTGTTAAAATCGAGTTTCAACCCTATTCCGATCGATTCAATGCATCTGTTCAAGAGGACAACTTTACACTCTACAAGGATGAAACACAGTTAAACGGCTCATTATTAATAACACCAATGGGGTTAACGGGTAAAGGTACTTTCTATATGAAGAATGCATCCCTTGTTTCACCTGCTATGACCTTTAGTCACCATACGACTTTGGCTGATTCATCTACATTTAACTTAACCGGAAGTGGAATGGATGGAGTTTCGTTTGCAACCAGTAATTTAATTTCGACCATTGATTTTGAGAAAAGAAAAGGAACATTCGTTTCAAAAGATGGAGGAAGTCGAGTTGACTTTACTAGCAACAAATACATTTCAATCATCAGCCAATTCTCATGGAATATGGATCAAAACATTATTTCCATGGGCGCCAGCGGAACAAAAGGAAATCGCTTTATATCAGTACATCGAAAACAAGACTCCTTGCACTTTTATGTTCCCGTAGCACGATATATTGTGGCAAATAAAACCATTGAAGCCGAAGAGGTTAAATACGTTAACGTGGGCGATTCGAAAGTTTACCTAAAAGATGGACTTTTAAATATCCGCGAAAATGCAGTCATTGATCCATTAGAAGGGGTAACAATAGCGATTAGAGATAGTGTTCATTCACTTTTTGATGCTCGGGTTATCATCGAAGGGAAGTATGCTTATAATGGATATGGCAAATACAATTTTGTGAATGGCGACAACAAAGTCGAAGTCATAAACATGCACAAGTTTGAACTAGATAAAACGGGGCAAACCATTGCTGAAGGAGCTATACAAAGCACAGAGTATTTTACTTTTGATAGCCATTTCACTTACAAAGGGAAAGTTAACCTCACTGCATCCGACTCCTTACTTACATTTGATGGTGGAGTTCAAATGCTGCATCAATGCAGTCAACAAGGACCCCAGTCGTATTTGCGATTCATGAGTAGGATAGATCCTAAACATGTTGCTTTCCCTGTGGATGATAACACCATTAATTTCGAACGACAAAACATATATAAAGACTTTTTTATTCGAAAAGACTCTGTGCATGTTTACAGCTCGTTTCTTGAAAGTCGAAAAGATTACAGCGACATTCCCATTTTAACTGGTAATGGTTATTTGTTCTACAATACAGCTAATGCTTCCTATGACATTGCACCATTTGCAAAAATTGCCAATCCAGATACAACAGGAACGATAATTCGTTTCTTCGATAATGATTGCAATACCCTTGGTGAAGGAAATTTAAACATGGGAATTGAGTTAGATAAAATAAAACTACAATCTGCTGGATCCATTTATGACATTCGGGATAAGAATATAATAAATTTATCGACTTTATGGGGCGTTGATTTCTTTTTTAACGAGCAAGCTTGGTTGCATATGATTGCCGACATCACCTCATCGAAAGCAAAAAATGGTGAGTTAACCGCAGCAACATTTGTAAAACGATATGTTGAATGGACAGATACAAAGACAGCTCAACTTGTTCAAGTAGATAGACCATTAAATGGAGAAACTAAAGCCATTCCTGCTGAATTACAATACTTGATGACGTTTGCTAATATCGATTGGACTTGGAACACAGCCACCTCATCGTATATTGCCAATTGTCAAGGAGAGCTAAGTTTTGTGAAAAATCAAATTGTGAACAGAATAGTTGGTGTCAAGGCCGAATTAATGAAAAAACGGAGTGGTAATTCCCTCGATTTGTATATTCAAGCCGATAGCGAAACTTGGTTTTACTTTGCTTATAAAAATGGGTTGATGCAAACATTATCATCTAATGCACAATTTAATGCGCTTATTCAAACCCTCAACACCGATGAGCGAAAAACCAAAGTAAAAACAGGTGAAAAGCCATTTACATTTATTTTAGCACCTGACAGCAAGAAGAATCGATTTTTAAAGCGAATTGATTCAGGATTAAATCAAGCCTCTGACAACGTTGAAGAAGAAACCCCTGAAAAAACGGAGGTAGAACAATAGCAAAAGAATAGCTTGATTACAAATCCATTTTTAATAACTTTGCATCGAAAATAACAGACAGTTCGAGACCCTCCTGTCGTTAAACAAAACTAGGCATTATTCCGATTAGCTTTAATCGGCCTATGTGAGTTTATGCAGAACGGTTTCGGATCATAATTTGATAAAACCGTGAAAAAAGCTGTAATACTTTTATCAGGAGGACTTGACTCTACTGTGGCACTTTATTTAGCTAAATCTCAGGGATTCGAATGCCATGCTTTATCTTTTAATTACGGTCAGCGTCATGCGCGAGAATTAGAATCGGCTAAAACAATAGCAGTCAAAGCAGGTGTTGCATCTCATCAAATAGTATCCTTAGCCTTAAACAATTGGGGAGGATCGTCACTTACCGATATGTCTCAAACATTAGAGCATGGCGATGTTAACCGAACCGACATTCCAGCAACCTACGTTCCAGCCCGTAACATGGTGTTTTTATCGATAGCCGCCTCTTTAGCTGAAGCACTCGAAGCTCAGGATATATTTATCGGTGTGAGTCAGGTTGATTATTCGGGATATGTCGACTGCCGGTTAGAGTTTATTCAGTCCATGGAAAAAACCATTAATTTGGGAACTGTTATGGGTGCCGAAAAAAACAAACCCATTCGCATTCACGCTCCATTTATTGATAAAACTAAAACGGAAGAGATACAAATTGGAGATAAACTAAAAGTGCCATTTGAGCTAACCTGGTCGTGCTATTTTGGAGGCGAAAAACAATGTGGCACTTGCGACAGCTGCTTATTACGAGCCAAAGCATTTAAAGACGCCGGGATAATTGATCAATCCATAACTAAATAAAATGGAGAAATTGGTATTGGTTGAGGAAGGCATATTCCCTATCACAGTTAATCACTTAGGTGAAGTTGTTGAAGAAGCTCCTAAAACGGGATGGTTATTCCCAGGTACCTTACAAGGTGAAGGGAAATTAGCTGGTGTTCCCAGTTTATTTATCCGGTTAGCCGCATGTAATTTAAGATGTATATGGCAACTCCCAAATGGATCATTTAGCCGATGCGACACGGCCTATGCATCGTTCGAGGTGGGTAAAACCAAAACATTAAATAGTGATGAAATTATTCAAACCCTTAAAAACAATAAGGGAAATATTAGCCATTTAGTAATATCTGGAGGCGAACCGCTTCTTCAACGTGCCGGATTAATTGAGCTTTGCCAAAAGGTAAAAACCCAATTAAACATGCACATTACCATTGAAACAAATGGAACTTTATTTGATGCAGAACTGGCAAAATACATCGATCTGGCAAGTATATCTCCAAAGCTTAAAAACTCCGAACCATCTGATGAAAAAATGAGCCATTATAAACTGCAATCAGCAGGGGTTTTTCGCTATCATTCCGAAATCAGAAAAAACATTTCAGTCATTCAAAGCTGGATTGATTTTGCGAAAATCAATGATAATGATTACCAGCTTAAATTTGTGGTAGCATCAATTGAAGAAGCAAACGAAATTCAAAATGAGTATTTAGATTTATTATCGAATTATTCGCCTACCGATGTTTTATTAATGCCATTAGGAGCAAACTCAATCGAATTACATGAAACATCGCACCTTGTTCTTCAACTTGCGGTAAAAAAAGGATGGCGTTATTGTTCGCGAGTTCACATTGAGTTATTTGGAAGTAAAAGTGGAGTTTAAACATGACAAACAAGCAACCTATCGAAGGCAAATGGTTGGGTAAACAAACCAACTATCCACAAGAATATCAACCTGATGTATTGGTTGCGGTTCCGAGAGAATTAAACAGAACTCAATATAACATCGACAATAAAAATCTACCTTTTGTTGGCACAGATGCTTGGCATGCATATGAAGTTAGCTTTCTAACAACCAATGGATTACCAGTATGCGGAGTTATTAAATTAACCTACTCTGCCGATAGTTTGTTTTTAATAGAGAGTAAATCGTTAAAACTGTACTTGAATAGTTTTAATATGACAAGATTTGAAAACAACGCCAAAGAATCGACTATTAAAGCATGTGAAATTATTAAATCCGACTTAAGCACTGTTGTTGGTCAGCCTGTTTCAATTAGCTTTTTTGATGAGTTAATTGCAACCAAATTCGATTTCAGCAACTATGAATTACTTGAAAATCAAGCTTCTGTCGAAACCATAGAATTTAATCACTTTACTGAAACACCCGAACTTTTATCAACCGATGGTTTGGGCTCAATTACATTAAATATCTCAACAAATCTACTCCGAAGTAACTGTAAAATTACCCATCAGCCCGATTGGGGAAGTGCGTTTATTCATTATAAAGGATCGCGAATCCCTAATTTAATATCAATTCTCCAATACGTTGTATCCTTCCGGAACGAAAATCACTTTCACGAAGAAATTTGCGAAATGCTTTATAAACGATTGTGGGATACTTATTCACCCGAAGAGCTAATGGTTACTTGTTTGTATACCCGAAGAGGAGGTATTGACATTTGTCCAACGCGAGCTTCTTCGCAGGAACTTCTTCCCAAAAACCTAGTCAATTCAAGTGTTTTAACAGCAAAATTAATTCGTCAATAATTTATTTAATTTATTTTAATTATTTCGTAACCTATTGAAAAAATAAGCGTTAAAATAAGCAAGGGTTAAGGTTAGGTTAATTTGAAAAAGGGCTTCACATTATAATTTCGAAGTCCTTTTTTTTTACTAAAAACAAAAAATAAAGAGTACATTTTTTTCATAGATTGATTTGGGTTAGAATTAAACAAAGAATGATCATTCGATTCGGATGATCATTTTTTATAGGCATATATCAACCCAGCCTATTTCTAATTAACCGCTCATAAATGTGCAAGTTATCTTCGTCGAATACCACGAAAGTAATTTTAACTGGGTAATTGTTCTCCACTAAAAAATCGATAACCGTTTTAATAGCAATATCAGCAGCCTCTAACTTAGGAAATCCATAAATTCCGGTACTTATATTTGGGAACGCAATGGTATGAAACAAATTATCATTGGCAATTTTCAAAGAGTTCAAATAACAACTCGCCAATAAACTTTGCTCATCGTTATTTCCACCTTTCCAAATCGGCCCAACAGTATGAATAATAAATGGAGAGATTAAATTATAGCCTTTCGTTAATTTAGCAAACCCAGTATCGCAACCGCCTAAAGTCATACACTCCTTAACCAAATCGGAGCCAGCTGCTCTATGAATAGCTCCATCAACCCCACCCCCGCCTAGCAACGACTTATTGGCTGCATTAACTATGGCATCAGCTCTATAGCGAGTTATATCACCTTGATGAATATAAATGCGATCGTGCATTTTTACTTAAAGGTACAAAATCAAACCCAAAAATTCCAGACAAAAAAAAGAGCCGAAAGGCTCTTTTAAGTTTATCATCAATGCCCCAAATTATCGAATTTGAGCTTCAAAATTTCTTTGGTAAGTCGATATTAGTTTATTCATGATCTTATCAATCTCCACATCGGTAAGTGTTTTATTATCATCGCGTAACGCAAACGATAAGGCATATGATTTTTTATCGTGCCCCAGTTTTTCACCTTCATAAACATCAAACAAATTCACACGTCGCAACAATCCTTTTTCGGTTTGAAAAGCCAAATTTTTAAGTTGAACGAATGTTACTTCCTTATTAATCAACAAAGCCAAATCGCGTTTAACTTCAGGATATTTAGGTAACTCATTAAACGATATTTTATGTGATACCGCTATTTTCAATGCATTATCCCAATTAATTTGAGCATAAAAAACAAATTGATCCAAATCAAACGCTTTCATTAATGGTTTTGATAGTTGGCCTAAATCGGCAACTACTATTTTGTTGACAGTTAATTTTAATCCGCCAGAAAAAATATCCAAATCGGTTTCATCTTCAACGAGTATAGATTCATCTAAACCCAACCGCGATAACAAATTAACTACCTGCGCCTTAATGGAATAAAAACTAACTGCTTTTACTGGTGAATCCCAACCCAAAGCAGATTGATTACCGGTTAAAAACAAAGCTAACTCATGCGTTTCGCTATAACTTTTAAGCGACGATTTTTCGCCTGATGGTTTGAAATAATAGCTGTTCCCAAACTCAAACAGCTTAAGATCGCTATTTTTACGATTTCGATTATGCTGTATCGACTCCAAGCCTCCAAACAATAAAATTTGACGCATCACATTTAAATCGGAACTTAATGGATTAACCAAGGCCACGCAATTATCGGCTGGATATGATGTTAACTGATCGTAATACCCTTGGCGAGTCAACGAATTGCTCATAATCTCATGGTATCCTGCACCAATAAGCTGTCCAGCTACCAAGTTCTTTAACTTATGATTATCAGGTTTTTGCGAATAAACCAACGTAGAGTTGACTGCATTAGGTATTTCCACATTATTAAAACCGTAAATGCGCAATATCTCTTCAATAATATCCACCTCTCGCGTTACATCAACTCGATATTGAGGTATACGAGCAACGAGCGATGATTCTGTAAGATTCGACACGATTATATCCAACGACTCAAGAATAGACACAATGGTTTTCGCCTCAATCTCTTTACCAATCAATCGTTTTACATTGGCAAAGCTCACTTCTACCTCTTTCGCAATAATAGGATTAGGATAAATATCGGTTATTGAACTGGAAACCTTTCCTCCAGCAACTTCTTGTATTAATAAGGCGGCACGTTTTAAGGCATAAACAGTTATTTCAGGATCAGTGCCACGCTCAAATCGAAAGCTAGCATCGGTATTTAACAAGTGGCGTTTTGATGTTTTGCGCACACTCACCGGATTAAAGCAAGCACTTTCGAGGAATATGCGAGAAGTGTTTTTAGTCACGCCACTTTTTGCACCACCAAAAACTCCCGCTATGCACATCCCTTCGATGGCATTGCATATCATTAAATCATCGGCATGAAGCTTGCGTTCTTTCTCATCAAGCGTTACAAAAGTGGTATTCTGAGGCAGCGTTTTGACAATTACTTTACCTCCGCTAATTTTTTCAGCATCAAAAGCATGCAAAGGCTGTCCTAGTTCGTGCAAAACAAAATTGGTAACATCTACCACATTGTTAATGGGCGAAAGACCAATAGCCCTCAATCGGTTTTTCAACCAATCGGGTGAATCCTTAACGTCGATGTCTGTGATGGTTAAACCGGAGTATCGAATGCAACTATCGGTATTTTCAACCATTACTTGAATCGCATCGGAATTGGATTGAATAGCAAATGCATCAATCGAAGGTTTTGTAGCGTTATAATTGGCACCGTGCTGTTTAAAATATGCGGCTAAATCGCGCGCAACACCAAAATGCGAAGCACTGTCGATGCGATTAGGTGTAATATCCACTTCAAAAATCACATCTTCCTCAATGCCAAAATAATCGGAAGCTAATTGACCAATAGGAGTATCAGTAGGCAAAACGATAATACCATCGTGACTGGTTCCAAGTCCAATTTCATCTTCAGCACAAATCATCCCTTCCGAAACTTCGCCTTTAATTTTAGCTTTTTTAATCTCTAAAGGTTCGTCTCCCTTGTACAATATAGTCCCAACTGTTGCCACCACAACTTTTTGTCCCGCAGCCACATTAGGAGCTCCACATACAATTGACAAAACAACACAACCCACATCCACAGTAGTTACGCTCAGCTTATCGGCATTTGGATGTTTTATGCAAGTTAACACATGCCCAATAACCAATCCTTTTAAACCACCCTTAACCGACTGAGTGTGATCCACGCTACCAACTTCTAATCCAATAGATGTTAGTATTGAAGAAATTTCAGCCGGATCGATGTTTACATTTAAATAGCTTTTTAGCCAATTGTATGAAATATTCATTTTTCTCTATTTTTATTTTAAGCAATTTCTATTGTCATTTAAAGTCACAAGAATAAGATTGACTCGAACATTAAAAACAATAAAACAGATCGTTTGAATAATAAGCTCACAAAAATAGTGTTTTAAGGAGTAAATACGTCCACGTCATTCACTTTTTTAGTTGATTTTAATTATTCAATACTAACCGCTTGCATTGTACCTCTAATTTTGAAGAACAAAAAAATAGTCGTCCTCTTACCTTTGTTGTAAGCCTTTAATAAATTGTCTTTGATACCAAATTCAAATAAAGCAACTCAGATAACCCACCTTTTCGGACTTGTGCCGTCTTGTTAGTCGACATACACAGCATGCCCCAATAAGCAAAACAGCAGCAGCCTATTGCGTAAACAAAGTAAATATCGCTCCATTTTAATGCTGATAAATACTCTAAACAGTCTTCATCACTGTGAAAACGACGGTGAAATTCAATCGAGTTCAACCCTGTATATAAACCTTTTCCCATTTAGTAAAGGTGAAAAATATCCTGCGCTCTAAACGCCTATACCAATAAATGTTTTTTTATTCGGCTATTTATAACTCTGAAAATATTGTCATTTACCTAATTCATCTATTTCGTCAACAAAATAGTTTCACAAAACGCACCGAATTTTATACTTCATTGCTACTTTTTGAAATTGTATAATGCTGTATAATAAGAGATATAAAACCATTACGCACCCAAACCCCACTTTTTGATTGATGATGACCTATTTTTTTAAGTTTTTATTGATTATTTGAATTTAATAATTACTTTTGTGTATACATTGTTTAAACTTTAAAGACATGCAAGTAACAGTTCAAAAATGGGGTAATAGCTTGGCTGTTAGAATACCCAAATCATTTACTAAAGATGTAAATATTGTGGAAGGCACAGAGGTTGCAATGAGTATCGAAAAAGGGATGATAACATTAAAGCCTGTAAAAAACATACCTTCACTTTCTGAACTTCTTTTAATGGTAACGGATGATAATATCCATGAAGAAACCTTTACTGGAAATGTTACCGGGAGGGAAGTATGGTAAGTGATTATATCCCTGACAGGGGTGATGTTGTATGGGTTACTTTTGACCCACAAGCAGGGAAAGAACAATCAGGACATAGACCTGCTCTTGTGTTATCGAATAAGGAGTATAATAAACGAATAGGGTTGGCGATCCTTTGTCCAATTTCCAGTAGGGAAAAAGGTTATCCTTTCGAGGTTAAAATAAAAACAAAAGATATTTTAGGCGTTGTCCTATCAGATCATGTTAAAAATTTCGACTGGAGAGAACGAAAAGTGAAATTTATTGCAAAAGCTCCAGTTGCTGTTATCGAAAATGTAATCTCTCTTATTAATACAATTTTAAAAGGTTAATCTCGCAAAACGCATCTAATAAATTAAGTACCCAAATCTACTTTTATGAAATTCGAAACTTAAATATTTAAGGATTTTGGTCAATCAGATAATTTTAATAAAATGCGTCACAATATTCTAACTATGCGTAAATTGATGTTAAAAGAACAGCACCGTTTCGGTAAATTGTCTGTTAAAATGCAATACAATTATTGTCTTACTATTTGCAATATAGTTTATTCAACTGCCACAGGAATATTAAGAGAATCGAGCCTTTTTATTGATAAAAGAAATGCACCAAAACCTGACTTGAGTATTGAAAAAAATTATAGACCACCTAAAAGACTAAATCTATCTCGTTTACCTGTTGAATCAAATTAATCTCACAAAACCCATATACATTAAGGTTCATAATGACAAAAAACAAAAAACCGCTTATTCTAGTCACCAACGACGATGGATATTACTCAAAAGGTATTGCAGCGCTCATACAAATGGTAAAACCTTATGGCGACATTGTGGTGGTTGCACCCGATCAGGCACATTCGGGCATGTCGCATGCCATAACCGTTAAACATCCACTATTTGCGAAGGAGATTCCCAATGATATGGGCGTGAAACTGATAAAAAGCAATGGTACTCCAGCCGATTGCGTAAAACTGGCTATTAATAAACTACTTGATCGAAAACCCGACTTTTGCGTTTCGGGCATTAATCACGGAAGCAACAGCTCCGTTAGCGTGCATTACAGCGGAACAATAGGAGCAGCTAGGGAAGCAGCGTTATATGGTATTCCATCTATAGGTTTTAGCTTATTATCCTATGATCATGATGCTGATTTTTTATTGGCTACACCATGGTTCGAAAAAATATTTAAACTAGCTTTAAAACAAGGTATTGAAACAGGAATTTATTGGAATGTGAATGCACCTTATGGCATAGACATTAAAGGGATTAGAACTTGCAGACAAAACAATGGCCGATGGATAGAGGAGTTTCTGGAACGAAAAGATCCACGCAATGAAACCTACTACTGGTTAACAGGTCGTTTTCAAAATGATGAACCTGAAGCCACTGATACTGACGAATACCTTCTTGAAAATGGGTATGTTACATTAGTTCCTTGCTTGCTCGATATTAGTTGCACATCATCGATTAATAAACTAAACAAAGCTGTAAATGAATTGTAAATGCAACAAGTTGATTTTTGGCCTTTTAGCTGGATTAATCCTCCCTTTAGGCACTGCATTTTTGATTTTTAAATTGCGATACGAAGGAAGTTATAACTTTCAGGAATTTTTGCACGGACTCGTGACATTGAAAAGTTTAGGCCGATTAATTAGCATAAGCACATTGACGAATCTGGCATTGTTCATGTTAGCGGTAACATTCGATCGACTTTTATTTGCGCGGGGACTAGTCATATCTACAGCCTTTTGGATGCTAGTGGTGCTAATCGTAAAGTTTGCTTTATAGAAAAAAGACACAAGTATCAAGACACAAGATAAAAGACATTTAAAAACAAATTATCTTGATACTAACATCTTGATACTCATATCTCGATACTAAGAATAAAAAAAATGAAATACTACTTAATTGCCGGTGAAGCATCAGGCGACTTGCATGGCGCTAATTTAATGAAGGAGATTAAAATACTAGATTCGCAGGCTGAGTTTCGATTTTGGGGAGGCGACTTAATGGCTGCAATAGCCGGCGAACCAGTAAAACATTATAAAGAGCTGGCTTTTATGGGCGTTTTCGAAGTGGTTGCCAACCTGAAAACCATTCAGAGAAACTTTAAACTATGCGAAGCTGATCTGCTTAATTATCAGCCCGATGTATTAATTCTTATTGATTATCCCGGCTTTAATCTTCGAATGGCTGAGTTTGCAACTAAAAACAAAATAAAAGTCTTTTATTACATTTCGCCAAAACTTTGGGCATGGAATACCAGAAGGGTGAAAAAAATCAAACGGTATGTAGATAAATTATTCACCATCCTGCCTTTTGAAACCGATTTTTACAAAAAATACAGCATCGACGTACTCTATTCGGGAAACCCATTGCTAGATGCCATAGATACCAGAAATAACAAAGATGAGTCGTTCGAAACTTTTATTAATCGGAACCAATTGCCATCAAAACCCATTGTAGCTCTTTTAGCAGGTAGTCGAAAACAAGAGATCAGTCGAATTTTGCCTGACATGCTGGCAATGGTCGATAAATTTCCAAACTATCAGTTTATAATCGCCGGAGCACCTTCCTTTTCGCAGGCAGATTATCAGCTTTATCTCAAAAATAAAAAGGTAGCAGTTCTATTTTCTCAGACCTACGAATTGTTGCAGCAAGCGCATGCAGCTTTAGTAACATCGGGAACAGCAACGCTCGAAACAGCTTTACTAAACTGCCCCCAAGTGGTGTGCTACCGTATGTGGGGCGGATGGTTTACCGATTGGGCTGCCAAAAAGGTTATTATTAAAGTACCCTATATTTCGTTGGTTAATTTAATACTCAACCGCGAAGCAGTAAAAGAACTATTTCAAAGTACGTTTACTTTAGAATCGCTAGAGCATGAACTCAAACAATTGTGCGATAATCAAGAATATCGAGCGGAAATATTCGAAAATTATAACGATTTAAAACAGATGATGGGTGAGCCAGGAAGCAGCAAAATCACAGCACGCTTGATGCTTAAGCATCTTTCTGAGATATGAGATGTGAGACACAAGAAACAAGAAACGAGACTATGAGACTATGAGATACGATATACAAGACATCTTGATACTTTTGTCTTGTTTCTTGATACTTGCGTCTTAATACTAATTTACTTGATACTAATTACTTGATATTATTTTTTATGAAAGCTTTACTAATTAAAGAGATTTCATCATTTTTCAACTCTATTACCGGATACTTAGTTATAAGTGTGTTTTTAACCATTAACGGATTATTTCTTTGGGTTATTCCTGGAAATATGAATGTTATTTTTGGCGGATATTCGACACTTGAATCGCTTTTTTACATGGCACCTTGGGTGTATTTGTTTTTAGTGCCTGCGATTACCATGCGATTATTTTCGGAAGAGAAAAAAGCTGGCACCATCGAGCTTTTATTAACTCGTCCGATTCATTTATTTGAAATTGTATTGGCGAAGTATTTGGCTGGCTTAGTATTAGTGACATTATCACTATTACCCACGCTTGTATATTTTTATACCGTTTATCAAATGGGTAATCCCATTGGAAACATTGATATGGGCGCAACTTGGGGATCCTATTTAGGATTGGTTTTATTGGCAGCGGTTTATGTGGCCATTGGCGTATTTTCATCATCACTTACCTCCAATCAAATAGTTGCATTTATCACAGGCACACTGCTTTGCTTTTTGTTTTATTATGGCTTTGAATCGTTAACACTGTTACCTTCAATATCCGAAAGTTCATCATTTTTCACACTCCTTGGCATTGATGCCCATTACAATTCAATGAGTCGAGGTGTAATTGATTCGCGCGACTTGGTCTATTTTTTCTCGGTCATTGCACTTTTTTTATTCTCCACCAAAATGGTTATTGAGATAAAAAGGTAAGCGAATCTCTTCTATCTGTCTAAAGTTAATTATATTTTAAGTGCTTCATAGGAAATAGTGTCGTATTTTATTTAGCTAATCATCTTATAAACAGCATAAACGAAAACCAATAAATAGGTCTTAGACCTTAATCCAATTTAAAAGATGAAAAGATAAAGAGACAGATAGACGAGATTCATGCAGATCTTATCTATCAGTCTTCCTCTCTTAACATCTTCCTCTCTTAAAAACAAAAACAATGAACACATACAAGAATCCAGTTTCAGCAATAACCAAAATACTCATTGTTATTTCAATTATTTTGGCTGTCAACTATATTGCTTTACAGTTTTATTTCCGAATTGATTTAACATCAGATAATCGATACACGCTAACGGATCAAACCAAGCAACTAATTGAAACATTAGATGAGGATGTAAATATTAAGATATATCTCAGTGGCGATTTAAACCCCGGATTCAAAAACCTGTCGGAATCAACCCGGCAAATGCTGACTGATTTAAGTCAACTATCCGGCCGAAAGGTTACTTTTCGATTTATTGATCCCAACAAAGGATCATCGACCGAGAAGACAGAATTATACGCTCAGTTTAAAGAAAAAAACATTGAACCCGTACCGGTTTTTGAAACCTCCGAAGATGGACGAAATACCCGATCATTGGTATTCCCCTATGCCATTGTCAACTATAAAAACAAAGACATTACAGTCAATCTACTCGATAATATCAGAGGTTTTTCGGGTACCGAGAATTTAAACACCTCAATTGAAACTCTTGAGTTTAAATTTATGGATGCGCTTCGCCAATTAACCATCACTCAAAAACCTAAAATCGCATTTATCGAAGGACATGGAGAATTGGATGAGCTGGATGTTATGGATTTAACTTCATCTCTAAATAACTACTATCAGGTTGATCGCGGACAAGCTGGACTTGATCCCTCATTATTGGATCCTTACAAGGTATTAATTATTGCGAAGCCTCAAACACCATTTAGCGAAACCGATAAATACATTATAGATCAATACGTTATGAAAGGTGGAAGAATTTTATGGATGATTGATGCTGTGAATGTAACGTTAGACAGTTTAACTCGCTCCGATCAAACTATTGGGTTTTATAACGATTTAAATATAAACGACCTTCTGTTTAAATATGGTTTTCGAGTCAACCCAGTATTAATTGAAGACATCCAAGCTGCTATGATACCCATAAATGTTTCGCCCATGGGTAAAGCACCCAAGTTTGTCCCAGCTCCTTGGCTTTTCAATCCGTTGCTAACGCCTAATAACCAAAGCCCTATTAGCCGAAATATTAATGTAGTTAAAGGCGAGTTTGTGAGTTACATTGATACAGTAGGCGAAAACACAGGTCTGAAACGAACGACACTTCTATCCACGTCTCAGTTCACCAAAATTAACCTAACTCCTATTCCTATTTCGTTAAGCATGGTAAACGATAAGCCTAAACGCGAAGAGTTTAATAAAAAATTCTTACCCGTAGCCATCGCTGCCGAAGGAGAATTTCAGTCAAATTTTACAAATAGGATGAAGCCTATGGGTATTATTGATACGCGCGACATACCCCTATCTAAAAGTATAAAAACACGTCAGGTAGTAATCGCCGATGGAGATATTGCTTGCAATACAGTTCGATTCAAGCAATCTCGACCGCAAATCATCCCACTTGGCTTCGATGAAGTATCGAATCAAACGTATGGTAACAAGCAATTTATTGTCAACACAATTCAATACTTAGCCAATGATGAAGGCTGGTTAGAACTCCGGTCAAAAAGCAGAGTACTGCGTTTATTAGATAAAGAAAAAATAAGCAGTGGAACCACCTTATTAAAGATCCTTAATTTATTACTACCTCTTTTATTAATTATCATTCCAGGAATTTTATTTCTCATCAGACGAAAAGCTCGATATGGCAAAAGATATTAACAATAAAACCAGAGTTGTGAACAAATAATTGCGAGTTATCAACAGGGTTGTGAATAAAGGTTAATAACAATGACTACGTACTAATCCTCGTTAACTTGATTTTTAATATATTTGGACGGAAAATTTAAAAAACTAAGAACAATGATATTTGTAGTATCCAGCACCGAACTATTGTCTCATCTTCAGGCTATTAGCCGTGTAATTAGCAGTAAAAACTCACTGCCAATTCTTGACAATTTTTTATTCGAACTCAAAGAAAAGCAGTTAACCTTAACCGCTTCCGATTTAGAGGTCACGATGATCACCTCGTTAACAATCGAAAATACAGAAGGAGAAGGAATTATTGCTTTGCCATCAAAAATATTACTCGATGCATTAAAAAAATTCCCTGAACAGCCATTGACATTTAACATTAACATGGATTCGTTTGCAGTGGATATTGTAACTGAGAAAGGTAAATTTAGCATAGTAGGACTAAATGGGGAAGATTTCCCAGCCATACCTGAAATGAATGCCAATGCGACTAACCAAGTGCAATTATCGGTTGATATACTGCAAAAAGGAATTGTTAAAACCATTTTTGCCACCGCAAACGATGAACTTCGTCCGGTAATGAATGGTATTTTAATTGAGATGTCTCCTGAAAGCATCACTTTTGTTGCCTCCGATTCGCACAAACTGGTACGCTACCGACGTACCGATGTGAAAACCGATTTTGAAGCAGCCTTTATTTTACCTCAAAAGCCAGCTGGATTACTTAAAAGCGTTTTGCCTCGCGAAGAAGGTGACGTAGTCATTCAATTCGATGGTAAAAATGCCTATTTCGCACTTCCTAATTACAAAATGATTTGTCGTTTGGTTGAAGGCAACTACCCAGCTTACAATGCTGTAATTCCTCAAAACAACACCAATAAAGTTGTGGTTGACCGAGTTGAGTTATACAACACTTTGGGGCGTGTTTCTATTTTCTCGAACCAAGCAAGTAACTTGGTAAAATTAGAGCTTTCTAGTAATGAAATGAATGTTTCGGCTCAAGATCTTGACTTTAGCATTTCTGCCTTTGAAAAAATTGGTTGTCAGTACGAAAACGATGCGATGGAAATAGGTTTTAAATCGAATTTCTTAGCTGAGATTATCGATAACCTATCCTCACTTGATATTGTTATCCAACTCTCAGATCCATCGCGCGCTGGATTGTTTTTCCCTCTCGAAAACAAAGAAAACGAAGATGAATTGATGTTATTAATGCCAATGATGATTAATATCTAAACAAAAGGCATTTAGACCTAGCCTCATATATAAAACCGGAGTAAACTTAATTGTTTGCTCCGGTTTTTCTTTTTGAATTTACTTCACAATCGTTTACAAAAGAACATATTCGAAATTAACATATCCCGAAGGTTTGCCAGCATAATAAGTAAAACGAAGCTTATAGATATGCATGTCTGCATCTTGAATAAAATACATTTTTGTATAATCAATTAAATAATCAGGACTTCCTTGAAATTTAGTGTATTTCCAATCGTGTCCAACTACATCGGCTGCAGTTGAGAATAACTGAGCATTTACGCTATCACTGGCTAGGCCAGTAAATCTAATAGTAGCTTGTGCTTCAGATGCAATAGCACCTGAATTGTATTTATAGGCTTGTACCCCACCATTATAATTAATTAAAACACCATTCACACCATAATTAATAAATTTCCCTGGTCCCGCAGGAAGTAAAGTAATATAAGGCACAAAATCAAAATCGTATGAATTAATGGACGGTGGTTGAACCACTGCTTTGCCATTATCTGCAAAACTAAACCAAGTAACAGGATTTGCATCATCCGTATTTGGCAATGTTACTGATTTTACCAATCCATCAACAACCGTTAAATCAACCCATTTTACGACTACTGATCCTCCTGATTTTAAAAACGAGAGTTTGTACTTTGCAGCAATAGACTGTTTACTAGGATCTGGATTAGACACGTCCTTCATACCTATTACAAACACTTGATTATCATTCCAACCATTTAAAGCGGTTTTAGTTGCATCACCCGAAGCATCATCAACAACCCAATTTGGAGTAGGAAGCATTGTAACCGCAGAATTAATATCTGACAAATCGGTTATGTAAACAAACATGCTTAACCCGGTATTTAGGCGGATTGTATTCGCTAAACCATTGGTTTGAATGGCTAAATCCCAAGCAGTAATTGCATTCGTAGCAACTACTTTATTCGAACTCAAATCGTAAAAAATCTGATTGTCGTAAACCGAACTGGTTAATTCAACTGTATTAACATTACCAGCTGGCACCAGTACCTCAGGAGTATTATCTTTTGTACAACTAATCATCGCCACCGAAAAAATCAAAGCAGCCACTATGCATTTAAAAATATTCATTTTCATTTTATTTATTTTTTAGATTACTAATTCAATTAAAAAGTAAGGTCTCAGACCTATTTTAATTTTTCGTTTTTGTTGTTTATAAATCAATTAGCTAACAAAAACACAACATCATTTTTTTGTAAAGTACTTATTTAGTCTTTACAAGAAAACTCCAAATACTGCGTTATTCTCATTTTGAAAACAGTCATTCACAAAAGTGAACTTTTTGATTTTCAAAATTTCGAAAGCCTTGTCTTTGAAGCTTTCTTATCAAAGACTGTGAAAAATGCAGTTTTCGTGCAGACACTATTTAATAAATGATTATTTAAAACTCGAGAATTGTAAGCTAAGTTTTGCAAAAAAGCTACGTCCATAAGCAGTAAAGGTATTCTCACTACTCGAAACCAAAACTGGCGAAGGCACATTTCCCAAAGTTTTAAACGATGTGATATTCATTAAATTTTTAACTCCTAACATGAATGAAACATGTTTTTTCCAAAAGAGTTTACTAACCGATGCATCCACCATATGAAAATCGGATACAACCGCTTTGGTAACTGGATTATCGACACTATTAGCTAATACGTAGCGTGTTTGCTTTCCATTGTACTTGTAGTAGACAGCCAAATCAATATCTGGCTTTGCCAAGTTCCAAGCAAACGACGACGAGAAGTCGGTGAACCAATTAAAATTAGTGTAATTGCCGTAATTTTCAAAGAATGCTTCGTACTTGCCAGTGGTTGTCATCCCGGCCTTAAAAACATATTTTGGATGATGGCGCATGGTAACATCTAACCCAAATCCTTTTGTAATCGCATGATTAACATTTAGATACAAATACGGGCCATTCAATGCACCAGTAGGCAATAGCTCAATCATGTTATCCAACGAATTATAAAAAGCTCTTGCTGTTAACTCGTAGGATATTTCATTTCGCAGAATTCCAACCATCGAACTTGCATTCAAGTTATAGGATGTTTCGGCTTCTAAATTTGGATTTCCATGAACATCATGGTTGCTATCTACAAAAGTCAAAAACATCTCCTTTAATCCGGGAGAACGAAATCCTCGTGCATACGAAACTCGTGTTTGCCATTTCTCGGTTGGATGTAAAAGCACATTTACCGAATAAATAAATGGTGCATCGAATCGCGTATTTTTAACTACACGGGCACCTGGTTGAATAGTCAAAAAGGAGTTAGGAGTATAAACAATGTTCGCAAAAAAAGCATAATCTCCAACGTCCTGACTGTTACCTTCAATTCGATCTCCAAAAGTTTTTTCCCAAATAATATCATATCCAGTCGAAAAATTTAATTTCGAAGTATAACTTGAGGCATAAATCATCCTCGAAACAAACTGATTAACTTGAGTGGTATCTGAATTGGAACGGGTTTTTGTATGATTCAGAAAATCCATGTCAAAGTCTTGAGACAAATGCTGATAATAATTATACCCTGCCAAAAACGAAACTTTGTATTTATCGGTTATTTGGTGAGTTGCTTCTACCTTACCATCAATTCGTTGAGTAAAATAAAAGTTATCAGTGGCGTATCGATGGTATAGATCTTTAGGCTCACCATAATTGGTTACTATTTCATCAAACGCATCTAAATTGGCTTTCAATCTCAGTTTATTATGAGAATATAAATAATACAAACCGCCATTGTACTTTGTTTTAGGCTTAAAAGCTAATTCGCGCAATGCTTCCTTGTTATTAGTCCAGCCATCGAAATAAGATGTTTTTGCATTAACTCCAAAACTATGATCACCTAAATTCATTCGAAAATAGCCATCACCTCGATATAATCCAACTGTTTCTCCATATACACTAGCTCCAGTCTCAGAGCCTCTGTTTTTTATTTCTCGGGTAATAATATTTATCGTGCCAGCCAAAGCGCCACTGCCATAAACTACTGATAATGGTCCTTCAACAATTTCGATGTGATCAACATTCGATAAATCAATTTGCGATAAATCCAATTCGCCATCCATTCGTCCAGTCATAGGAATACCATCGACAAGTATTTTCACATATTGTCCCGACAATCCTTGCATCGATATTTTAGTTCCTAACTGCGAATCTTCAGTTATTCGAATACTCGATTCGTTATCAAGCAGTTGCGCCAACGACTCAGGTGATTTGCCCTTTTCGGATTGCACACTTACTACATTGACTGCATAAATAGATTTGTCAGCTTTTTGAGGCAAGGCTTGTCCGGTTACAACCACATCGTCCATCGAAAACATTTGAGGATTTAAACGAATTGGATGTGGCCCCGTCACTTTAACCGTATCTTGTATTGGAATATATCCTAAAAATGATACGCTGACTATTGCAGGTAGCTCTCCCGAAAATTCAGCCATCCCATATCTATCTGTCAGTGTATTTGAAGATCGCGAAGATTGAATAGTAGTAAAAGTGACATGCGCAAGCTCAACTGGTCGATTGGTTTGATTATCAATCACCTGCAAGAAAATTTTGTTTTGCCCATTTGACTGAATATAAATACAGACAAACAAGACAATCATAAAATATTTTGTCATAATAAATATCAATTAATTCCTTTTTACAATTTTGAGGAATTAACCAACTGGAGGACCTCTCAACGCAAATGATTCAACATAAACGTTGAGGATAGGTGGATTAAAATCCACCCACCTTAATTTCGCACATCGTGCAGATTGTTGCCAACGATCCGTTTGGGTTTTAGAGGACTCATAGAAATAATATGAAATACTGCTATTATTGCAATACTCAATTGAATTAACTGATTCAAAATAATTGCAATCAGCAAACTCAGTCTCAAACACATTAGCACCCATCTCTTCTGGTAATCCACCCCATAAAAAAGGAAGAGCCAAAAAAAGAAAAAATGGAATCATATGTGCAGAAACCCCTACTAAAAACACAATCGGAATTATTAATTAAAATCAAAACTATAAAAAAATCTGGTTAATCGACGTTAATCAATTCATTTATTGCAATTCGAAAAACTCATATTAATATGATAGCCTTAGACTTGACTATCTACAAACACTTGATTTTGAGTTTATTTCACTGGCAAAAATCATCGTTGGTTATCTATAAAAATCAGTTTGTTTTTTATCCTTATCTTTGAACCCAAAATTAAAAAAACTGGCGAATAATGGCGAAAGTGGTAGTTGGTTTATCAGGTGGAGTGGATTCAAGTGTAGCAGCCTATGTTCTTATACAACAAGGACATGAAGTAATTGGCATGTTCATGAAAAACTGGCACGGCCAAACTGGATTGCTTGAATCGGATTGCCCGTGGTTGGAAGATAAATACGATGCCGAATCTGTGGCTCGCAAGCTTAAAATACCCTTTCATTTTGTTGATTTAAGCGATGAATACCGAACAAGGGTAGTTGATTACATGTTTTCGGAATACGAAAAAGGACGAACACCCAACCCTGATGTGCTTTGCAATCGCGAAATAAAATTTGATGCTTTTCTTGAAAAAGCGAAGGAGCTTGGAGCCGAATATGTTGCAACAGGCCACTATTGCCGTAAAGATTCTATTGAAAAAGATGGGATGCAAATACACCGTTTATTTGCAGGTACTGATCCTAATAAAGATCAGAGCTATTTTTTATGTCAGCTCAACCAGCAGCAATTATCAATGGCAATGTTCCCTGTGGGTGATGTTTTAAAACCCGAGGTTAGACGAATTGCTTCAGAATTAAAACTGATTACAGCGCATAAAAAAGATTCTCAAGGCATTTGTTTCATTGGGAAAGTCGATCTCCCGATCTTCCTTCAACAAAAGCTAAACACCAAAAAAGGATCTGTGTATATTGTTGAACCCAATTGCGAATTATTCGATTATCCTTGGGAATTAGCACACAACAATCCTACCGATGAAAATTTAGAACAACTGGCAAAACCTTATCCCTTCCATCCAAAAAACGGGGAAAAAATTGGTGATCACAATGGAGCTCATTATTACACCATTGGTCAGCGTAAAGGACTTAATATTGGAGGCTTTCCCAAACCACTGTTCATAATTGGTACTAACATCACTCACAATCAAATATTTGTGGGTATGGGCGACGATCATCCTGGCCTATACCGTCAAGTGCTTTTTATCGAACAACCTGAGATTCATTGGATACGCACCGATTTAGCTATGAAATGCGGTGAAAGCCAAACCTTTGAACTTCGAATTAGATACCGTCAGCCATTGCAAAGAGCTACGGTTCATGTGCGCGGAAAAGGTATTTACATTGTATTCGACCAGCCTCAACGAGGAATCACCTCAGGACAATTTGCAGCTTGGTATAAAAATCAGGAGTTAATTGGATCGGGAGTGATTTCGTAGAGTAATTTGAATACTGGTTTTGAATATTACATTTAAAGAAAAATCCCTTCTCGAAAAAGTGGCTCTATAACGTTTATAGTGGGTAGAATTCATTGATAAATAAAGGCCACGAATCGAATATAACTACCAATTTTTTTGGATTTTGTATGGATGTGCACAAAAGAATAGTTAGCAATTTATAAAAGGATAGTTTAATATCATCGAATCTGACTGCAAGCAGTCAGGTCACGAATAATTTTGTTCGTGACCTGACTCCGTCGATCTTCGATTCGTGGCTGTTTTTCAATCTTTATTCTAACTATTTTTCAATGTGTCAGCGTAGGATTAATTGCTTAAATATACCACTTAACATACATTATAAATAATCAAATGGCCTTTGCAAAACGAACCACCCACTTAAATCAACATAGAGCCGGAAATATTAACAGAGTTGGGATTCAACTCTTTAAAAAACTAGATTAACGCCTTACCCCTCATCTTTTAACACTCGAGGACTTAAAAAAAGCTCTGTTTTACCTGAACTTGCAGTTATTTGACTCCATTGATTAACTGCAAAACTTATAACCGCAGAAGCTGTTGTTGGGAAATGAAAGAAATTATCGTTTGCTAAGTTCATGCCAACCATTGCAATATCGGGGTTATGCCCAATTACTAAAATAGTTGAGTTAGAATTATCAATTTGATTGACAAAGTTCAGAAATTCAGAAGTCGTGTATCCCGTGTAAATAAATGATTTCTTTAATATATCTGAATTCTTTATATTGAATTCTTTTGCCATCTCTTCAGCAGTTTGAACTGCTCGTATAGCATGACTTGTGATAATAATATCAGGAATAAAACCATTTTGCTTTAATTCTTTCGAAATTAATTCTGCATCTTTATAGCCGCGAGGCTTTAGTTCCCTATCTATATCCGATATCTCATCGGTAATAACTTCGGTTTTGGAGTGACGGGTAAGAATTATTCGTTTCATGGTTGAGTTAGGTTTATATTTTTCACTAAAACAAGAACGTAAAAATAAAAAATTAATGTATGTTCGAATAACTGCATTGTGTTAAATGTAGTGAAAATATGAATCTTTTTAAGCGTTTTTACAATCAATTTATTATTCAATGACACGCATTGGCTTATTATCTGACACACATGGTCATTTCGATGATCGTTTTTACGAACTTTTTGCTGATGTTGATCAAATATGGCATGCAGGTGACATTGGCGATTGGGATGTTTTAGAAAAAATGTGTGCATTTAA
>JBBQUP010000029.1:0-31824 GCA_038212305.1 Bacteroidales bacterium
TTGATACTAAAAGTCTTGCTACTTAAAGATATTTAGGTGGTTTTAGCGACAGGGTTCCACCTCTTCCCATTCCGAACAGAGAAGTTAAGCCTGTCAGCGCCGATGGTACTGCGATTTAGTGGGAGAGTAGGACGCCGCCGATCTTCAAAAGTCCGATATTCGTAAGAGTATCGGACTTTTTTGTGTTAATTTTTTTGTCTCGGATTGATAAAATATGGAAAAGTTTAAAATCTTATTTGTTTGTTTAGGCAATATTTGTCGGTCACCTGCTGCTGAAGCCATTATGAAATCTAAGGTTGTATCTCTTGATTTATCAAATCAATTTGAATTTGATAGTGCAGGTACAATTGGATGTCATGCCGGTGAAAAGGCCGATTCAAGAATGATTGCCCATGCCCGTAAACGTGGAATTGAAATTACCAGTTTAAGTAGAAAAGTGAATGTGTTAGTTGATTTTAATTACTATGATTTAATTGTAGCAATGAATGATAACAATTACAAAGACCTGTTATTGCTTGAGAATCAAGCCATTTATCCATCTGCTAGAATTGTGAAAATGTGCAGTTTTTGTAAGCAAAATCTAGCTTCTCAAGTTTCTGACCCATATTATGGTGGAGATAACGGATTTGAAAATGTATTAGATATTCTAAAAGATGCTTGCGAGGGATTAATTGAATATTGTATAAGTAATGCTGAAATTAGATTTTAAACATAACCTCGCGATTCGGCTAAAATAAGAATCATTTCAATAATTTCTTCGTCGGCCATTTCCTTGCAATTAAAAACGATATCGAAATATTCCATTGCTTCTTTTTCTCCTCTAAAATAGTTGCGAAACGATTCACGTCTTTCATCATTTTCGATACATAATTTACGAGCAGTTGATATGGACACACCTTCATTAATGCTTGTTATTTCCGCTCTATGACTTAATGGAGCATAAAGTTTAATATGCAACGAATTAATAAAATTATGAGTGATTATTTCTGATGCTCGTCCTAATATTACAACATGACCTTCGCTAGCTGTGGTATGAATAAAAGAGGCTATTGTATTTTGAATTTTACCTTCTCGAGGATAATATTCATCTGAAAAAAATAGTGCTATGTTTTCAAAGAAACCACGTTCCTTTTGTTTTGATAACTCTCGAGTAAGTGATGGCGTTAATTTTAGTTTATGAGCGGCATCTTCAATGATTTCCTTGCTTAGCCATTTCCAATCAATTTCACCTCCGTTAATGTGATTTTTTTTAGTTAAAGTATCTCCTAAGGATTGAGCAATTTGCTCGCCAGGGCAACCATATTCTCTACTAATGGTGATTATAGGTTTATTATAAAATAGCGAATCATCGTGAGATTTGATAAATTCCGACTTGTCACTCATGTATTTCAAGAATAGGTTTTCCATATTGTTATAGTGTAAACAGTAGAAGATAAGATAGGAACAAAAATTCTCATATGCAATATATGTGTAAAAAAAAAGGACAGATTTCTCTGTCCTTTACCCTTAAATAAGCTTGTTAACCAAATCCAAATCTATGAAAAAAATCTACGATGTAAAGATAAGGGTGTAATATGTGAATCAGTTGAAATTTTTGTTAAACAAAATTAAAGTTGAGTAGTTTGTTTTATTAATTTTTCAGTACTAGAATAGATGTTTTATATAAATCAAATGAATTTTATACGACTAGTATTAAATAGGATTTTACGAGTTATTAATCTTTTCTATTAGCTATGATGTTGATGTAAATGCAATTGAACGACTGCTATTTGGAGTCAATCGGTTTGAAATTCAAATTAATGCTTCGTTTCGAAAGGATGGAGTTGTTGGTTGGGTTTGGCTCACAGTAGGAATGTGCAGATCATTAGAAAACGATAAGTAAGGCATTGTATTTTGGTAATGCCTTACTTAAGGTTATTAGTTATTGCCTTCTCTAAGAATGGTTTGTTCCCTATCTGGTCCAACAGAAATAATTGTAATTGGGATATTTAACTGATCTTCAATAAAATCAATATAGTTATTCAACTCTTCAGGAAATTCATCTTCATCTTTTAAGCCAGTAAGATCACAGTTCCAGCCTGGAAGTTCAGTATAGATAGGTGTTAAGTTGCCCATGGTAAGATCGTAGGGGAATTCTTCGGTAATCACGCCATCGATATTATAAGCCATGCAAATTTTGATGGTTTCAAAATCACTTAAAACATCAGCTTTGGTCATAATTAATTGAGTAACACCATTAATCATGATTGAGTATTTAAGTGCTACTAAATCGAGCCATCCACAACGACGGGGGCGACCAGTAGTAGAACCAAACTCATGTCCAGCTTGGCGCATATTTTCGCCTGTTTGATCCAAGAGTTCAGTAGGAAAAGGGCCACTCCCAACTCGAGTACAATAGGCTTTGAAAATTCCAAAAACTTCTCCAATTTTATTGGGAGCTACACCCATGCCAATGCATGCTCCTGCGCATACAGTGTTCGAAGAGGTGACAAATGGATAGGAGCCAAAGTCGATATCAAGCATTGTTCCTTGTGCACCTTCTGCAAGAACTGATTTGCCTGCTTGTATGTGCTTGTTTATTTCAATTTCACTATCAATAAGCGTGAATTGTTTAATTGCTTCAATCCCCTCGTATAAGCCTTGTTCAAATTCATCGATGTTGAATTTGAAATCGTACATGGCTAAAAGTTGAAGGTGTTTTTCTTTTAATGCTTTATATTTTTGGTCGAAATTGTTAAGCAAATCTCCAACCCGAATACCATTTCTGCCTGTTTTATCCATATAAGTTGGACCAATGCCTTTAAGCGTTGAGCCAATTTTGGTAGTTCCTTTTGAGGCTTCAGAAGCAGCATCTAATATGCGATGAGTTGGCATTATTAAATGAGCTTTTTTTGAAATGAAAAGTTTTTTTGATAGGTCAAAACCTTTATCTTTTAAACTATCGATTTCTTTTTTGAATGAGATGGGATCAAGTACAACTCCGTTACCAATAATGTTGATTTTTTGATCGTGGAATACACCCGAAGGGATGTTGTGCAAAACATGCTTGAAATGATTAAATTCAAGCGTGTGACCTGCATTGGGGCCACCTTGAAATCGAGTAATCACATCGTATTTAGGGGTTAATACATCAACCACCTTGCCTTTTCCTTCATCTCCCCATTGAAGTCCTAACAAAACGTCAACTTTCATTACTTTGAGTCGTTATAATTCTATTAAACATTAAAAAATCGGAAACCTGAATTTTACTTCTGATTTCCGATTAGTAAAAGTACAACTTAATTATGATTTTACTCTGTTAAGAGGTCACCTTTTTGGTAAATATTTTAAATAAATTGATGTTTGAAGTTGTGAATTAATGAAGTTTTTTGAGATCGTTTTTGTTTGATTTGGTTTCAGGATGTGCTTTGCAAGTCTTACATAATCCATAAATGTAAAGCGAATGGAGTGAAACATCAAAATGCATTATTTCCGATGCATTGTTTAATACGATTTGGATGGATGGATCGCAGAATTCAGTGACTTTTCCACAATTGGTACAGATTAAATGGTCGTGTTGCTTGGATTCGTATGCTTTTTCGAATTGAGCTATGTTTTTACCAAATTGATGTTTTATAACTAGTTTGCAATCGAGTAAAAGATCAATGGTATTATAAAGAGTGGCTCTGCTTACCCTGTAATTCTTATTCTTCATGAATATATACAAGGATTCAATATCAAAATGACCATCACGGGTATAAATTTCATCTAAAATAGCATATCGTTCTGGGGTTTTTCTATGTCCATGATTTTGAAGATATTCTGTGAAGATTTGTTTCACAATTTCCTTGTTCCCTATTTTATTCATATCAAATCTAATTATAAATAAGGACTAAAAGTAAGCTTTTTGAAGTCAAATTAAAAGTTTGTAGAGGTAAATTTAATTTGTTATTTGTTCTTGTCGAGTTACAGAATGAATCGCCTTTATTTTAGTTAGGTTGGAAATTAAATTGCTTAAATCCTCGGTATTGTGGATATATAAATATATGGTTCCTTCGAAAATGCCATCATGACTTTCGATGTGAATGGATCGCATGTTCACATTTTGATCATCGGAGATTACTTTGGTGATTTTACTGACAATGCCAATTTGATCGATTCCCGAGAGGTTTATTATTGCCAAATAGGATAGTATTTTGTGAGACTGCCATTGAGCAGATACGATTCTATTTCCCTGACTCGACATTAGGCGTGTAGCAACTGGACATTTGCGAACATGTAAAATTATTTTTTCATCATCTTCAATATAGCCAACTACATCATCGCCAGGAATTGGGTTGCAACATTTGGCTATAACATATCTGTCGGGATCAGTATCGTCGGAAAAAACAAAATGTTTTTGTAATGTTTTATTTCCAATGCTAGGATCATTTGGTTTTTTTTGCGATGATTTTCCAAATGATAACCGCCAGTATTTAACCCATTTATTGGATGTTTTTTCGCTCAGAATTTTATTTAAATCATCGAGAATTATTGTTTCAACAGCCAATTTATAGTACAGTTCCTCTTTGGAGGGGAGATTATGATAATTTAGTATTTTTTTTAGTATTCGCGAATTGGTGGTGAGTTTTGATTGTTTGAGTGCTAGTTTAAGAATTTGTTCTCCTTTTGATATGAGTCCTTTTCTCTCTTTTTTAAAGGCATCTTTGATTCGCGATTTTGCTTTGGCTGTTGTAACGAATGAAAGCCATTCGTATTTGGGATTTTGTTTCTCGGAAGTTAAAATCTCGACCTGATCACCACTTTTTAATATGTGACTTAGAGGCACTAATCGATAATTGACTTTAGCTCCAATGCATTTATATCCTACATCGGTGTGGATTTCGAAAGCGAAATCGAGAGCTGTTGAACCAGTTGGAATGATTTTCACATCACCTTTGGGTGTAAAAATCATCATTTCAGAAGAAAATAAATTAAGCTTAAAGTCATCAAGAAATTCAAGCGAATCCATATCTGGATTTTCAAGTATTTCGCGAATATGCTTTAACCAGCTATCGAGTTCCGTTTCTTTATCTTGATTGCCTTTATATTTCCAATGAGCGGCAAAGCCACGTTCTGCAATTTCGTTCATACGATCTGATCGTATTTGAATTTCAACCCATTTGCCCGCGTGCCCCATAACGGTAGCATGCAATGCTTCATATCCATTTGCTTTTGGGGTGCTAACCCAGTCTCGTAATCGATCGGGCTTAGGTTTGTATATATCAGTAATAAGTGAGTAAAGTGCCCAGCATTGAGCTTTTTCTGGAATATTTGGGGTTGGTTTAAATACAATTCGAATGGCTAAAATATCGTAAACTTCCTCGAATGGGATGTTCTTTTTTTGCATTTTCGACCAAATGGAGTAGATCGATTTTGGACGTCCGCTAATATCAAATTCATAGCCTTGCTCCGAAAGTTTGCCAATTATTGGCAGCGAAAAATGATGAATAAGTTGCTGATGTTTTTTTTCGTTGGCAGCTACCTTTTCATAGAGTTCATTGTAAATTTTAGGTTGCTCGTACTTTAAACTGAGATCCTCGAGTTCGGTTTTAATACTGTATAAGCCTAAGCGATGAGCCAGAGGAGCATAAAAATAAAGTGTTTCAGCAGCTATTTTAAGTTGCTTGTTTTCAGACATGGAGTCGAGCGTTCGCATGTTATGAAGTCGATCGGCCAGTTTTATTAAAATGACTCGAATATCTTCAACCATCGACAATAAAAGCTTACGGAAATTCTCAACTTGTTTGGATTTGTTTTGATCTAGAATTTCAGATAATTTAGTTAATCCATCAACAATAGATCCGATTTTTTCGCCAAAAACAGTTTGAATATCTTCACGAGAATATTCGGAGTCTTCCACAACATCATGCAAAAGAGCAGCGCTTATACCTTTTGCGCCGAGTCCAATTTCTTCGGCACAAATTTTAGCCACGGCCATTGGATGCAGGATATATGGTTCGCCCGATTTGCGGCGAATTCCTTTGTGTGCTTCATGGGAAAATTCGAATGCCTTCTGAACCAGTTTAATGCTTTGCTCATCCTGACAACGAGTACAAACACTTTTAAGTATTTCAAACTGTTGACGAATATATTGTTCTTCTTCTTGTTCCGATAAATTCCACATGATCAATAAAAATAGTTGCACTAAAATACAAAAATAATGAAGCACTGATTACTTGCATGTTATTGATATGTTTGTTTGGGATTAAACAAAAAAGAATAACAATTAAAATCTCAATTTAGAAACAAAAGGGCGGGCTATTTAGTTTTTCTTTTGCTATATTAAATGATGCGAGAACTTTGTTCATAATGGTTTCGACAGACTCAATTGAATTAATAATGGATGCAACTTGGCCGATTTCAAGTTCCCCTTCGTCTAAATCGCCTTCGAATATTCCTTTTTTACAGCGTCCTTTACCTAGAAGCTCTTTTAGTTGTTCTACAGATGCTCCTTCGTGCTCAAGTGTATTAACCTTGGCGAAGAATTGATTTTTTATGAGTCGAACAGCACCTATTTTTTTGAGTGCCAGTTTCGTATCACCATCTCCAAGGGAAATAACAAGGTTTTTAAAGTTGATATGGGCAGATGATTCATCACTTATGGCAAATCGACTGCCTATTTGAACGCCATCAGCGCCTAAAACCATTGCTGCCAACATGCTTTCACCAGTTGATATGCCTCCTGCTGCAATAAGTGGAAGTGATGTTACTTTTTTAATAGTAGGTATTAAGGTAAAGGTCGTAGTTTCTTCGTTCCCATTGTGTCCACCTGCCTCAAAGCCTTCTGCAACAATGGCATCAACACATGCCTCCTCACATTTTTTTGCAAATTTAGTGTTGGCAATAACATGAACCACCGTTATGCCATGAGATTTTAAAACAGAGGTATATATAGCAGGGTTTCCGGCTGATGTAAAAACAATTTTCACATCATTTTTAATTATTAAGTCAATTATCTCATCAATTTTTGGATAGAGTAAAGGAACATTGACTCCCCAAGGTTTTTGAGTGGCAGATTTCATTTTGTTGATATGCTCCAGTAGTGTGTCAGGATGCATGGAGCCAGCACCTAATAAGCCTAAGCCACCATGATTACTTACTGCTGAGGCTAGTTTCCATCCACTGCACCAAACCATTCCGCCTTGAATTATCGGGTATTTAATTCCTAACAAAGATGTGATTCTATTCATTAGTAATGATTTATAATATTTTGTTTAAATTAATAATTTATAACAATGGTTCGTGTTATAAGCTCATCACTTTGAAAACACTTTTATTTATGCAATAAATATTGAATTGCAAAGATAGTGTTTATGGAGGTTTTGGCTGATTTATTTTTTTGTATCTGCGATTATTTATGACTTATTAACGGTTGTGTCAACCGGGACTAGATTTGTGGGGGTTATTCGAGGAAAGCCATAAAAACAAAAACGAATCATAGATTTGATTCGTTTTTAAATAGAGTTGACAATTTGAGGGATTTTAAAACTCAACAATTATTCCAATAGTAGGTAAAACTGTTCCCGATGTGGTTTTAAGTTCGTTTAAATTGTATCGTTGTTCCGATGCTGGAGCAGTGGGATTAACAATAACTAAATTACCCAATTCGTTGGTTTCGGGAAAGTATTTAGTTGCTTCGTCTGATTTTGAGTTATATAGATTCTGAATATCGATGTAAATAGCTAGACTCCATTTCTTAAAGTAGTACGATTTATCAACCCGAATGTCTAATTGATGAAATGCTCCGAGTCGTAATGAGTTAAATGCATTGTAGTTAAGGTATTCACGACCATTTATATCCCAAGCTTCTTTTAAACTCGATTTGTTAATATCAGCTGGTGTATAGGGTAATCCACCTACATATCGCCATCTTCCGCCCAAATTCCAATTGTTTTTGAAGTTGCGATTAAATGTGAGGCTTACTAAATGTTTGCTATCCCAGCTTGAAGCAATGTGTTGATTGTTCCAATTGGTAAATTGGCTTTGGAATAGTGTATAGGCAAGAATAAGGTTGTTTTTAGTATTTTGATAGCGAATAAGAAACTCCAAACCAGAGGTTTTTCCAGACGAAGTTGGGATGACTTCCTCGTCGCCAAATACACCAAAATCACCCCCTTTACTGGCTAAACTAACCGAATCGGTTAGGGATAATGAATAATTGTTATAATCCTTCATAAACCCTTCGACACTTATTTTTAAATTGTTCGATGGCCTATATTCAATACCTGCCAAATAATGGTTTGCTGATATGTATTTGATACCATTGTTTTTGTTCACATATGAGTTATTAACCTGATAACCCAAAGTAGTATAGGCTGGTAATTGGTAATATTTTGCAGCCGATGTGTTGAAAAACCAGTTTTTTGCAAACGACCATGAAGCCGAAATTCTTGGACTTAGTTGATCTAATAAATTCGACATTTGAGATGAATATGAATTGGCATCCATTCTCACTCCAGCCGATAACTGAAGTTTGTCATCTCCAAATTTTCGACTAACGTTTGCAAACGTGGCCCATTTATAAAACGATAAATCCGAATTTTTTGTTTTTTCTATGATTTGATCGTTTTCAAAAAGTTTATTGTATGAGTCATTTGTATAATTCGCTTGTTCAAAACCAATACCTGCATTTAAACTCCATAGTCCCATTTGAGATTGAATTTCTGATCGAAATTTATTTTCAATCTCCTGCGAATTGTATTTGTAGATTAAGTTTTGAGGGAGTTCGATATTGTCTTGATATTTATATGCCTCGTTATTCAAATGATTACGACTTAAAATCGTAGTTACCACACTTTCGCTAAAAAAGTGCTTGTAAACTCCTCCTAAGGCATAATTCCATTGGTTGTTAACGGGTAAATAACTTAAAATATATTTCGATTCCTCCGTTTCAGGAGCCGAGGTGTTAAGTTGGAATTGATCATATGCACCTAAGCCTATTAGGGTTAATTCATTTTTTTGATTAATTCGGGTTTTAGTTTTAAACTGAAAATCATTGTAGGTAGGTAAAAATGGCAGCTGGAGCTGCTTGAATAAGAATTGAAGGTAAGATCGTCGAATACTAGCGGTTAATCCAGTTTTTTTGGAGAGAGGCGCATTTGCTGAAAACGCTATGTCAGATGCTCCAATAGAGGCTTTATAACTCGCCTTATCTTTATTAGCATCAATCAATCGAAGGTCGAAAACAGAGCTGAGAGCATTCCCTCGTGATACAGGAAAAGCACCGGTATAAAAATCGGCCTCTCTTACAAAGTCAACATTTATTATTCCAACAGGACCTCCAGAGGCTCCTTGAGTGCTAAAGTGATTAAGAGTGGGGATTTCAACTCCTTCAACATAGAACTTATTTTCAGATGGGCCACCTCCGCGAACAATTAAATCGTTTCGAAACGATTTAACACTTCCAACGCCAGGAAGGGACTGGAAAACTTTCGAAATGTCACGATTAGCGCCAGCACTACGTTCAATTAAATCAATACCAATTCGTTGTAATCCTAGAGGGCTTTCGGGTTTGTTAGCAAAACGAGATGCATTAACAGTTATCTCTGTTAATGATTGATTAGCTGGACGCATCGATAATGATATGCTGATAATGTGAACTTTCGACAAAGAAATGACCTCAGAAAGTAATGGGTCGTAACCTATTGATGAAAGTTGGATTTGAATAAAATCGCCCGATAGATTATTAAATGTAAAACCCCCAAGCGTATCGGTTGTTGTTCCTATTTGAGAGTTATGAATTATTACATTCACAAATGGAAGTGGTTTATTTGACATTGCATCATAAACAGTTCCTTGTATTGAACTTGTTTGGCCTGCCATTTTTAGGGTAGCAACAAACATGAAAAAGCTAATTAAAAATGTATTTCTCATACTATTTTAGAATCAATTTATATAATTATATAAAGAATATTAAACCGATTTTGTTCAATCTTATATCTGAAACGATAAACAATTAATTTCGATTTATGTCTTTTTTCGAATAAATATTCGAAAAAGTTATAGCGTTTTAAGCTTGTTCGATTAATTTTAACGATATTTAAGGGTGTTTACACTTGTTTTAAAATTGTTATGTCTATTAATATTATTTATATTTGCTCATACTCTAGGGGTGTTATTTAATAATAGTTTTTATTCATCCAACTGGGTATTCGGTTATTATGAATCATGGTTTAAAAGAATAGAATGATTATCAAAGAACGTAAATTAAGAAAAATCGAAGATGAGATTTGGAAAGAGATCACATTTACTGATAAAAAATATGAAATTAGTAATTATGGTCGAGTTAAAAGTTATTGTTACGACAAAGAAAATGGTAAAATTGTAAAGCCAGGAAATATTAAAGGTTTTTGCAATGTAAGCCTTAGGGTCGATGATAAGAAGCGCTCTTACTTAATTCATAAATTAACTGCCGAAATATTTATTCCAAAAGAATCAGATGAGCAAACTGTTGTTATTCATTTAGATTGGAATAAGCAAAACAACCACATTTCAAATTTGCAATGGGTAACACGAGATGAAAGTTATCGTAGAATGCATGATTTATTGCGCGATAATCGAAAAAAATCAGGCAAAGTTGTTACGAGTTCAAAGCTTAAGGCCGAAGATGTTAGTATATTAAAAGGAATGCTCGAGCGAGGCGTGAAACAAAACGTTATTGCCAAATTATTTCGAATTAGTGAAATGCAAGTAACCCGAATTAAACGCTGCGAAAACTGGGCAGAAGTAGAAGCATCTAAGTAGGAAGAATAATAGATATTAGACAGATATAGAAGATATTTTAGATAATTCCGGATGATGAACATTCTATTTTTATCTTCTCTCTATTTCTATAATCTAATAATCTAGACATCTATAAAATTTAAACAGCTTCTAAATAACATCCCTGAATTGGAATTTTTTTAATTCAGGGATGTTATTTTATTTATAACAAGTGGCTAATAACTTTTACTGCGTTATTGTTTTTTGAGTATTATTTAATTCAGGATTTGGTGAATTTGATCTCATAGAAATATCCGTTTTATTCAACTCATCAGATTAAAAGTATTACTTTTGTGGCATTATGATTAAGGCATCTAAACTGTTTACAAGAATTTTATTATGGCGTGCCCGTCATATAAGTCAAAGCCAGTTTATTCTTATTTTAGCTTTACTTATTGGTATGGGAAGTGGATTATCGGCAGTGCTTCTTAAAAATACCATTCACTTAGTGCGCAGATTGGTTATGGATCGGCAAGAAACGACAGACCATAACTTTTTACTCCTTGTTTTACCAATGATCGGGATTTTAATTACCATTCTAATCGTTAAGTATTTGGTAAAAGATAGTTTGTCGCATGGTATTAGTCAGGTGCTGTATTCTATTTCAAAAAGTGGGGGTCATATAAAGCCTCATCATACTTTTTCATCCATGATTGCAAGTACATTTACCATTGCATTTGGAGGATCAGTTGGAGCTGAAGCACCTATTGTATTAACTGGATCAGCTATTGGTTCAAACTTAGGTCGATGGTTTCGTTTAAACCATAAAACCATAACGTTATTAATTGGATGTGGTTCTGCTGGAGCAATTGGAGGTATTTTTCAGGCACCAATTGCAGGAGTTATTTTTACGCTTGAGGTTCTCATGCTTGAATTAACAACCATATCAATAGCACCTTTACTTATTGCAGCCATATCAGGAACAACGGTATCTTACTTCTTACTGGGTCACGATGCAGAATTCTCATTTCATCTGCAAGCACCTTTTGATTTGAGTAATTTACCATTTTATGTCATACTGGGTGTTTTGGGAGGTTTTGTTTCGTTATATTTTAACCGGGGTGTTGGATATTTAGAACAAAAGTTCGCTAAAATTTCAAATGACTATGTTCGTTGGTTAATAGGCGGATCCATATTAAGCTTTTTAATTTTCATATTCCCTCCTTTATATGGTGAAGGTTATCCTACCATTCGTTTTTTGTTGGAAAATAACATGGATAGCTTTTTCCAGGATAGTTTGTTTTTTAATTTTAAAGATAGTCCATTAGTAATCCCTCTGTTTTGCGGATTGCTAATTATTTTTAAAGTTGTTGCAACTGCTTCTACTAATGGAGCAGGTGGAGTGGGCGGGGTTTTTGCACCATCGTTATTTTTAGGAGGTGTAACGGGCTATTTCATGGCAGCTTTTATTAATAGTTTTGGGTGGGTGCATTTGCCCGAAGGACATTTCGCCTTAACAGGTATGGCAGCACTTATGGCAGGTATTATGCATGCCCCATTGACAGCCATATTTTTAATTGCTGAGATAACAAATGGTTATAGTTTATTCATTCCTTTAATGATTACAGCAACTATTTCGTATGTAACCATAAAAAAATTCGATAAGCACAATATTTACACCAAGCGTTTGGCACAAAGGGGTGAATTATTAACTCATCATAAGGATAAAACAGTTTTGACGCTTATGAAATTGAGTAAGGTGATTGAAACAGACTTTCATTCTGTTGAATCGAATATGAAATTGGGTGATTTGGTTAAGATAATAAGTCAATCCCGACGAAACATATTTCCCGTAATTAATAAGCAAAATGAGCTAATTGGTGTTGTGTTGCTCGATGACATTAGAGAGTTTATGTTTAATCAATCTTTGTATCAATCAACTACTGTTTTAGATATCATGAACGTGCCGCCTGGATTTATTAATATCGAAGATAATATGGATAAGGTTATGAATTTATTTGAAGATACTGGAGCTTGGAATTTGCCTGTTCTCGAAGGAGGCAAATACCTTGGATTCGTCTCGAAATCAAAAATATTTTCAGCCTATCGTAAAGTTTTAATTCATTACTCTGACGAATAGAAATTGATTTAGAGCGAATGATATATTTTATTTGAATTCAATTTTTTAAGCCCTTTATTTGAAATTATATTTTAGAATAAACTATTTTTGAAAATTATTTTTTTTAAAGCATGGCATTTTATTTTTCGATATTGAAATTCTCTGAAAAATCAAAATAATATACATCTAATGAAAAGAGACGACAAAATTTTTGAACTCATTCAACTTGAGCAAAAACGCCAATTGGTTGGCATAGAGCTTATTGCATCCGAAAACTTTGTGAGTGAACAGGTTATGGAAGCAATGGGATCGTGTTTAACTAATAAATACGCTGAAGGATTACCTGGAGCTCGCTATTATGGCGGTTGTCAAGTTGTTGATCAGTCCGAAAATTTGGCTATTGATAGAATAAAAGAACTTTTTAATGCTGAATGGGCAAATGTTCAACCCCACAGTGGTGCTCAAGCGAATATGGCTGTGTTAATGACTGTTTTGGAGCCGGGCGATAAATTTTTAGGCTTAGATTTATCTCACGGAGGTCACCTTTCACATGGATCACCTGTTAATAGTTCAGGAACTCTTTACCAACCAATTGCTTATACCGTTAAGGAAGATTCAGGCTTGGTTGATTATGATATGATGGAGGCTCTGGCTCTTGAGCACAAACCAAAGTTGATAATTGGTGGTGCATCAGCCTATTCACGCGATTGGGATTATGCTCGCATGCGTGCTATTGCCGATAAAATTGGAGCATTGTTAATGATTGATATGGCTCACCCAGCTGGTTTAATTGCTGCAGGATTATTAAAAAATCCTTGTGAATATGCGCATATTGTTACATCAACAACCCATAAAACATTACGTGGACCTCGAGGTGGTGTTATTATAATGGGTAAAGATTTTGATAATCCATTTGGACGAACAACCAAAAAAGGTGAAATCCGAAAAATGTCATCATTGCTTGACTCTGCTGTATTTCCTGGAATTCAGGGCGGTCCTTTGGAGCATGTTATTGCAGCAAAAGCAGTCTCGTTTTTTGAGGCGCTTCAACCCGAATACAAGACTTATCAGAAACAAGTTAAATTAAATGCAAGTGCTATGGCTGAGTCATTTACTACCAGAGGATATAAGGTCATCTCAGGTGGAACTGACAATCACTCAATGTTAATTGATTTGCGCAGTAAGTTTCCTGAATTAACTGGTAAGGTTGCTGAAAACACATTGGTATTAGCTGACATTACCATTAATAAAAACATGGTTCCTTACGATAGTCGTACACCATTTACAACATCTGGAATTCGTGTTGGAACTCCTGCAATTACTACCCGAGGTATAAAAGAAGCTCATATTGACCCAATTGTTGGAATGATTGATGAAGTATTGTCAAACGTTGGAAATGAGGCTGTTTATAAATCAGTAATGAAACGGGTGAATGAAATGATGGAGCAATTCCCTCTCTTTGCTTATTAATATTAAAATATTTCGATAATTTTAAAGGTGGATTTCTCCACCTTTTTTTATTCCATGGAACTACTGAATTATTTTTTGCTTGTTTTTGCCGGGTTTTTTGCCGGATTTATAAATACATTGGCAGGTAGTGGATCACTTATAACATTGCCATTGTTAATGTTTTTAGGATTATCGGCACACGATGCCAATGGCACTAATCGGATAGGGATTTTAGTTCAAAGCTTGGTGGCTGTTCGAAATTTTAAAAAGGATAAAACTTTTGTTGCTTCGCATGAAACTAATTTGGTTATCCCAACTGTTTTAGGTGCAATTGTGGGAGCATTGATTGCCATATCGATTAGTGAAAAATACATGCGACTTGCAATTGGGTTGCTCTTAGTTTTTATGTTTTTTGTTGTTTTATTAAAACCCGAAAAGTGGTTAAAAGAGAAATCGCTAATTGGTAAAGCTGCATCCACTCCTTTGAGAATAGTCACTTTTTTTGGAATTGGCTTATATGGAGGATTTATTCAAGCAGGAGTTGGTTTATTTATGTTGGCAGGAATGGTGTTGGGAGCCGGTTATCATTTAATTCGTGCTAATGCCGCAAAATCGCTCATAACACTTTATTTAACAATAGTTGCACTAATAATTTTCTTTTATTCAGGTCAAGTGAATTTGATTTATGGACTTGTCCTGTCGATAGGCAATGGAATTGGTGCTTATGTGGCCTCGAAAAATGCATCCCGCATAGGCACTAAATACATATGGTACTTGTTATTAACCACCACATTAATTGCTGGGTTAAAGGTGTTAGGTGTCTTAAGTTGGTTAATCGATTTAATGTAAGGATGTTGCAGTGTTAATTAGTGCCTGCGCGAAAACTACATTTTTCACAGTCTTTGATAAGAAAGCTTCAACGACATGGTTTTCAAAATGAGAATAACGCAGTATTTAGAGTTTTCTTGCAAAGACTAATTAAGCACAAAATGATAGGTAATGGTTCCTTTTTGAAAGGACGGAGCATTACTATCAGAATTAAATCGAGCTTTCATAGCAGCTTCGCGGGCTACTTTCCATAAATACGAGTTTTGAGTTGTGGTTCCTCGTAAAACAGGTGTTGCATTAGTTACTCTACCTTCTTTATCAACTGTAATCTCAATCACAACAATTCCTTCTTCCTGAATACCATATTCGGGTTGAGGTAATGATCCCGAAAGCGAACGACCAGATAAGCTATAACCGCTACCTTTTGTGCCTTGACCAGATCCGGTTCTGTTTTTTGAGTTGGGATCACCTGTTACATAACCCTGATTTCCTGAACCACCTGTTTCTCCTTCGGAGGTGCTTGACCCTGTGCCTTTGCCTCCAAATGCATTTTTAACTTTATTTCTAGCTTCTGCGGCTTGACGAGCTAATTCTTCTTGTTTTTGTTTTTCAGCTTCTTCGGCTTCTTTTTTAACTTTTTCAGCAGCCAATTGTTTCTGTTTTTCTACCTCAATTTTCTTTTTTACTATTTTATCTGCTTCTATTTTTTTCTTTTTCTCTTCTTTTAGTGCAGCAGCTTCTTCGAAATCTTGAGTGTTAATGGCTTCCTTTGAAGCGGCAGTTTTTACTGGAGGCGCTTTCACTGGTGGAGGAGGAGTAACTTTAATCGCTTGTTCGGCTTGCGATTCTTTGGGTTCTTCCAAACCTTGACCCGTTTCGGCATCACCAAAATTAACCAATAGTCCTTCTTCTTCCTGAGGTATCATGCTTAACCCAAAGAAAATTAACAGCAACACAATAATTGCATGAAACAGAATTGTTCCTATCAGACCATATTTTTTGTACTTATCCTCCATTTTTTTATTTACGGGTTGCCAAGATTAGTTTGTATTTATTATCCTTGGCAATGTTCATTAGTTTTACCACTTCTTTCATAGGTACACTTTCATCTACATGTAACGAAATGTATATGTCAGGATTTTGACCTAATTTTTTTTGAAGCAGAGGCTCTATTTCTTCAAATCGAACTTGTTTGGTTTCGATATAATATTTAAGATCTTTAGTGATAGATAAAGTTGTGAGTGGCTTTGCCGATGTCTGATTTTGACTCTGTGGGAGTAGTAATTTCAGCGCATTGGGATGCACCAAGGTTGAAGTTATCATAAAGAAAATGAGCAACAGGAATACCAAGTCGGTCATCGACGCCATGCTAAATTCGGCACTTATTTTACTTCGTTTACGTAATGCCATAATCTATTAATGAGCTGGTTCGTTAAGAATATCCATGAATTCCATTGTGCGAGCTTCCATGTTGAAAACTACTTTTTCAACTTTTGCGACCAATAGGTTATAGGCAAAATAAGCTGTAATCCCTACTGTTAATCCGGCTACTGTTGTAACTAATGCTACGTATATGCCACCAGCTAAAACACTTACTTCAATATTGTTTCCTGCACTACTCATTTGCCAAAAACTTTGTATCATCCCAATAACTGTACCAAGAAATCCGATCATGGGCGCTCCACCTGCAATAGAAGCTAATGTTGGCAATCCTTTTTCGAGTTTACTGATTTCAAGATTGGCAACATTTTCAATAGCTGTATTTACATCGTTTAATGGCCGTCCTAAACGACTAATCCCCTTTTCGATCATACGCGCAATAGGGTAAGTGTTCGATTGGCAAAGTGCAACTGCTGAATCAATTTTACCGTCATGAATGTAATCTTTAATACGGTTCATGAAATTACTATCTTCAAAAGATGCTTTTTTTAATGCCAAAAAACGCTCAATAAAAATGTAAATAGCAATGAACGATAAAATATAAAGTGGATACATGATTAATCCACCTTTCATGGCTAGTTCAAAAAAATTTAGTTCTTTGGGAGCTACAGCAGCACCAGCTTGTATGCTACTTCCTGATGCTTGAATGAAAAGGAAAATGTTATGCATGATTTGTTTGATTGATTGTTAATGTTAAAAGTACAAGTGCTTATATGACAATTTTTATGTAACCAAAAATTTACTTTACGTCTGTTAGTATATCGTAAAATCAAAAGGTTTATTGCAATGTGACAAAGCTATTTTATTGAAGGTAAAAGTAAAAAAAATAATGATGACAATGGATAATCAGTCTGATAGTGATAAATTTTTATTCTAATTTGTTGGCTCAACCGTTTTGTTTGATTTTTCTTTTTTCTTTTCCCTGCGGTTTTCACCTGTTATAAAGTCCCAATATTTTTTAAATAACTCTCCCCAAGTATCAAATTCTTCTTTAAATGATAATCCAACTCCTTGTTTGGTCGGTGAAGTGGTGTAGGTTATGTCATTATTAGTACGCGAAAAGCCTTTTGCACTAATTGTTCCACTTTTATTGAGTTTAATGTTTACATCATAATCACTTATGAAATTGGTGGTTTTTTTTATGTTAGATTCTCCATAACCAAAATTTCCGTTCACATTTACCCGGTCGTTAAAAAGTTGCGTTCCTAAGGCTACTTCAACCTCTTGACTTGAAACGCCATCATCGGGTCGATAAGAAAATCCTACGTTTAAGTCTTCATTAATTTGAGATAACCAATTGCTAAATTGATTCGACAATACTTCGGTTGTTGTGACTAAAGCGGCTTTATTTCCTAAAGCAGAATTTGCTGTTGATGATTTTTGGGATTCGGGCGAATAAAATCGGTTTAGTACTAAAAGTGATAGTACTTGTTTATTGAGATCTTCTTGTGTGTGAATGTTTTCTCGAATAATATTTGCTGTTGATTCATCTGCATTAGGCGTTTCAATACTAAAAGCAATAGATGGATTTAGCAATCGGTCGGTGAGGATTAGATTACAATTGATAGGAATGCGTTTTTTAAGTTCTTCAGATCCAGCAATATTTCCAACATACGATGCACCAGCTAAATCGTACAAGCTTGTGCGAAGTTTATATATCGCATTTAAATGAATAATGGCATTATAAGGATCTCCATCCCAACGTACTTGACTTCCTTTGTTTATCTGAAAACGTTTATTTACAAAATTTTGGAATGAAAATAAATAATCTCCATCTTCAAAAAGGTAATCTCCAAAAATTGAAATGTGTTGATACTTATCAATTTTCAATTGTATATTTCCATTCCCAGTTCCTTTTAAAACATCACCAGTTAGAGGATTGAAAATGATTTGAATTTTTGCATCTGGAGTAATATCTAAATCCATATTCATTTCAAGTCCCGATAAATCAACGGTATAACCTAGTTTTTCGAAGCTGTTTTTTGAAGATGTATTTTTGGTGGATAAGAACTGAACGAAGCTATTATCCGATATTTCACCAGCATCTTGCAATGGAATATAAAACTGGGTGTTTTCCCGTGTTCTTCCATTTATATCCATAACAATTTTGTCAGTTGAGCCTGTAATAAGCATTTCCCCTGTGGCATAAACTGAGCCATAAAACAGTGGATTGTCTTTTTGTCTGGTATCTAAGGCTAGGAAATTATCAATGTCAACAATCAAATCATATTTTAAATTCGAAAAATTATCGTGAGTAATGGTACCATAAAAAACCCCTTTATGATTTTGCTTATCTCGAATAGTCATGTTTTTAAATATCATTTTCCCAGGAAGAAAAATGGCGGAATCGCTTATCGAATAGGTTGTATTTAGAATATCTGAGCTAAAACGGCCATCCTCGAGTTTGACGCGAGCTGTTAAAACTGGCGAAGAAAGTGGACCGTTAAATTGAATATCGCCCGAAATGTTTCCTGATAGGTTTTGTATGGCTTGGTTTAAGTATAGATTTAAAAAACCAGCATCTAATTTGTTGGCATGCGAAGCAAACTCGATTTGCTTATTTTTTATAGATAAATGGCCTTCACCCTTCAAGCGATATTCATCTTCATCAATCAAATCGGTTTTTAAATTAAGCCCAAGCTTATTATTATCCCAAGAACTCGAAATCATTAATTGTCCCATGGGAGATCCATTAAACATTAAATCATCAATGGTTAATTCGCCAATTATTTCTGGGGTATTAAAAATATTTTTTGCTGAGAACTCACCATTTAATAAGCCACTTAGATTAACATCTGTAAGATCTATGTTCTTGAAAAAGTCGGATAAACTAATGTTTCTGACATATCCGTTTAATCCATCCGGATTCACTTTATTTGCCGATCCATCGATCGTAATCTGCTGATTGTTATGCCATAATCTGAAGTTGTCAATCCAAAATCCATATTGATTTATGCCACCTTTCGTTGCTTTAATATTCCAAACCGTATCGTTTATGATGATGTTTGATGGATGAATTTGCACCTCCGAATTCAACCCTTTATCATTGCGCAAAAAAGTTGTTTCAGTAAATATAGATCCACCATTGGTTATGGCTCCCCAATTATTCCAAAAAATATCTATCGAAGAAATATCGGAGTTTGCTTTTTGATGAACCGAAAAATTATATAAGCTGAAACTGCTGAATAATTGCAATCGATCAATATTTATTGATGAAGTAAATATTTTGTCACCATTTACATGCAATTGTAACCCTTCGCCATTGTATTGGTTGTAATTGATTTTGTCGAGTTCAACATCTAAGGTTACTTGTTTTTTTTCAGTGTTAATTTGTCCGCTTACATTCCCATTATTCGAAATTTCAATATCTGGGTCAATAAAATGAATGAGAGACCCCATCTTCTTTAATTTAAAAAAGAACGAAAAGTCATTGGTGGGCAAGTCGTTAGGTTCAATTTGTCTTGTATTTAAAGATGGAAGGTAGCTTGATAGGTACCATAATAAGGTTGAGCTAACTTTGGTGAAATTGTATTTTCCTGTGATTTTTCCATCAATTAAATCACTATTGATAGATAATTGTTTTTCATCTTCATATCGAATAGCATTTACTACTATCGAATCAATAGAAATGGTTTGTTCAGGTGATACTATTTTGCCATTATCTAAACGAATAAATCCAATCATATCATCGAAATTACTCGCTTCGAAATTCGATAATAAATCAGCTGAAAACAGTGTTTTGGGTCGATTAGAAATGATATTTATTTGAGATAGATTAATATCCTTTAATCGAGCAAAAAAGTTAAAGTTGGGAATGGATTGATTGAAATCGATACTTCCCGAAAAGCTTGCATATCCGTTTGGATCATTTAATTCAAAAAGACCATCAAATTTTTTATTGGTAAAAAGTCCATTCAAATCAATGTGTTTGTAAAAATAGTCATTCACAAAAATCGAGTCGATAGTTCCTTGTAGGTAAGTGAAATAATCAGTAGCTGTTTTGCGAGATCCATTGATTGTCATGTGCATCGTAATACCACCTAAATCATCTGAAGCTCCTAGCATTGTTCCAATGTCAAAATCTTTAGCTTTAATGCTACCTGAAAAATTGAATCTATCAGTCAGTTTAATTCCAATATCAGTTTGAATATTGCCTAAATTGGTTTTAAACTTACCATAAGCAACTAAATCGCTTAAAAAACCTGTGAAATTCCCCTTGTAACTTATCTTGCCAAGTTTTGAGAAAGAGGATGGGAATAGACTTGTTTTTTTATGTGACGGTTCTGAAATAAATAATTCAATATCCGACGTGGTGGTCTCTAAGTTGTTGATGTCTAAGTATAAAAATGTTTCTTTAATATTGGGAAGACCAACTAAATCAAACGAAGAACTCAAATAAGTTGACTCTCCCATCGATAATTCAACATCCCTGCCTTTTAAGTTGGCCAAATTGCCACTTAAACGCCCAGTTAGCATAACATCGGTTTGCAAAGGATTTTCAATTGGTAAAAAGTAGGTCAAATCATAGGGCGATAGATGTAATTTTTTTATTGAAATGTCAAAGTTTAAGCCATCATAAAGTTGTAGATTTTTAGTTGAATCTGTTTCGAAATGTAAAAAGAGTGAATCAACACTAAGTGAACTATAGGGGGTTGCGATATTTAAGTTTTTAAGCACCACTTTTTGAGCATTATAGCCAATTCTGGCTCCCATCTCAGTTAGTTTAAACCCACACTGTTCCTCTAATGCAAGTTTTGATAAACGACAAGAGAATGTATCTGCTGCTAATAATATTTGATCAATAACTACATTGATTTTAGAAGTTTTGATATTGTTTAATTTAAACAATGTGGAATAATTAGTGGTGTCTAGTGTGCTATATTGTAATCTCCCTTCTTTGATTTGAATTTTCATGATGTTTAAATTCCACTCAAAGGTATCAATGGTTGATTTTGTGTTGAAAAATTGGAAGTTAAAACCATTTGAATACTCTTTAATGCTAATTTGTGGAGTACTTGCGATGATTTGATTAAATCGTATTTGTTTTTGTTTAAGCGAAAATGAACCAATTGTTGTTGTTAGTTCCGGCAGACTTAGTAGCGTGTCGTTATGTTGATCTAATAACACTAGTTTTTTTAAAACAATGCGACTAAAAGGTAAAAAATAGGCTTTGTCGATTGTAATGGTGGTATGGTAGTTTGAGCTTAGTTTGGCAGCAATTTTTTTAGCTAGTTGTGTTTGAACAGAGGGGATTAAACAGATGGATATGATTATCACAGGAATTAATAAAATTCCAGCGATTAAAGAAAAACCTATTTTGTATATTTTTTTAATAATTTTGCTGTATTATAAATTGCGACAAAATTAATGAAATTCTTTGAGTGAGCAGTGATTTAAGTGCTATCAAAAAGAATATCTGAAAAATATTTGAATGAAAGATTTATTTGTGTTGGGGATTGAGTCTTCTTGTGATGATACATCGGCTGCTGTTTTAAATAATTCGGTTGTTTTATCTAATGTTGTAGCCACTCAATTGGTTCATGAAGAATATGGTGGTGTTGTTCCTGAATTGGCTAGCCGTGCTCACCAACAAAATATTATACCAGTGGTTGATAAGGCATTAAAAGAAGCTGGCGTTGATAAAAATCAGATTCATGCCATCGCTTTTACTCGTGGACCTGGTTTAATGGGAGCTTTAATGGTTGGGACTTCCTTTGCAAAAGGATTTGCGTTGGCTAAAAACATACCATTAATTGATGTTAATCATTTGCAAGCTCATGTATTAGCTCATTTTATTAAAACAAACGAAGAGGATAATCATCAGCCTAAATTTCCTTTTTTATGCTTACTTGTATCAGGAGGAAATAGTCAGATTGTTATAGTTCGTGATTATTTAAACATGGAAGTGATTGGTCAAACCATTGATGATGCTGCCGGAGAAGCATTTGATAAGTGCGCAAAAGTATTAGGTCTTCCCTATCCGGGCGGTCCTATGGTTGATAAGTTGGCGGCTAAAGGTGATTTGTCAAAATATAAATTTAATAAACCTCGAATAACTGGTTACGATTATAGTTTTAGTGGGCTAAAAACCTCTTTTCTTTATTTTTTGAGAGATAAAACAAAGGAGAATCCTCTGTTTATTGAGAATGAAATAAATCATTTATGTGCGTCTTTACAAAACACTATTGTTGAAATATTGTTAGAAAAGCTAGAAAAGGCAGCGATAGATAATGGTATAACAACCATAGCGCTTGCAGGTGGTGTTTCGGCCAATTCGGCTTTAAGATTGGGAATTGCAAAATTGGCAGAAAAATATAATTGGGAAACATTTATTCCAAACCTGTCGTACACAACCGATAATGCAGCAATGATTGCTATAACAGGCTATTATAAATTTTTAATTGGTGAGTTTTGCGGACAAGAGGTTGCGCCTTTTTCTCGTTTAACATGGGATTAATTACGTATTTAACTAAAAATGTAGCGTTTTTATCAAAAAAATGTTTAAAAACAGTATTTTTAAGTGCTGCGTAATACTTTTTTTATATTTTTGCGGTAATTTGATTCGAAATGAATTTGGACTCCGTTTATGTAAAGACTGGTAATTTTGTTGAAAAGCAAATTGGCGATGAGTTAGTTTTGGTTCCAATTGTTGATCACATAGCCAAAATGACAGAAGTTTTTACCTTAAATGAAGTGGCTGCTTTTATTTGGAATAGAATTAGCATAGATTATAGTTTGGCTCAAATTTTAGAACAGCTTAATAGCTCTTTTGAAGTGGAATCAACAAAAGCTAATGAAGATTTAGTTCGATTTGTGCAGGAGGCTTTGATTAAAAATATTATTAAACCTGCTGAGGCATAATATGAATATGGTGAACAATAAAAAAATAAAGTATATTTCTCCGTTACTAACCGTTATTTCTGTTGATAGAGAAATAACCTTGGTAATGATTAGCGATCCTCCAATTGATCCACCAGGGGCGCCACCATCGCCTAAGTCTTCTCCAAATAAAGACCAACCCAATCCGTTTGGAGGTTCAAAACCAGATTATAGTAAAATGTAAGAATTGTTATGCCGGAAGAGCCAATATTTAATTTAAGGGTAGCCGGCACAAACATTCGTTTTCTACGAGTGGATTCGAATTTTTCAATAAGATATGATGGCTCCGAAAAGCATTTTCTAGTTAGAAATAGTCTTGCATCTCCCGATAGTTTTATTAATTACGATGGGCGTATTATAAAACGTTCAATCAACGAATTCCCCAATTGGGTAATTGTATTTAAAGGGAAACCTTGGGGCAATTACGAGTCGCCATATAATTGGCATGTAGCAATTTCAGATAAGAAAGTTGCCATTCATATTAACTTTATTGAGTCGAATGATTTAAACAATGCATGCATTGTTATTGATCCTGAATTAAAAACAGTTGATCTTTTGCTTGACAGTAAAGAGAGTCAATACGAGTTTTTCCCCTATTTAAATCCCATTGGAGTACTTTTACAAATATACCTTCTACATTTTGCAGGAGGTTTTATGCTGCATGGATCAAGCGTTGTTTTAAACGATATGGGTTTTGTGTTTTCCGGATTATCAGGAATAGGTAAATCAACCATGGCTGGATTATGGCAACAACAAGGCGCTACAGTTATTAATGACGATAGATTGGCGATAATGCCTTTTGATAATGGGTTTCATGCTCACAATACTCCAATGCCTTATTATGATGATTATCCAAAGTTTGCACCTATAAAAGCGCTTTTTTTGCTGGAACAATCAACGCAGCATACTTATCGTAAATTAAGTCGTAGCGAAGCCGTTGTTCGTGTAATGGCCAATTGCATGCAGCATTTTCATACCTCCGATTATGTAATAAAACATATTGAAATACTAACCGAGTTTGTAAATAGAGTTCCTGTTTATCATTTAGGTTTTACTCCAACGGCTGATGTGGTAGATTTTGTTTTAAAACTGATAGAAAATGACCACCAATAAGCAACCAAACATTCAAGAGCTTTTTATTGGGTTATTATCCGAAGGAAAAGTTGTTGAAATTCCTGTTTATGGATTAAGTATGTTTCCTTTTTTTAGGCCTGGTGTTAAGGTTCAGGTCAAATCATGCAAATCGGCTGATATTCATCCGGGAATGATTCTGTGTTTTTCGAACAATGGTAAACTCACACTGCATCGGTTGATCTATAAAAAAGATGAATTGTTTATTTGTAAAGGAGATAGTTTGTTGAAATGCGATAGCGAAACTAGTATTAGCAATATTTATGGTGTAGTTGACTCTTTTTATCGTAAAAATAAATGTGTTGCAATGAATTCAACACTAAATAAATTATATGGTTGGTTAATGATTCGATTATACCGTATAACCGGATATCTGTTTCAATATCCATCATTCATATGGGCTAAGCTTACTAATTATCAAGACACTCCAATTAAGTAGTCTTTGCACGAAAACTCCAAATACTTCGTTATTCTCATTTTGCCAACAGTCATTCACAAAAGTGAACTCCTTGATTTTCAAAACTTCGAATGCCTTGTCTTTGAAGCCTTCTTGACAAAGACATCGAAAAAGTGCAGTTTTCTTGCTGATAATAAGTACTTCCATTCGAATTATAACGTCTTTTTATTGGTGTGAATTTTTTTTTAATACTGAATTAAGTTAAATTCACAACTAAATATTCAGTATCTATTATTCAATAGCGTACATTTTTCTATCGATGTAATTTAGTTTATGACTCAATCGCTAAGACTTATTATTCAGTCAATTAAGCTTGTTTGGGCAAGTTCTCCAAAATGGACTTGGATAAATGCTTTATTAATCATTTTCAGGGGGTCATTACCTTTAGTTATTTTGTGGCTTGTGAAATTATTGATTGATGAGGTAACTATTGTTGTTCAACTACCCTCTCAGGAGCGTGTATTAACCAACACTTTGTGGATTGTTGGTTGGTCTGGAGTCGCTTTTCTGGCTAACGCTGTTTCCAGTTCTTTAAGTTCATTAGCTCGCGAAAAACAATCCTATTTTTTAAGCGATTACATCCAAAATTTGATTCACAATAAAACCACAAAAATACAATACTCTTTTTACGAAAATATTGATTATCAGGATGTTTATTACAGAGCAATTAATGATGCAAACTATCGTCCAGCCCATATTTTTTATGGATTAGTTGGGATGTTTCAGAATTTGCTTACCATTGTTTTAATGGGAGGCGTGCTTGCATCGCTTAGCTGGTGGATAGCTCTTTTACTGATTTTAGTTCTTATTCCCATTGCGTATCACAGAATGAAGTTCTCCAAGCGCTTATTTTTAGTCCGACGTCAGCAAACAGAGGAAGAGAGGCGAGTGGCTTATTACGATCGACTCTTAACTGGAAAGGATTATGCAAAGGAATTGCGTGTTTTTCATTTGGGGCACTTGTTTAAGAAAAGATATAATCAATTGCGCGATCAGCTTCGATTACGTCAGTTTAAATGGCTGATGTCGAAGATATTGGGTGAACTTGTTTGGCAAGGCGCTACAGCTGTAATTGTTGTGTTTTGTTATGGATTTATTGCTGTTGAAACGATTCAAGGAGCAATTTCTTCAGGTGAAATGGTTCTTTACTTTTTAGTTTTACAACGTGGATATGGATATTTTCAAGAGTTAATGGGTAGAATCTCATCCTTGTATGAAGATAGTTTGTTTTTGAGGAATTTATTTGAGTTTTTAATGATTGAAGGGATAGATGATATTGCAGAACGACCCAGTGAATTTCCGAAACCTATTGTTAAAGGCATTGAATTTAAGGGAGTTAGTTTTAAATATCCGCATAATAAAACATGGATATTAAAAGATATTAATATTAAAATATCGCCTGGCGAAACCATTGCTTTGGTTGGTGCAAATGGAGCGGGGAAAAGTACATTTATAAAACTGCTTACTGGATTATATGAACCTCAACAAGGGGAAATATTGATTGATGGAACAAATTTAAACACAATATCCCGCAAGTCGCTTTCGCATGAAGTATCTGCCATATTTCAGGATTTTATGCTTTACAATGTTTCTGCCGGTGAAAATGTTTGGTTTGGTAATGTTAACGAATTGCGCGATGAGGCTCGAATAATTGAATCCTCCGAGCAAGCTGGAGTACATAATTTGTTCGCTAAATTTGAGAATGGATATGAAACCACATTAGGGAATTTATTCCAAGGTAGCGAACAACTTAGTCAAGGTGAATGGCAGCGTGTTGCTTTGGCTCGATCGTTTTATAACAATGCCCAGCTAATTATTTTAGATGAACCTACCAGTAGTTTAGATGCTTTTACTGAGGCTAGGTTAATTGATCATTTTAAGGAGATAGTAAAAGATCGAACTGCCATTATTGTCAGTCATCGTTTAAGTACTATTTCATTGGCTGATAAAATTGCTGTTTTAGATAATAATTGCTTGGTTGAATTTGGTTCACATCATGAGCTGGAACAACTTCAAGGTGTTTATTACCAAATGATTCAGGCTCTGAAAGGAAGAGGGATTAATTAGTGTAAGCAAGAAAACGATAATTTTTAAAACGAATAAGCTATTCCAGTATAAACACCAAATGAATAGGGTTTGAATTGATTCGTGTTGTCTGAATTAATTGGATTTATAAAATATTTTACTGTTGGTTCGAGGTGAAAGTAGAAATTAGAGAAAATTGGATAGTCAATTCCAATTCCCAATCGTGTACTGAAACTTAATGGTTTAATATTTTCGGTTTCTCCAATCGTGTTCGATTGCCCTTCTTGTGTTAAAATAGCCTGATTATTAGTCAAAATATTAGAGCTTATTCCTGTAGCAAGTGATAGTTTAAATGGATTTTGCATTAGGTTATATCTTAATACAAGCGGTATTTCTATGTAGCTTAACAGTTGTTTAATTGTAACATCGCTTGTCGTGTTCTGAAAGTCGATAGGCGAAGTCATTGCAGCACTAAAATCGCTATTCTTACTATTAGGTATGTATTGATTTTCCGAAACATTGTTTTTATAACTTATCGCTCCCAATGAATTTGTGCTTAATGAGACTTGATTTTGGGTTGCTGCTCCAAAGGTCTTGTTAATTCTTGACAATGGATTTACCGAAGCCGGCATATTCATGGCAATGCTTTGTCCGGCCTGTGATATATAAGCCCCCGTTTCAATACTCCATCGAGTTGAATGAGCATAATTTATCGCAATGCCGCCAGTAATGGTATTAATCCCTTTTTCATCTGGCAATGAGTTGTTTATTGCTTGTGAATTGACAGTTCGGTACGAATAACTTGGCAACACCAATCCGCTCAGGGTGATACGTGAATCGCGACTGGGTTCTTCAATTGGTTTATTAATTGGCAAATAGTTTTGTGCGATAGAATTTGATTTTAATGTTTTTAGTTTAGGGTTTTTTATGCTAATCGATTTAATGTGAGCTGACTTTGATTTTAAAACTGAAAGAAAATTATTGTCAGAATGTTGGCTATTATTGTATTGATTGTTGATGCTTTTAACGTTTTGATTGTTATGTTGTTGATGAGTGGTAGTGGTGTGTGCAGGATTACTTTTTGTTTTGGAAGCTATAGAGGTTATTGATTGTGATTCATTCAGTTTAACGTTTTTGTCAATTGTTTTAATTTCAGGATTAGAATTAATTACAATGGTTTTACTAGGTGCTATCGATTGAGTATTTTCGTTGGTGTTCGTATTATTCAAATATACACTGATACCTAAAGTCATGGGTAACAATACCGCTGCTGCCCAAAGCCATCTCCAACCAACTATAACTTTACGGTTCGACTGTTGAGCAGAAATGATATTTGATATATTATTCCATAATCCTTCTGGTGGAGGTACAGAATATCCTTCAAATTTTTGTTTGAAAAAGTTATCTATGTTTTCTTGCTCGGCCATAGTATGAGTAACCTTAATTAATAATTTTATTAAACAACCTTATCATAGCTCTACAGATTTTTTTATAGTTGTAGTTTCCATTCTGGGTATTCTAATCTGCAACCACTTTCGTGCACGCGATAAATTTGATTTGGATGTGCCAATTGAAATGCCAAGTTGTTTTGAAATTTCATCATGAGAATAACCTTCAATTGCATATAAAGTAAATGCCATTTTATATTGTGCAGGAAGTTTTTGAATTAATTCAATTAGCTCTTCAGCCTGAATGTTATCTTGTCCGTTTGCCTGCTTAATACTTAATGCTGCTGCTGTTTCAATATCTTCTTTGTCAGCAAATCGTTTATTTTTTCTGTAATGTTCAATTGTGGTATTTACCATAATGCGTCTAACCCATCCTTCAAAAGACCCTTCGAAACGAAACTCATCTATTTTGGTGAAAACTTTAATAAATCCTTCTTGAAGGCAATCTTCTGCTTCCATTCGATTTGTGGTATACTGAATGCAAACCCCAAACATTTTTGGAGCTAGTAATTCGAATAAGTCATGCTGGGCACTTTGTATGCCTTTCTGACTGTTCAATATTATTTCAGTAAGATCGCGACTCACAGAAAGATGGCTTTTTTAGGTATTTATTTAATCATTCAACCCATGAATTTAGCCTGAATGATTCTGTAAATCAATACTTCATATGAAAAAATTCAGGATCAGCTATTAATCTCACAATGGTGACGATGGAAGTTGAAAAATGGTTGCTTCTTTGAATTAATGAATTTTGGTAACACGATCCATATCGCGTTTAGCATCTTTTAATTTTAAGGTTTCTCGTTTGTCGTATTGTTTTTTACCTTTTCCTAAAGCAATTTCAACTTTAATAAATCCTCTCTCATTCATGAATAATTTTAGAGGGATAATTGTAAGGCCTGATTCTTTTGTTTTTCGCTCTAGTTTATTTAATTCTTTTCGCTGCATTAGTAGTTTCCGCTCGCGCATAGGCATATGGTTGTTGTATGTGCCATAAAAGTACTCGGCAACATTCATTCCCTTGATAAATAGTTCGTTGCGAACAAAAAAGCAATAGCAATCAACTAATGAGGCTTTCCCTAATCGGATACTTTTTATTTCCGTTCCAACTAATTGAATTCCAGCCACAAACCTTTCGAGTAATTCGTATTCGAACGAGGCGCGCTTGTTTCGTATATTTATATTATTTAAAGACATGTTGGGTTGTTAGAGTTTTGTAAAGAAATATAATATTCTTGAAATGACCTCAGGAAAAACATTGATACAAACAGAAAAAACAATAAAGTAAATCACTTTTAGCTGATGTGAGTTTTCTTTGAAAATTAAAAAAGTAAAATTCCATACTACAACAAGATTATATAACGATAAAATATAGAAAATGTATAAGTCGGGAATTAATTCGGTTACGATACCTATAATGTAAATAAACCCAGATGAATAGGCGGCTAAAGAAAATATTGAATGCGAATTAGTACGCGAGAATAGTTTAATTACATAAAAAGCACTCATCAAACCAACAAAATAGGCAATAAATGTAATTGCCGCATTTTTCAAGGCAAAATCCCAGATGAACTCATTTGGGTAAAGCGTGTGTTTAAAAAAAGTAGCAATAGACGCAAAACCTATTAATGGCAAAATATAGGTTGTGAGTGTGTCATTCATCTCTTCGTTTACGAGGAGAATTTCAGGACACTCTTTATTGGGCTGAATAACTAAGTTTTTAAAGCGAGTGACTATTTTTAAATAGGGTGATGAATTTTCATTTATCATGAGTACGTTTTTATGCTTGACAAAAATACAAAAAAGAGCCTTGTCTAGCTATCAATTCAGTGTTTAAGAAACGGTTTGTGAAAAAAATGGGTATTTTTGATCGACTAAATAGTAAATGGTAATGATTCTTGATTCGAAATATAATTTAATTGTCATATTAGGCCCAACTGCTGCTGGGAAAACGCAACTGGCAGCTTGTTTGGCACACCAAATTCAAGGAGAGATAATAAGTGCTGATTCTCGTCAGGTATATAAAGGAATGAATTTGGGAACAGGAAAAGATTATGAGGATTATTTGGTTGAGGGACAAGAAATTAAATATCATTTAATCGATACTGTTGAGCCGGGTTATAAATACAATGTGTTTGAATATCAATCGGATTTTTTTGATGTGTTTACAACGATTCAAAAATCGAATGTTTGGCCAATTATGTGTGGTGGTTCTGGATTGTATATTGAGGCCGTTTTAAAAGGCTATAAGCTTATAAATGTACCTGTTAATGAGGGTTTGCGAAAGGAGCTGGCTTCGAAGGATTTGGTTGAGTTGAGATCGGTTTTAACAAATTATAAATCGGTGCATAATAATAGTGATACTGATACAATTCCACGAGCAATTAGGGCTATTGAGATTGAGGAATACTATTTAACTAATCCTTTGGAAGATAACAGCCTGCCCGTTCTAAACCCTTTAATAATTGGCGTGGATATTGAGCGGGAAGCCCGTCGCCAGCGAATTACGACTCGATTGCAGCAACGATTGGATAGCGGGTTAATTCAAGAAGCTGAGCAATTGCTTGCCAATGGATTAAGCATTGAAGATATGATCTACTACGGTTTGGAATATAAGTATTTAGCTTTGTATCTCACTGGTAAGTTAAGTTACAAACAAATGTTTGACCAGCTAAATGTGTCCATCCATCAATTTGCAAAACGTCAAATGACTTGGTTTCGAAAAATGGAGCGCGATGGCTTTTTAATTCATTGGCTAAACGCATTTGAACCAATGGATGTTCGTTTAGACAAAATAAAGCACCTTTTAATGCAATGATTTGGCTTGTTGAGCTTTAAACGTTTGCTTATTCGAAACTAAATTTATAAGCAACTACCCGATTGTTTAAAAATGTTGGCACATAAAGCATTTGATCTTTAACATTATAGCCAATATCTGCTGCATTCATTTTTTTATCAGTTGTATCGAGTAAAAGCACTGGTTTTAATCCTTGTTTTACGTGATAGATACGACCTTGCCAATCTGAAAAAATAAAGCCTTGACGACCATCCCACTCAAGGCCATCGATACTCCCAGTATTAGAAGCCCATATAACTATTATTTTTTTTCACTACTGACCGACAAAGAATAAATAAATTTTAGGGACAAGACCGAAGCCTCATCCCAAGGTTGTAAATTTGTTTTGAAGAACAAAAAATCTCAACCATGAGCAAAGATACATCAAAGAATTTAGTCGGTCAGCCAGTTTTCAAACAATTGATAAAATTGCTACCCCGCGAGCAGTTTGACCTATTAGTAAAGCAATGCAGGAGCGACCGCTATTACA
>JBBQUP010000030.1:0-31774 GCA_038212305.1 Bacteroidales bacterium
GCGATTTATTTATGTACACCGAATTTCATTAAACACGCATAGTCCAGATATGGCAGTTGGAAAAAAATTAAACATTGTTGCAAGAGAATTCAATGTTGGCTTAACCACTATCGTTGAGTTTCTTCAAAAAAAAGGATTTCAAGTAGATAATAATCCGAATACGAAAGTTACGGAAGAAATATTTGCTTTACTTGAAAAAGAGTATCGTTCTGATTTAAAAACTAAAATAGAAGTTGATAAACTAGGCGATGCTAAGCATAAAGCTAAAAAAGAATCCATCTCTATAGACGACATACAGCATCATGATGAAAACAATGATGATGTTTACGAAGCTCCTCAATCGGATATCGACTTAAAGGTTATAGGCAAAATTGATCTTGAATCATTAAAACCTAAAAAGAAAGAAGAGCCTATTAAGAAAGAAGAGCCTATTGCTGAAGTCAAAGTAGACGTTGAGACTGCTCCACCTGTAAAAAAAGAAATTCCGGTATCTGAAGAGAAGGCACCTGAACCGACTACTCCTAAAGAACCAGTAGTAGAAATAAAGGCTCCTAAGCCAAAAGAAATAGAACACATTCACACCAACGTTGAAAAAATTGGTGAAGATATAAAAGTGATAGGTAAAATAAACTTGGAACGTAAAAAACCGTCTAAAGTCATTACCACCGAACCACAAAAGCCGGTATTGAAAGAAAAGGCATCTGAACATGAATCTAAAATTACCCCCAAAGCTGAACCTTTAAAAGAGCAAGAAAAACAAACCGCTCAACACGCTCAGCAATCGGATGAATTGTTCAAACCCACACAAGCAAAAAAACTTTTAGGACCTACAGTTGTTGGGAAGATTGAATTACCAACCGAACCGGTACGTAGCAATATAAGCAACGAGGAACGTAAAAAAAATAAGAAAAAGAGAAAACGCATACGCAAAGAAAAAGAACGCGTTGATGTTACTACACCTGCAACAAAACCTACCGGTGAACCTCGCGCTCCATCAGTTCTTAAACTAAACCCTCAATCGAACTTAGTTAAAAAGAATAAAGATGCAGCCAATTCTGGTGGTGGTGATAAAGGGAAAAAAATTCTTACCAATTTAAAGAAACGTCCCGCTAAAGCAGAAGTTAATGAAGTAGATGTTCAAAAACAGATAAAAGATACTTTAGCACGATTAACCGCCAAAGGCAAATCAAAAACTTCGAAACACCGTAGAGACAAGCGCGACATGGCAAGCCAGCGTCAAATGGCAGAAATGGAGCAAGAAGAACAAGAAAAGCAAATCTTAAAAGTAACTGAATTTGTAACAGCCAATGAGTTGTCGACTTTAATGACAATTCCTGTAAATCAAATCATCTCTACTTGTCTTTCTCTTGGTTTATTTGTTTCTATTAATCAACGCTTAGATGCCGAAACAATTAGTTTACTAGCTGAAGAATTTGGTTACAAAGTTGAATTCACAAGTGTTGAAGTAATTGCAGCCATAGCAGAAGAAGCCGATGCAGAAGAAGATTTAGTCACTCGCCCTCCCATTGTTACGGTTATGGGTCACGTAGATCATGGTAAAACATCGCTACTTGATTATATTCGTGAAGCCAATGTTATTGCAGGTGAAGCCGGAGGTATTACTCAGCACATTGGAGCTTATAGCGTTGACTTGAAAACAGGTCAAACCATAACATTTTTAGATACACCTGGTCACGAAGCCTTTACTGCGATGCGTGCCCGTGGAGCTCAAGTAACCGATATTGCCATTATTATAGTAGCAGCCGATGATAGCGTGATGCCTCAAACAATTGAAGCCATTAACCATGCTTCGGCAGCAGGTGTGCCTATTGTATTTGCTATAAATAAAATAGATAAACCCAATGCTAATCCCGATAAAATAAAAGAAGCTTTAGCTCAAATGAATTATTTAGTCGAAGATTGGGGTGGTAAATATCAATCGCAAGAAATATCTGCCAAAACTGGATTAAATATTGAATTGCTATTGGAAAAAGTTTTACTCGAAGCAGATATGCTGGAGCTAAAAGCGAATCCAAATAAACGAGCCGTAGGTACAATTATTGAATCATCGCTTGATAAAGGTCGTGGTTTTGTAGCAACCCTACTTGTTCAAGCTGGAACTTTAAAAGTAGGCGACATGATTTTATCAGGTTCGCACTATGGACACGTAAAAGCGATGTACGACGAGCGTAACCAACGCATTGAAACTGCCGGACCATCTGAACCAGTTTTAATTTTAGGTTTAAATGGAGCACCACAAGCAGGTGAGAAAATTAATGTAATGGCTGATGAACGTGAAGCGAAAGACATTGCCAACAAGCGCGAACAATTACAACGCGAACAAGGTTTACGTACCAAAAAACACATTACACTGGATGAAATTGGCCGACGAATTGCCATTGGCAACTTCCAAGAATTAAATGTAATTGTTAAAGGTGACGTGGATGGCTCGATTGAAGCACTTGCTGATGCTTTAATTAAACAATCGACTGAAGAAATTCAAGTAAACGTGATACATAAGGCAGTTGGACAAATATCTGAATCAGATATTATGCTAGCAGCTGCTTCAAATGCTATTGTTATTGGATTCCAGGTTCGACCATCGGTAGCTGCTCGCAAAATTGCTGAAAAAGAAGAGATTGACATTCGACTATACAGTATCATTTACGATGCATTAGAAGAGATTAAATCGGCCATGGAAGGTATGCTTTCGCCTGAAATTAAAGAAACCATCACTTCAACCATTGAAGTTCGAGAAGTGTTTGATGTGACAAAGATTGGTTTGATTGCAGGTTGTATGGTTAAAGAAGGTAAGATTAAACGTAATTCGAAAGTTCGTTTAATTAGAGATGGAATTGTTATCTACACCGGAAATCTTGCTTCCTTAAGACGATTTAAAGATGATGTTAAAGAAGTTGCATCGGGCTATGAGTGTGGTTTGAACTTAAACAATTTCAACGACATAAAAACCGGTGACCTCATTGAAGCTTACGAAGAAACTGAGGTTATGAGAAAATTGTAACTCCACAGTTAATAAATCCAAAAATGAGGATGTCTTGTATTAGGCATCCTCATTTTTTTTATAATCTGATTAGATTTTAGTTATAGGCACTAATTATTTTATTCATCTAATACTCAATGCCTATAAATCAAATTTAACTCTGATAATTCTTGCCCAATTTGATGAATCCCCAATAATATTTTTTCAGTTTGGCTTTCTGATGGCTTTTTATGACCTTGTACATACTGACTTAACAAAGTAGAATTCATTCCAATTTTTTCAGCTAAATATTTAGAATTAAGCACTTTATAATGCTGGAAAAATTGATGGAAATCAACATTGAATTGTAAATCTGAATGGTTTATCTCAATTCCCTCGTGCTCGAAAAACAAGGTAGTAGCTTCAAATGAATTTTCAATCAATTCGGGTATTGTTTTACCTGTGGTGCAAATGCCATATTTTTCAGAATAACATGAAAATCCAGTATCCGTTTTTTCAACAATAATGCTTACTTTCCCTTTAAGTTTTTTCATTTTATCTCCCTCTTTAATTGATCCCTGCATCTTTAAGTATCTTCTTCTCTAATCCTTTTCCAACTTCTTGGGAACCATGATTCGGAAAAATTATAAATCCCGATTTTTGGTCATGTTTCATTTTTACATGCGAACCTTTTTGCGAAATTACATACCATCCATCTTTGGTCAAAAGTCTATACAACTCAGAACATTTCATTACAGACTAAACAGTTAGGCTTTTTAAAAGTATATAATTATTTACCTGCAAGCAAGTAAATAATTATATAAATCACACAAAAACTTAAAAAATCAATTTAAAATAGAAGTTGAATTACGAGCGATCATCTTTAAATGCATCGATCGATTCGTCTTTACCACTAATAAAATCTCCACTATAAGATTTTAATGGATTCTTCGACATCTCAGCATATAACTGTCGATTTTTATAAACATCTATTCCCAAGTAAATAGCGTTTAAAAACGATTGATGACTTGCTTTATTTTGACCAGCAATTTCGTATGCAGTTCCATGATCGGGCGACGTGCGAATAACTGGTAACCCAGCAGTAAAGTTTACTCCATCATCAAAGGCAATCGATTTAAAAGGAGCTAACCCTTGATCGTGATACATGGCTAAAACAGCATCGAATTTCCCTAATTGGGTACTTCCAAACAATCCGTCGGCAGGATAAGGTCCAATAGCCATAATGCCTTCTTCGCGCGCTTTTGCAATGGCTGGAATAATAATATCTTTCTCTTCGCTCCCCAGTAGTCCATCGTCTCCTGCATGAGGATTTAATCCTAATACAGCTATGCGAGGTTTGCGAATACTAAAATCAACCAACATAGTTTTATTTAAAATACGCAGTTTCTCGAGAATAGACTCGACAGTAATTGATGATGGAACTTCTTTTAAGGGGATATGACCAGTTACAACGCCTACTTTAACAATGTCACTAACCATTAACATTAATCCTTTGCCCTTGTTAATTTCAGCTTCTAAATACTCGGTATGTCCAGGGAAATGAAAAGCTTCTGATTGAATTGTCTTCTTTTGAATTGGCGCTGTAACTAAAACATCAATGACTCCGCTTTTTAAATCTGCGACAGCCAGCTTAAGTGCATCATAAGCAGCTTCGCCACTCATTTGAGATGGTTTACCTAATTCAACCCGAACATTTTCATCAACACAATTAATAATATTAACACGGCGTGTATGAGCTTCGGATACCGACTTGATGCTATTTAAAGGATAGTTTGCCAATTCCAGAGCTTTACGATGATAAGCAGCTACTTTTGATGAGCCATAAATAATTGGGGTACAGATATCAAATATATGAGTGTCTTCCAATGATTTTAGAATGACTTCATACCCAATTCCATTGATGTCACCTTGCGATATACCTAGTTTTATTTTTGTTTCAATCATGCTGTTCCGTTGTTTTAATCTAAATCAATTGTTTACAATTTCCAAATGTATGAAATTAATGGCATTTAGCTTTAAAAAAATCATACAATAAGCGAATTCCCGACCCTGTTGCACCAACGCCATAATAGCCTAATGGTTTAGTTAAAAATGCTGGACCAGCAATATCTAAATGTATCCAAGGCGTTTGAATAAAGCGCGATAAAAACTTTCCGGCTGTAATTGCACCTGCCTCGCGACCTCCAATATTTTTCATGTCAGCCACTTCCGATTTTATTAACTCATCGTACACATCCCAAAAAGGCAACCATCCAATGCGCTCACCTGTATTCTCAGCACTTTTCGACAAACTGCTAACAACCTCATTCTCCGCCGTGCCCATGCCAGCCATGGCGTAGGAACCAAATGTCATAACAGCACTACCTGTTAAAGTAGCTAAATCAATGGTTAGTTGAGGATTGTACTGTTTAGCATAACTAAGCGCATCAGCCAAAATCATTCTTCCCTCAGCATCAGTATTCATTACTTCAACGGTTAATCCACTATGCATGGTAATTACATCCCCAGGAACATAGGCATTATATCCGGGCCGGTTATCGGTTGCAGGTATTAGACCAATTACATGTATTGGAAGCTGATTCATTGCAATGGCAGCCATTAAACCTGCCACTGCTGCAGCACCTCCCATATCACATTTCATGTCATCTAAACTCCCGGGCATGGTTTTTAAATTAATTCCTCCTGTATCGTAAACAACTCCTTTACCAATGATAACATAAGGCTGATCGTTTACTGCTGATTCCGGTTTCCATTCAAAGATGGCAAAGCTGGGCGGCAGTTCACTGCCACGATTAACAGCCAATACCCCACCCATTCCAGCTTCTTTAATTTGCTGCTTATTTAAAACAGTGGTTTTAACATTATAAGGAATTACCATCTCAACAGCGAGCGACACAAGCTTATCAGCAGTTAAATACTCAGGTGTTTCATTCACTATATCTCGCGCAAAACTAACTGCTTTAAAAAGGTTCATTATTTCATCCAACCTTTTTTGTTTGATGGATGGATGAACAATACACAACTCATTCACAGAGAAACTATTTTTATTTACCTCTGTTTTGTATTTATTAAAACGATAGGACGCAATTAAAAACCCTTCAAGAAAATCCAGAATAACATTCTCCGAATTCGTAGTTCCAACAACATAAAGTGTTTGAACTTTTTCGTCATTAAGTATTTTAGATGCCCAAGCTCCATTATTTCGTAAAACCTCGGAGGTAATTTTAGGGTAATTAATATTTACAATTAAATATTGATGAGTCAAACGATTTAAACAAACCTTATTATTTGCATCATCGAGTTTAGCGTTAATATAATCCACCTCTAATTCGGACAAACCAAAATGAGTTAATTTATCAGTATTATCAATAAAAAGCACAATACTGGCATTTTTCGGCATTTCGGTTTTTTTATTCAGTACTATCATCTAATTCGTCGGATTGTTTGTTGGGAGAATGAGTTCTAAAATAATCACGAATCATCACTTTTTTTATCTCGCGATGAATGATTAGCTCGGTTAAAATATCTTCATATGGTGCATTGGGCGCTTGGCGATGGTAACTGGTAATATCGCGATGATTAATATCAATACGATAAAGCATTGCCTGAAACCGGGAGGAACTTTCCGACATTAATTGCCGAACATGGTCGTTCATCTGGGAATACAATTCGCCGTAAAAATCCGATACATCTCCAGAAAAATTAACCTCAAGACTAAATTCTGCAAAATCTTTAATTATTTGCTGAGCAGCTTCTTGCATAATCGACTCTTTTCGAGAAGCCTGCATTAACTCATCGGTTGTAAATTTCAGGAGATCAGCCATCGTTTATTTTTTGGGTTCTTCGAAAGGCTTATAGGTATATAAAATAGATTCCAATTGTCGCATGAAATTCCTTTTATTAGGTTTTTCCGGTGAATAAACATATCCCTCAGTTACAATTATTCGATTATTTGGCTTATCGTAATGAGCATGCGAGATAAATGGCCCACCCATTAAATCACCCTGTGTTTTCCACAATCCACGTAGTTCAGCACAGCGAATCCCATCCAGTTCAAAAGCTTTGTATACAGCAGGAAACTCGTGCTCGGTAGTCATATACGACCCGAGTGCTGCTCCCGGCAAGTTTTTCATCAAAACCGAATCGCGTTTATTCAATAAGTGTTCACGCGAAAATGATCCTTCACCCACATAGTCGAAAGCATATATTATTATACCTAAACTTTGAACTGGACCTTCTTCCGAAAACCAGGAGAAAGTATCGCTTCCTTTATTTTTCTTATAGGAATTAGGGATGGTCAAGCTAATGCCCCATTGAGCTTGAATCGATTTTATGATTTGCTGCTCGGGATATTGATTTATATAGGTAATCCCTCTGGTGCGTTCAGCTTTTAAAAGGAAGCTGATGATTTTTACTTCATTATTTTTTAATATGGTAGAGAGCTCAGAGGTGTTTTTAGCCTTTATGCTAATGTAGGCCTGACTTTGAGCATAATAATCGTTGTAAAACAATATGGTATCGTTTTTTTGATTACTCCCCACTTCAATAACAATGAGGTTTCGAAGTGTTTTCATGTACGGAGGAAATGCCCGTTGAGGCGTTTGGATCATATTAAAAATGGGCTCATCCTGAGGCAATCCTAAAACGGGCTGAGTAAGCATGTTTCGAATTAATTCGCCAGCAACAGATGCTTTAATTGTATCATCAATCACCACTAAAACATCACCAGCGACTCCTGTAACATTGGGTTTGTAGTTTTTATCGGTTTGACAGGCGCTAAAACTAATAAGGATTATCATTATCCCTAGAATATGATTCATCTGTTTCATGAGAATATAGTTACTGTTTTACAATTAATTAGTGATGATTCAATAAGTCGGTGTTCAATTTACATCCAATTTCATTTATCTCAAAATAATAAATCTAAGCTAATAACCCAAATTCATTGATTGTTGTTCGCAGCCGAAAATTGCTTTATATCAATTACAAACGAATATTCATTGCTATCTAAAGCTATTGATGAGTGAATGAAAAATGTTTTATCTTTTTCGGGATGCTTATAAATAATGAGCAATTGCCCTGCTTTAAGATCGCCTTTCGATATTAAGTTATTCCATTTCATAATATCTTCAACACGACATCCGTAATTGATTGCTATTTTATGAAAATACTCTCCAGGTAATACGCGGTGCTCCGTTTTTATCCAGTTCGATGTTGGCGTTGTAAGCGATAAATCATCAATGGGTTTTTTCTCTGAAACCATTTTATTTGATTCCCGAATATACATTGCAATTTTATCGACAGGTAAAACAAGTGGCATGGCTTTAATTAAGCCAGGAATATAATTTTTCGAATAAATGGGATTTAACCAAGCTAGCTTTTCTATTGGGATTTTTAAATGTTTAACTATTTGTTCGAATGAAATATTTTTATCAATCCACACGGTATCAACATCTAAATAATTAAACTCCGGAGTAGTTGGGTTTATATCATATAGTGAATAATTATTAAAAGCATAAGTGGCTGCAATAAAAGCAGGAACATAGCCCTGAGCTTGCTTTGGAAGAAATGGTTTGAGCTCCCAATAGGTTTTTTTACCTGAAGTTTCCATCGCTTTTTTAACTTCGCCAATTCCAACATTATAAGCAGCTAAGGCCAACTGCCAATCGTTAAAATTACGATACAGGTAATCCAAATATTTACATGCAGCAATGGTCGATTTTAATGGGTCGCATCGCTCATCGACATAAGTTGACACTTCCAAATCAAACATACGCGACGCATTAAACAAGAATTGCCATAATCCCATTGCTCCTGATGAAGATTTTGCTTTGGGATCCAATGCTGATTCAACAATGGCTAAATATTTAAGTTCGAGTGGTAAATTGTATTGATCTAGATATTTTTCGAAGAGAGGAAAATACAATTCGGCTCGACCAAGCATTGTGGCTAGATGATCCTTTCTTTTTATCGTATATACATTAATATATGCTTGAACGGATTCATTGTAATCGAGTGAAATGGGTGTTTGATTATTTAAAATGGACAAACGCTGTTTTACAACTGTTTCGGACACATGAACCGAGGTTGATTGTCCCAAAATTGAAGCTGGCAAGCCCAAACAGACTAATAATATTAAGACTATTAAAGAATATTTAAAACAACCAGTCATAGAGAAGAAATAAACAGTGAGTCGGCAATGATAAAAAAAGCTGTCTCGATAGAAACAGCCTTTTTAATATATAATTTCGATTAATTATTTGTTATTAATAGCTCCTTTGTCGCTTTTATTATCCGAACTGCTTGGAGTATCACCATCTTTAGCTTTTCTAAACTCACGCATGCCTTCGCCCAATCCTTTCATCAGTTCGGGTATTTTGCGCCCTCCAAAGAAAAGCACTACAACTAAAACAATGATTACCAATTCACCGCCACCAGGCATTGAAATAAGAAAGAGGCTGTTTAATTCCATGACTATATAGTTTTATGTAACAAATATACAAACAATTGATTAGTTCTTGGTAAACATTCTAAAAAGATCATTACCATTGGCAAAAATTAACAATCCTAACAATAAGACCATTCCCGCAATTTGAGCATACTCCATAAATTTCTCACTTGGCTTACGACGCGTGATTATCTCGTACAATAAAAACATAACATGCCCACCATCCAGTGCTGGAATAGGCAAAATATTCATGAATGCTAAAATAATAGAAAGAAAGGCTGTCATGCTCCAAAAAGCAGTCCAATCCCATGTTGCAGGAAATAAGCTTCCTATGGTTCCAAAACCGCCAATTTGTTTAGCTCCTTCTTTGGTGAAAATTAAAGGAAGTTGTTTTACATACTCAACCAAAACAGTTGATCCTTTAATAACTCCTGCGGGGAAAGCTTCAAAAAAACCATACTCAACTGTTTCAACATTCGAAGTTAAAGAACCTAATTTAGCTCTCACGCCAATTTGACCGTTTGAATTAACTTTACAAGCAATAGCTACTAAAGCAGTGTCTCGCTTAACAACTAAATCAATCGTTTTGTCTTTATAGTTTTCGATAATAGAAACGAATTGATTGTAAAAACCTGCTGGTTCTCCATTTATTGATACAATACTATCGTTTTCAATTATTCCTGCCTCTTGAGCATTCATACCATTAAGAACTGTATCAACAACAAACGACATGCGATAATTGGCGAATGATTTACGACCAGAAGCAATTAATGTACTTTTATAATCAGCAGGAATTGGTAGAGTAAAAACCGAATCTCCTCGTTTTACAGTCAATATTTTACAATCCTCGAGGATGATGTGCTTCACAATATCATTGGGAGTTTGAATTTCTATATCCCCTGCTTTCAGCACATAATCACCATCTTGCAAACCTATTTCATGGGCGACTTCGGAATAATAAAGGCCAAATGGAGCATTTTTTACTGGTAAAAACTGTTCGCCATTCACGTACAGAAGCATCCAAAATATAATAATGGCCACAATAAAGTTAACCACTACACCCCCAACCATTATTAGCAATCGTTGCCAAGCTGGTTTAGAGCGAAACTCCCATGGCTGTGGTTCTTGTGCCATTTGTTCTTTGTCCATCGACTCATCAATCATGCCCGATATTTTCACATAACCACCCAATGGAATCCATCCTATTCCATATTCGGTATCACCTTTTTTAAACTTAAAAAGAGAAAACCATGCATCGAAAAACAGATAGAATTTCTCAACTCGGGTATTAAATAAGCGTGCAAAGAAAAAATGCCCAAACTCATGTAGAATAACTAATATTGATAAACTTAGAATTAATTGAGCTGCTTTAATTAAAATATCCATTCACTTTATTATTTATGTTTATTTACTAATTCATATGCTATTCTTCGAGCTTCTTTGTCGGAAGCAAATAAATCGTCAATAGTCGGGGTTTTTATATAATTTGATTTTGCAATAGTTTGTTCAATTACATCCGACATTTCAATAAATCCAATTTTAGACTGTAAAAAAGCTTCAACTGCAATTTCGTTGGCTGCATTTAATAAACAAGGAAGGTTACCACCTTGTTTCATGGCTTCATACGCAAGCGCTAAATTTCTAAATGCATCCACATCGGCCTTCTCGAAAGTAAGCGATGGATATTGAGCAAAGTTAAATCGAGGAAAATCAGATGCCAATCGTTGTGGATAACCCAATGCATACTGAATTGGCAAACGCATATCAGGCAATCCCATTTGAGCTTTTATACTACCATCCTCGAATTGCACTAACGAATGAACAATTGATTGGGGATGAACAACTACCTCTATTTGCTCGGGTTTAACATTAAAAAGCCAATGAGCTTCAATGGCCTCAAGCCCTTTATTCATCATCGAAGCTGAGTCGATGGTAATTTTATCTCCCATTTTCCAATTTGGGTGATTAAGTGCTTGACATTTGGTTACTTTTTTTAAAAAATCCAAGTTTTTCCCCCTAAAAGGTCCGCCCGATGCAGTTAAAATTATTTTTTCGATGGGATTATGCTCTTCCCCCACCAAGCACTGAAATATTGCTGAGTGCTCTGAATCAACGGGCAAAATGCTCACATGATTTTGAGCGGCTAGCTTTGTTATGTAATCACCTGCAACCACTAAGGTTTCTTTATTGGCTAGGGCAATTTGCTTGTGAGCCTCAATGGCTTTAATGGTTGGTTCAAGACCCGAGAAACCCACCATTGCAGTTAACACGGTGTCGATGTTATCCATTTGAACCACCTGACTAATTGCATCAGCCCCTGCGTAAACCTTTATGGGATAATTAGATAAAGCCTCTTCTACAAATTGATATTTATCGGTATTGCCAATGACAACTACATTGGGCTTGTATTTCAATGACTGCTCAATTAATAAATCAGCATTATTATTAGCCGTAAGAACTTCAACTTCAAACATGGTTTCATGCTGGTCAATCACTTGAAGCGCTTGCTTTCCGATTGAACCGGTAGAACCTAAAATGGCTATTTGCTTTTTCACTAAATAACGTTGATTTATTATTTACGATTAATTATTTAAACGATATGTAGTCCTCTGGATTTATTGGAGCACCTTTATGCCATAATTCAAAATGAAGATGCGGCCCGGTGGTCATTTCTCCCGAATTTCCTACTTGGGCTATTGCCTCACCGGCTTTAACCTGCTCTCCTACACGTTTTAATAACTTGAAGTTATGCTTGTAGAATGATAATAAATTATTTTGATGTTGAATTTGTATAACATACCCAGTTTCAACTGTCCAACCAGCAAAAACAACTGTTCCATCTAAAACTGCTGAAACTCTTGATCCCTCAGCGGCAGCAATATCGACGCCGTAATGACCGAATGAATCTCCAAATTTATTTACAATTATACCTTTAATGGGGCTAAACAAATAGTTATGCTCTAATTGAATATCCATACTTTTCTTCGGTACAATTCCTAAATTAAATCGCTCTTCTTCTTCAACTTGAGAACGAAATAATGAATCATCTTTAGATTTTGAAAAAGAGAGGTTTTTATCGGCTGTGGTTGATAGTTTACCTCCTTGCTCTCGATCGTTCTCTTCAATAACATCACCACTCATTATTGTGCGCACATCTTTTATCAAACGATCGCGCTTATTAATCTCAATCATTAAAGAATCAACACGCTGAGCATTTCGTATGATTAACCGTCGCTCTTTACCTGTAGGATAGCCAGGAATGTATTCGCGAATAGGAGTAAAAGCGATTAAAAGTGTTACTAAAACAATAATCAACAAAGCAGCCGTTCCTACATATGTAAAAACATTTAAGCGACTAAGCCGAAGCATAAATACTTCTTCGTACGATTCTTCGTTTAAAAAAACCAGTTTATACTTGTCTTTAAATTTGCGAAGAAATTTTTGTATGTTTTTTTCCTGCTTCATGAGTAGGCTGTGTTTTTCGAAAAGCAAATTTATAAATAATATTAGACCTAGCGGCATAAATTAAAATAGGTTTCGATTTATTCGCATTTAACTATCTTTTAATCGTTCCCAAACTTATTGTTGCAGCAACTTGTTAAAGTTATAGGTTGAGATTAATTTTTATCCTTATTGATTCTACTTTATTACCTAAAACCAAAAAATATAATTTTATTTTACAAAAGATTACCATTTGATTTTCAGCCAAATATTACTAAACTCGTAGCTAAATAGGTATTTTTACAGAAAAATAAGGTGCTGAATGTAAAAGCATATTTGGATGTTAAAATTAAACATTCTATATTTGCACCGCGATTAACGAAACACAGACGATAATTACACAACAATATATTGCGGGGTGGAGCAGTTGGCAGCTCGTTGGGCTCATAACCCAAAGGTCGTCCGTTCGAGTCGGGCCCCCGCTACTTTAAGCTTGAAGATTTTTTCTTCAAGCTTTTTTTTTACTTTTTTCTTAAAAAACCTCATTTTTAATATTGCATTGTTATGGCCTATAAAATGTTAGTGTTAGACTTAGACGACACACTGCTAAACGATGAATATTGCATTTCGGAACGCAATAAAAAATGCCTGATAGAAGCCCAGCAAAAAGGAATTTACGTTGTTTTAGCATCTGGACGTCCCACTTCGGCTATGATGCGTTATTCAATAGAATTGGAATTAGCTAATTTCGGATCGTACATGATATCCTATAATGGTGCCATTATAACCGATTTAAAAAACAACAAAACAATTTTCGAGCAAAGTTTAACCAAAGAAGAAATTCATGACTTGCATGATTTTAGCATAAACAACAACCTTCACATCATCACTTATAAGGATGATCAAATAATAAGCGAATCCGAATCGGAATATATTAATATCGAGCAAAAAATTACGGGGATGCCTATCCTTAAGGTTCCTTGTTTTAAATCCGAAATAGTAAGTTCGGCTGTTAAATGCATCTTACTGCAAGAACCCATTTACTTAAAAGATAAAGCTTTTATTCTTAAAGCACAAAAAAAGCATTTAAGTGTGGCTATTTCAAAACCCTTCTTTCTGGAAGTTATGCCTAAAGGGATCGACAAAGCCGCTAGCCTTCATCGATTAGCAGGTTTATTAAACATCAAACAGTCGGAGATTATTGCAATTGGGAATGCAGAAAATGATTTATCGATGATTGAATATGCTGGCCTTGGCATTTGGGTCGATAATGTAACTCCCGATATTAGAGATAAAGCGAATGCTATTGTTGCATCAAACAATAACGACGGAGTTGCCCAAGCGGTTGAGCAATACATTTTCAATCGAACACAGTGTTTGCAATTCAATGTCGCTTAGTCAACAGCATTTACACTTACACACTTTTTGCTTTACTGAAGGGAGAAACTCGCAATTAATATACATTTACCATATTACACAGTAAACTAATTTGCATTTTGCTCATTTCTATCATAACTTGCATCAGGTCAAAGTAATTAAGTTTTATGCTTATGAGTAGGTTATTCATCCTTTTAGGAATAGGAATGATATGTAATTTCCATTGCTATTCGCAGGTTCAAAAAGCCATATTTCTTCATCATTCAGTTGGAAGAAATATGTATAACGAAGGCAATGTTGCGACCTATATTACTGATTACAATGCGCAGCATAACACTCAAATTCAATTATCTGAAAAATTTTACCCAACTAATCCTTGGCCAAACGACAATAATCCTTACGATTATTGGGCACTTTGGGTAAATGGGCAATGCTCCAATAATGACGTTAACATACAATGTCTTTCGGGATTAGCTGCAAATTATCAACTCGTAATTTTCAAGCATTGCTACACAGGAGCTAATATCTTGGCGGATCTAGGAACGCCATTAGTCAGTAGCAACCGCCAAAGTATCGAGAACTACAAGCTCCAATACCGGGTTTTGCGTGCAGAACTGGACAAATACCCTAACACAAAATTTCTTTTATGGACACTTGTTCCTGAGCATCAGTTAGAAGCAACTAATGGTCAAGAATTACTAGTAAATCAATTTGTACAATGGGTAAAAACTCAATGGCTTTCCGAAGATGGGAAATCGCATTCGAACATCTATTTATTTGATGTTTTTTCGCAATTAGCAAAAACATCGAATTCTGGCATCAATCAAGGTGATGGGAAACTGTATTGTTTGAAGGATATATATGAAAAGAATCAAAATGACAGTCATCCCAATACTTTAGCCAATGAAACTGTTGGCCCCCTATTTGCTAAACGCATTACAGAGGTATTAGTGGGTACAGCAACAAATGTATCGAATCAAAATTCATCCAAAATAAAAGTCTTTTCACGAAAAGGCAGTTCACTAATCGCTTATGATTGTCAAGCAGTTGGAAAAACCCCGCAATCGATATTCATTTACAGTATTACGGGCGAAAAAGTGGGTGAAACCAGCCAAATAGCATCACCCCAAGGATATATTGAATTAAATAGAAAAACAGGCATCTTTATCGTAAAACTACAATTTGAAAGCTCGGTACATACCGTTAAAATACTACTATAGAATTAAATTAAAATTTGATTAATTTAATTTCTCTCAATTGTTTTCATTGAATCATTGATGTTTAAAGTCGTTTTCTTTACTTTTGCCGTGTATAAATAAAAAAAGAATGAGTCAGGAAAAAGGAAGCGATTTATCGGATTTAGGAGAATTTGGTTTAATAGAGCACTTAGCAGGCAATGTAGTTATACATCATAGCGAGACAATTAAAGGGATTGGAGACGACGCTGCAGTAATTGCTGCGAGTGATTTACAAACTGTAGTAACAACCGATTTATTACTTGAAGGTATTCATTTCGATTTAACCTATACCCCTCTTCGTCACTTAGGATATAAAGCTGTGGTTGTGAATTTGTCGGATATATATGCCATGAATGCGACTCCAAAACAAATCACAGTATCAATTGGCTTGAGTTCTAAATTTAGTCTGCAAGCCATTGACGAATTGTACGAAGGTATTAATGCGGCTTGTGAGCATTATAATGTTGATCTTGTTGGAGGCGACACAACCACTTCGTTAACAGGATTAACCATCTGCATCACAGCCATTGGAACCTGCTCTCCCGAGAAAGTAGTTTATCGCAATGGCGCAAAACCCAATCAACTTATTTGTGTCACTGGCGATTTAGGAGCTGCCTACATGGGTCTTCAATTACTAGAGCGTGAAAAGCTAGTTTTTGCAGGAAATCCTAATATTCAACCCGATCTGTCGGGCTTCGATTATCTATTGCAACGCCAACTAAAGCCTGAAGCCCGAAAAGAAATTATAGAATTCCTGAATCAATTAAATGTGATTCCCACCTCAATGATCGATGTTTCTGATGGATTATCATCGGAATTAATGCACTTGTGCAAACAATCGGGAACTGGATGCCGGATTTATGAGGATAAAATACCATTGGATCCCACAACGATTTCATTGGGCGATGAAATGAATTTTAACCCATTAATGGCAGCACTAAATGGAGGCGAAGACTATGAACTACTTTTCACCATTTCGTTAAGTGATTATGAGAAGTTCCAAGGCGATTACCCACACACAATATATATGATTGGGCACATGACAGATGCTGAAAAAGGATGTGCTTTAATTACGAATGCCGGTCAGGAAATTAAGTTAACTTCGCAAGGCTGGGCAAATTTTAAACCTGCTTAAAAACCCTAACCAACTTTAACCTATGTATGAATATTTAAAAGGAAAGATCGCAGAAATAAGTCCAGCACATACCGTGCTAGATGTAAATCAAGTTGGATATTTTATCAACATATCGTTGCATACTTTTTCTCAGATTCAAAAACGTAGCGAGACTTTATTATACGTTCATGAAGTAATTCGAGAAGATGCTCACTTACTGTTTGGCTTTTGTGAGAAAAACGAACGCGAATTATTTCGTCAACTCATAAGCGTTTCAGGAATAGGTTCCAACACTGCCCGAATGATGCTGTCGTCACTTTCACCGATTGAATTACAGAGCGCTATTGTAACAGGTCAGGTTGATTTGCTAAAAAGCATTAAGGGAATTGGACTAAAAACCGCCCAGCGAGTTGTGGTTGAGCTGAAGGATAAATTGGGAAAATCGTCCGTTGACGATAATTTTTTAACTTTATCAAACAATACTGTTCGCGAAGAAGCGTTATCTGCATTAGTGATGCTTGGATTTCAGAAAATCAACAGTCAAAAAATTGTTGATAAACTTTTAGCCGAGCAGCCCAAGTCAGCTGTAGAATCAGTTATTAAAATGGCCTTGAAAATGTTATAAACGCCTTACTCTTAACCTGTTCCCCCTTGACCAAAACATTTCTATACCGCTTTTCAATTGTTGTTTTTGCCACATTATCCATCTGGATCATGTCGGCAACAAATAATTATTCCCCTGCATATACTGAGACTAATTATTTGGCCATTCAGCCTCAAGAACCAGATACTCTGACTGGCAAACTCCCCTATCCGATAAAAGAATCGAGTGGGAATCCTTATCTTGAAAACGAGGAGCGTTCGGCAATTGATTTAAAAATGCCCGACAATATCGAATATAGAACCGAATATGATCCTCAAACCAAACAGGTAACCATCTACCGAAAAATGGGTGGAATAGATGTTCGACTACCCTACACCATGTCACTTGAAGAGTACTTAGACGTTGATACGCGGAGCTCAATTCTCGGATACTGGTACACCCGTCAACAACAAGAAGCAGGCACAGGTGGCGGTAATTCCATCTATAATCGATCGCTTAAACTTGGAGTTGATGCAATAAATTCCATTTTTGGCAATAATTTGGTTGATATTCGAATGCAAGGCATTGCCGAATTAAAAATTGGCATCCAGCATACTAAAATTGATAATCCAACGCTTCAAGAGCGGTTACGAAAAACTACCACCTTCGATTTTGAAGAAAACATTCAAATGAACATCACTGGTAACATTGGTGATAAAATGAAACTGGGTGTTAATTACAACACACAAGCTCTGTTTGATTTCGAGAATCAAATTAAGTTAGAATATACCGGCGATGAGGATGAAATAGTAAAAAAAATTGAAGCTGGAAATGTGACGCTTCCACTACCAGGAACACTTATAACTGGAAGCCAAAGTTTATTTGGCATAAAAACCGAAATGCAATTTGGACGGTTAATGGTAACCAGCATTTTCTCGCAACAAAAAGGGCAATCGCAAGTAATGAACGTTGAAGGTGGCGCTACCAAACAAGAGTTTGAACTTCCCATTGATCAGTACGATCGAAACCGTCATTTCTTTTTATCTCATGCTTTTCGCGATAATTACAATAATGCACTAAAAGACTTACCAGTAATTAATTCGCCCTATAACATTACTCAGGTTGAAGTATGGGTAACCAACCGAAGTGGCATATTTGACGAGAGTCGTAACGTCGTGTCGTTTATGGACTTAGGTGAGTCGGGAAATAACATCAGCAATAAAACATTGTGGAGTGATAACCCCGGCAATATCCCAGATAATAACACCAACAACTTGTATGGCGAAATGACATCAACTTATAATGCCATACGCGACATCAATCAGGTTTCAACCACATTACAGCCATTAGTAGCTAACGATTTTACAAACGGAAAAGACTACGAAAAAGTTGAAAATGCTCGCAAATTATTACCAACCGAATATACCATAAATAGTAAGCTTGGTTACATCTCATTAAACAACTCGTTACAGGCCGATGAAGTATTGTCGGTCGCCTATGAATACACCTACAATGGCGAAGTTTACAGAGTAGGAGAACTAATCTCAGCGGGTGGTAAAAAGGATGATGCCTTGTATTTGAAACTGATAAAAGGAACAGCACTTACACCCAATCTCAACACCTGGAATTTAATGATGAAAAACATCTATGCCATTGGTGCATATCAGGTTAGTAAAGAAGATTTTGTGTTTGATGTGGTTTATGTTAATGACTCAACAGGCTCGCAACTCAACTACTTTCCCGAAGGTGAAAAACCGCCAACAGGCATAAATGGGGAGTTATTAATTCGGGTGATGGATTTAGATAAACTCAATAGCCGTGACGAACCGGGCCCTGATGGAATATTCGATTTTATAGAGGGTTATACGATTTATCCACAAAATGGACGAGTTATCTTTCCTGTTAACGAACCTTTTGGTGAGGATTTAGCAGCAAAAATTAAAGATCAAAAACTAATCGACAAGTACGTATTCGAAGAACTATATACCTCATCACAAACTGAGGCTTCGCAGTTGGCTGAAAAAAATAAGTTCCGACTGAAAGGTTCTTATAAATCAGGATCGGGTAGTGAAATAAGTTTAAATGCCATGAACATTCCTCAAGGTGGAGTTATTGTTACTGCTGGAGGTATTAAGTTGATTGAGAATGTTGATTATACGGTTGACTATACCCTTGGTAAAGTGCGAATCATCAACCAAGGTTATCTCGAATCGGGCACACCTATTCAGGTAAGTACCGAAAGCCAGTCGCTCTATAACATGCAAACAAAAACATTATTGGGAACTCATCTCGATTATAAATTCAGCGACAAATTTAATGTGGGTGCAACCATTATGCACTTGAGCGAACGGCCTCTCACCCAAAAAATCAACATTGGCGACGAACCCATTTCCAATACCATCTGGGGTTTAAACACATCTTATTCAACTCAATCGATGGGAATAACTAACCTAATCGACAAATTGCCATTAATTCAAACCAAGGAACCATCAACCATATCATTCGAAGGTGAATTTGCTCAACTGATTCCAGGCCATCCCAGTGTTATCAAAAAAGAGGGAACAGCTTACATCGACGATTTCGAAGGTGCAAAAATATCCTATGATCAGAAGAACATGCTGGCATGGAAATTAGCCAGTACACCTCAAGGTCAATCGTTATTTCCTGAATCATCGGATATTAACGATTTAAGGTATGGCTTTAACAGAGCTAAATTGGCTTGGTACATCATCGATCCTCTTTTTAATCGTTCCTCAACAGAAACCCCTCGTCACATTAAAGATGACAAAGAACAACTCAGTAACCACTACGTTCGAATTGTATATGAAAACGAGTTGTTCCCTAACAAGGAGGCTGCTATTGGGCAACCTACCAATATTCCTATACTTAACTTAGCGTATTATCCGCGGGAGCGAGGACCTTATAATTTTGATGCCAATATTGATGCCAATGGATTTTTAAATAATCCTGCTCAACGTTGGGGAGGTATGATGCGCAAAATTGAAACAAGCGACTTTGAAGCCGCCAATATCGAAAGCATTGAGTTTTGGGTAATGGATCCATTTGTATACAATAACGCAGCAACAAAAGGAGGTGATCTGTATTTTAACTTAGGAAATATCTCTGAAGATATTCTTCGCGATTCGCGAAAATCGTTCGAACAAGGCTTGCCTGTTCATGGAGAAAAAACGCAAGTCGATTCAACCGCTTGGGGGTATGTATCGAGTAAAACAAGCTTAGTCAATGCATTTAACAACGATCCAGCCTCAAGAAAATTACAAGATGTTGGTTTAGATGGCTTATCATCCGATCAAGAAAAAAATTACTATAGCTATAAACCAGCTATTGAAAACATTAAAAATATAATAACGTCTCAAGCAGCTTTAAATAAAATATTAGCGGATCCTTCATCCGACAACTACCACTATTACCGAGGAAGCGATTACGATCAGGCACAAACATCCATTTTGGATAGATATAAAGACTACAACAATACCGAGGGCAACTCAGTATCGTCGGAGTATTCGCCTGAAAGCTATCAAACAGCCGCCATTTCAACACCCGATGTGGAAGATATAAATCAGGATAACACGTTAAGCGAAACGGAAAACTACTTTCAATACAAAGTGGTATTAAGACCAGATTCAATGGAAGTGGGACAAAACTACATTACCGATATAAAATTAGGAGAACCAATCAAGCTTCCAAATGGCAAAACAGAGCAGGTGAAATGGTATCAGTTTAAAATTCCTTTAACAACCGATAATAAAGTAGGAGATATCAAAGACTTCCGCTCGATCCGTTTCATGCGAATGTTTTTGAACAATTGCACCGATACGCTCATACTGCGTTTTGCCTCATTAGATTTGGTTAGAGGAGAGTGGCGAAAATATACCAAAAATATTTTTGAGACCTTAGATAATGTGAGTTCGAATCCGAATACTCAATTTGAAGTGTCGGCTGTTAATATCGAAGAAAATGCAGGGCGAGCCAATATCAACTATGTATTACCTCCGGGCATCGATCGGGTTATTGATCCTGCCAATCCTCAAATTCGTCAGCTTAACGAACAGTCCTTATCGTTAAAAGTTGTTGATTTAGCAGGGAGGGATGCGCGTGCTGTTTATAAAACCTTAACAGTGGATATGCGGCAATACAAGCGATTGAAGATGGAAGTGCATGCCGAACAGGTTCCAAAAACGATTCTCGATAATGGTGAGGTTTCTGCATTTATTCGCATTGGATCGGATTACAAGGATAACTTCTATGAATACGAAGTGCCTCTAAAACTAACACCCTATGTTGAAGGTGGCGGTGTAGTGAAAAACGCCTACATCATTTGGCCAACCGAAAATCAGATAAACATTGAGCTGGATAAACTACAACAAATCAAACTCCGACGAAATGAAGAAAAACGACAAGCTGGATCCACCATAACTTTTAACGACTTATATACATGGAACGATCCGGATAATCCGCTCAATTACCTTAAAATAAAGGGAAATCCAAACTTAGGAAACATTAAAACAGTTATGCTTGGTATTAAGGTACGAGGCAATCAATCCAAATCCGTAGAGGTTTGGTTTAACGAACTTCGTTTAACTGACTTTGATGAATCGGGAGGTTGGGCGGCAAATGCTCGTGTGCGAATAGATTTGGCCGACATCGGAAATATATCGTTAGCCGGTAAAACAAGCACGGCAGGGTTTGGTAGTATCGATCAAAGTGTTAATGAACGTAGTCAGGAGAATTTTTATCAATACGATATTGCTACTAATATTGAAGGTGGTAAACTATTAGGACCACAATCGCGCTTATCGATACCTTTTTACTATGGTTATTCGAAAGCAATTACAACGCCTAAATATTATCCTTTAGATCCTGATATCCCGCTTTCGATTGCACTTGACAATACTGCCAATGCAAGCGAAAAAGATAGTATTAAAAACCTCTCTCAGGCTGTTGTTGAAAGGCGTAGCTATAACTTCACCAATATTCGACTCAATCCAGAAGAGAATAGCAAACAAACATTGGTAAGCCCGTCGAACTTATCTGCATCCTATTCATACAACGAAATGCAGATGCATGATATTAATACCGAATATTTGATTGATAAGGATTATAGAGCCATATTAGCCTATAATTACAATGGCCGACCTAAATTGATAGAACCATTCAAAAAATCAAAAATTCTTGCAAACAAAGCATTCTCAATCATTCGCGATTTTAATTTCTATCCACTTCCTGCTCAAATTGGATATCGATGGGAATTTGTGAGAAATTACAGCGAGACACAGACTCGAAATGTGGCTAACCCCGCATTCCTAATCCCAGTAACCGTTCAACAAGATTTTTCTTGGAATAGATATTTCGATTTAAATTACCCATTAACCAAATCATTGCGTCTTGATTTCAAAGCCATGACGAATGCACGAATTGATGAACCTCAAGGCCCAGTTAATAAACGATTGTATCATGATGAATATGAGATATGGAAGGATTCTGTTATGCAAAACATCCTCTCCTTTGGTCGATTAACCAACTACACTCACACTACCAACTTAAACTATACGGTTCCTATCAACAAAATACCAATGCTCGATTGGGTGAACTCTACTGTACGTTACGGATCAATGTATCAATGGACAATGGGACCTCAATCATCAGTCCAATACGATTGGGGCAATATTATACGCAATAGTAATTCGATACAAGGTACGGGGCAGTTCAACATGACAACCCTATACAATAAATCCGATTACCTTAAAAATTTAACTCGTAAATACAGTAACCCTCAAAACAAAGGAAAAGAAGCCGATTCGAAACGTACTGTACGATTTAATCAAGAGAATTTAGTTTTAGAAGCAGGTAAACCCGTTACTATCGACCACAAATTAAACGCGATGGAGGTGGCCGTGAAAGTTTTTGATGAAAACGGAAGACCATTGCAAGGTGAAACAAACGTAATTAACAAGAACAAAATATCGTTTACACCTACAACAGCATCAAGTAAAGCTCGATTATTAGTAACCGGAACTGTAACCGAAAACAATTCGGTCTTTCAAAAAGTACTCGATTATTCATCGTTGATTATTACCGGCATTAAAAATGTGTCGATTTCATATAATCAAACCAATGGTACTATTTTACCCGGTTACGCTCCCGAAGCTAAATTCATGGGAATGTCAAGTTATGAAGGCATTACAGCACCCGGTATTCCATTTGCATTTGGTGTTCAAGATCGAGATTTTGCAATTAAAGCAGGCGAAAATGGATGGCTTACAAAAGATAAATCGCTCAACTCGCCTTATATTATGACTCACTCCAATGATTTCAATATAAAAACAACCATTGAACCCATAAAAGGCTTAAGGATTGATTTAACCGCCGACAGAAGATATCAGCGAAACATGGATGAGTATTACATATACAACGATGTGAGTAATAACTTTGAGGCACGAAATACCATGGAGCGCGGATTATTTAGCATGAGCTTTAATACCATAGGCACATCATTTTGGAGCATCGAAAATAAAGGAGCATTTTATTCGAAAGCTTATGAAAAGTTTTTAGATAACCGAACAATTATTGCCAATCGTTTAGGACGTGAGCGCACAGGACAACTCGATCCTGTTAAAACGGCATCCAATGGGTCTGATACGCCTTATTTATTGAGCGAAACATCAGGTTCGGGCGTAAATGGATACAACCTTAGCTCGCAAGAAGTGTTGATACCTGCATTTTTAGCGGCCTACTCCGATCGGGATGCCAATAGCATTTTTCTGGATCCGATGCCCAATATTTTAAAAATGATGCCAAATTGGCGAGTCACCTACGATGGCTTATCGAAAATAAAACTGTTTAAAAAGTTTATTCGTTCATTTGATATCACTCATGCTTATTTATCTACTTACAGTGTTGGCTCCTATGTTACAAATCTGAATTACAATAATATTGGAGATGGTTTAAGCTGGATCCGAGATGTTCAGGATAACTTTACTCCTAAATTTGATATCAATTCAGTCACCATAAATGAGCAATTCAACCCATTGGTGGCATTTAATATTACTTGGGTAAACAGCTTAAACACTAGAGCTGAGTACAAAAAAAGTCGACTTTTAAATTTAAGCTTATCAAACAACCAATTAATTGAGAGTTACACCAACGAATGGGTTATTGGAATGGGTTATCGATTTGATAAACTAGCACTGAAAATTGGCAATAAAACGTTCAACAGCGATTTAAATCTCCGCGCAGATATTTCAATACGCGACAATATTTCAATTATCCGTAGAATCGAAGATTTAGTTGATCAATTAACTTCGGGACAAAAAATCATATCGGTTAAATTCACAGGAGATTATGCTTTGAGTGATCGATTCAACCTTCAACTATTTTACGATACCAATATTAGCAACCCATATGTATCCTTGTCCTATCCAACCACAAATACAAATTTTGGACTAAGCTTCCGATTCACTTTAACTCAATAATTATGAGTTTTAAGATGAACTTTTTGCAAATCAATGAAAGAAAGCTCGCTCAGAATGATTAAAATTCATGATTTTTTTCATTTTTTGAAAGTTTGCTGTCCTCTCTCATTCGTTTATAAATGGAAAAGTTATACTTTTGGAACAATTAATAACAACTAAATAATTCCGTATCATGATTATTCCAAAAAACCTTAAGTATACCAAAGATCACGAATGGGTAAGTTTTGATGGTGATTTTGCCTTGGTAGGTATAACAGAATTTGCGCAAGGAGAATTAGGTGACATAGTATTTGTTGAGGTTGAAACAGGTGGTGAAGTATTGGCAAAAGAAGAAGTTTTTGGAACCATTGAAGCCGTTAAAACTGTGTCGGATTTATATATGCCTGTGAGTGGCGAGATTATTGAAGTCAACAAACAACTCGACAGTCAACCCGATTTAGTTAATACAGATCCCTACGAAGGTGGATGGATGATAAAAATAAAAATGTCCGACTCATCAGAGATCAATACACTTTTATCAGCTGAGCAATACGAGGAGTTGATTGGCTAACCAACTGATTTTTACATTAAAACATATGGAGCGGTATTTAATATCGCTCTTTTTTTAGGATAATACTTTCATTTTATTACAATTAAGCAACTTGGTTTTTATAAAAGCCAAATGCATGTGGAAAAAGAAAAATAGATAATAAAACTGCGTGAGTTTTTCCGTAGACACTCGTATGTTGCTTTTCATCCAACAGTTAGTCCATTGAGTTAGCTAATTCTTTTAGCAAGGGGATGCGAACACTTATTTTTTGCTGGTATTGTTCTGTTTCATTTTTTACAAGCGTAAATATATCCTCAAACAATTGATCGGTTTCAATTGACAGCTTTTGCAGAACCTTGGTAAATACAATATAATCGTGCCATTTACCTAAGTCATGTTCTAAAATGCCACATAAAATTTGCAATTGATCCGAAAATAGTAACGGTTTATTGTTCTTTAATCCTTCGAGGAGTAAAAAGGAATGTTTAATAAGTTTTCGAGCTTTATGCCATTCTTCCGAAGGGTTTTGCTCTAAAATAAGTATTGCATGATGAATGTTTTGGTCGATAAACGAAGTGATTAAACTTGGAGTATTTTTGTTCTGTTCGAGTTGTTTAATTTGTGCAGTAATAATTTGTTTTCGAGGTAGTTTGAAATTATTTACCGCTTGGTAAAACGCCTCCTGATGTATTTTTGATTTCGCTAGCAATTCAATTTCAGTTTTAGGCAATATTTCCCAAATTTTTAATTGTGTTCCAATTTTTAAAACAACATTATAGTTTCGTGCTTTACCACCTTTTCGATAAATAGTATTTAGTTGTTGCAACCAATTTTGAATCGAACTAATATCCTTGTCGGTTAATGAATAGTTTAAAAAAGCTACAATTGAATCTAATTGTTTGTATGCCACGCGAAAATCGTGAATGGCTTCGGAGTTCAACTCTTTACCAGCAATAAAAAGTTGCGTACTAAATTGATTTAATGATTCATTAAAATAGCTAATTAAAGGTTTGTTCGACATATGGCTATTTTATTATTTCAGACTCAAATGGATACTTTGCACCTTCGGCACTCACAAACATGGCTTTAACCGAACCAATTAAAATGCTGGCTTCAACTAAAATAGGGATGCGATTTTTGTCATCGGTCACCCAAACAGTCATGTCTTCGCCCGCTTCAAATATGGTTCCTTTCATAAGTAGTGGCGAAAACTTAATGCATCTGAATGTTCGCCCTTCCTTTGTCTTAATAGTCTCGTGTCCCAAATAGCGGATGTATAAATTGTAAATTATTCCATCAACAATTAACCTGATTGGTATTTTATCGTTTTTTTTATAGACGTTAAAGTTGATGTTGCGAGCTCTATAAACCATCGTCAGCAAATCGAAAGTACAAGATTGCCATGGTATGCTGGCTTTAACACCATTTTTTTCTTCATTAATAATAAATGAACTAATAGTTTTCTTGGATTCATCAAAATTGTAATTCTCGCTTCCTTGCGTACTTCCTTCGTTTGTAATACGTTTCGAATAAAGGGGAGCCAGATAAGCTGTGTCAACAATAGAAATAAAGGTGTCGCGAACTTTGTAAAAAACATCGTAGTTCTTGTGAGTTATACCAACCGATGACAATTTGTAGCACGACTTATTCTGATATTTTTGCAATTCGGTTTTAAAAGTAACCAAACCAGCATTCATCCATATAAAATGCCAATTATAGTAAGCGTTATAAGTTACTTTTTCTCCTTCTTTAAAAGCGGTGTTTATTTCATTGCATTGACTAAATGTAGAATGTGCTAAGAAAAAGAGAGCGATTAAAAATGTACAGGCTTTCCAGTTCTTCCTCAATATTATCGTCATATTTTTCACCCTGATGTAAGAAATTGTTTAAATTATATAAATGTCAAAATTATATAAAGAGAAGATAAGAAGATGAAGATATAATGTTCATCTTCCGGAATTATCTAAAATATCTTATCGTTTAGTATAAGAATAGTAGCCGACTGCGAGGGGCGCTTTTCTATCAAAATATAGCAAAGTTGAAGCGGGTTACAAACGCTTAAATCACTCACTATCACGACTCTTATTTTCATGTATTAATGTAGTCAGTTCTTTCTCTATCTCTTCTATAGTTGGCAACTCAGGTTTTAAGTCTGTCGGTATAGATTTCACGATTTCATATTCTGCAACTCTAATCGGCTGAGTTGTTCCTCGAAGTGCATATTCTGCTATCACTTCTGATTTACTTTTGCAAAGAAGTAAATGTGTTTTACCAAATGCTCTTCTATGTCCTTTTCTAATACTTTTTCGCCCAAAGTCAAAAAATCAAACTTATATGGATCTTTTAATGTCTCAATTGCCAATTCTGATTGTGGAGACGGTAATGTATCAGAGAAATTTGTTATTGCTTTCCAAAACGATTATAAAAATCTAAAAGGGCTTGATTCACAGAAATCGCCGCTTTAATCTGAGATTTCTGAATTTCAGATTTTAATTCATCAATCCACTTTTTATATTCGTTCGTATTTTGTATTAATTCCATTTACCAAAATTTCTTTCAAAGATAAAATTTATCTAGTTATGCAAGTCGTTTTCTTGAATTAGCTACAACTGTCTAATATCTATTATTCTTCCTATCTCTGAATTTATTTAATTTAAATTTAAAAAGTTACTAAGTTTTTAAAAAAACTGTTTGTTCTTATTTGGTCGATGAATTTTTTCTGAATTTATCAGCAAATTTATACCTGTTAAAACTTTTAGGATCCCATTTTACTTCTTGATCCCAATTGGCTCTTATTAATAGTTTTGATGGATAATAAATTACCTCTTCAGGCTTTTGCTTTTTCCCCCAATCTCCGGAGTCCCATTTGTTGTTTTTATTATTATCGACAATAATTTTGAACATGTAATCACCTGGAGGCACATATCGAAATGCAATTTTACCATTTTCAGGAACCTTCGACTGTCTTAAAACAACATCAGATGTATTAGTTATTTGAACAATCCAATTAGATTGAAGATTATCAATCGTTATATAAATTGTACCATAACTATCAACTGTTTTTATCGAAAATTTTTGCTTGATTGGCTTATTTGCCAAGTAATAAACATCGACTAAACTAGCAGAATCAATTTCAAGCTGGTATTTGCCACCTGGTTTCCATGGGTAAGTGATAATAAATTGCCGAATGCTTAAACTATCTTGTTCAATTAACATGTTGATAGGCAATGGAATCGAATCGGGGATTTCAAACAAATGAAATCCTTCAGGATTGAAATGTGTTATAGCTGAATTAGTTGAGAAAGTATAGGTTGAGTATAAGTCGATTGTGCTTTTTAGATTTAATAGTTGTAAGGATGGAAGCTCTTTGGGCGCATCATTTTTTTTCTTTTTTTTATCAGCAATCTCAAAATGATAATATGTGATGGTGTCTGTTTTTAGTTTTATTTGATTCAATGAATCAGCCTGCAAATAGCCTATTGATAAGGTAATCGAATCACGTTCGTAAATATCAGGATCGGTTATCCATATTTTAACCGAATCTTTGTTTATCGAGCATTCTCGTTGAGACCAGCCTGCTTTAAATACAGTATCAACTGGTTGAATAATAAGCGTTTCTAAATTTTTTTTGAAAATAAGATTGATACAGGCTTTTTCGGGTCTTTCGTCTTTAACCAAATATTGCGATGGATCTTCTCCCTGAAAAAGGAATAGATTCAGTGAATCAGGAAGGTAAAAAAGCTTTTGATGAATTGAAACCGAATCGGGTTTAATGGAATCAGTCACCTCTTTGTATTCAAACTTAGGAATAATAATGTCATCTAACCAAGCAATTTTTTCAGCCGGTTGATCGTATTTGTAATCTCTGTTGGCATCATCTAAGGCGTAAATTCGATATGACCCGGGACGGATATTGTTTATTGAGAAATGTCCTTTTGCATCCGTTTTAGCTAATCGAATAGGAACCAATTTGGTAAAAGCCGAATCGGCAAGATTTTCATGAATAAATACTAACACTCCATTTGCCGGCGATAAATCATTAGCCATCCACACATTCCCTGAAATTGAAAGAGAATCAACAATAGTTCCAGTTGAAAATGAAAACCGAAAATCTTTTAATACATTTCCTTCGTTATTATCAGTAATGGCGTCAGCAAAATCTAAAGTGTAGGTAGTATTTTCCTGCAATGGTTCATCGAAAGTAACTAATAGTTCATCGCCTCTTGAAATTATGGCTGGTTGCTTATTTAACGGAGGCGAAACAACTAATTTTTGGTTAACCTCCTTTAGTTGTATTATTTCATCGAATGTAATAGTAACCTCTTTTCCCTTATAGTTTAATGAATTAGGTGCTGGCGTTGATTCCTTTATTACAGGCGGAGTTTCATCTTTTTTACCTCCTGTTGGTGTTCCAGGATTTGCACAGGCTGATACAATACCTAAAACGATTGAAACAATGTATAATTGGTTGAAAATTTGTTTTTTAATCATGATGCGATTTAAAATATGCAGTAAAAATAATTGAAAAATAGTTTGAATCGGAGTTTTTCAACAAGTAAAATTAGTTTTGACTTCACTAATCGAAAAGGTTTAAAACTTAATCAGTTGGGTTACAAAATAATATGTTGATGATTTAATAATAGAATCATCTTTTTGATTTGAGTGTTAAATTCATTTATCTTTGAAGCGCAAAAAATGCTTTTAAATATATGGAAGAACAAATCAAAAGCCCAAAGGGCATTAAAACCAATCATATACTTATTGTACTAGTTATTGCTCTAATTGGCGTGTTAGGCTACTTGGTATTGACCAAAAAAGAATTAAAGGAAGGTGAAGTTAAAATAGATGAGTTAACTATTGAAAAAGCCATGTTGGCAAGAGATTTTCAAGATCTTGCCTTGGATTATGACTCTTTGAATACAAATAACGACACCATAAGTAAATTGCTTTCTAAGGAGCGTGAACGAATTGCTATGTTGATAGAGGAGATAAAAACCATTAAATCAGCAAATTCAGCTCAAATTGGTGAATATAAAAAGGAGTTGTCATCGCTACGAAATATTATGCGAAACTTTGTGATGCAAATTGATTCACTCAATGCTCGAAACAAAGTGTTATCGACAGAAAATCAGGTTGTTAAACAGCAATACACTAAAATCAAAGATTCGTTTCAAGAGCTCGAGAAAGAGAAAAATACGTTAGTTGATAAAGTAGAAATCGCCTCGAAGTTGGAACTGAAAAGCTTGGAGTGTATGGCGCTCAATTCAAGAGGAAAAGAGACAAACCGAACAACTAAAACTGAAAAAATTCGGGTTTGCTTTACATTAATGAAAAATGTGACAGCCCCGGTGGGTATGAAATCGGTGTATTTACGCTTAATGCGCCCCGATGAGTCGTTATTAGTTAAGTCGATGGATGATTTATTTGCCTTTGAGGGAAGTAAAATAAACTTTTCGGCCACAAGAAGTGTCGAATACGGCGGAGCCGATTTAGATGTTTGTCTTTTTTACAATGCCGTTGAAGGAGAACTTATCGATGGCAACTATGTAGCAGATATTTTTTGTGATGGAAAACACATTGGAACAAGTTCATTTACTTTAAAATAAAAGGCCATAAGGCCTTTTTTTTATGCTTGTTGTTTTTTTAGTTGAATACTTTGTCGAATTAATTCCTGTGCGGCTTCTGTTAGCGGAAAATTCGAAAGAGGTGATTTATCTGTTTGCCTAATAACGCGCAACTGACTAACGGGAAAGTTCAAAAACGTTTCATAGAACTTTACTTGCTCAAAATAGTTAAGCTTAACTTTAGTTGAAGATAAAAGATATTTCTTAACCCAATAATCAATTGGGCCGTTAAAGTTAATGGTTTGCAAGCCTTTAATTTTCAAGAAATAATCTAAAGCCTGATCGTCGGTAATACGTTGGTTTGTAATTTGATGAATAAGCTGTAAGACATGTTTCTTTTGTTTGGATTCGCTAATAAAAAGAATCTTCTCCAAACCTTTAATTGCTTTCTTTTCAGCCATTATTTTCAATCCATATCGGCTTACCCAAAACCATCCAGAGATAAGGATAAATAACGTAGCAATGGAGTAAATCATGTTGGTAATTATTAATAATGCGAATTGTATTTTAATACGCTCAATTCACAAAAAAGTTATAACATATTTCCAACAAGGTTGTACTGTGGGTTGTTTTGTTTGTTAAATAATTTTGATGAATGATCGTATTTGAATGATAAAATATTTAAATACAAGTAAGAAAGAGTCGTTTTTAGTAGATTTTAGTTTTCGGTAATTTAAAATCATTAAACGGGAAAAAATCATTCGTGCTATTTGCCGGTGGTGAAAATAAATTTATTTCAGTTAAATCATCTTTGAGATTGATTTTCGACTGCAATACCGATTTATAGAAACCTCGCTTTTGTAGATGAAATGCAAGCAGCAACTGTTCTGTTTGTCCAGGCGTTGGCACTAAAAGAGCCTTTTTTTGTAAACGAATTAAATCCATAATAGTTGAATAACCCGATCGACAAATAATAATCTCTGCGT